>CAZZJH010000001.1:0-8756 GCA_964654335.1 uncultured Acidimicrobium sp.
ACGACTGGACCTTGTGCGTGGTGCGCACCGAACTTGGCGAAGAAGTGATGAACCGAATGATCAAAGAAGGCGCAGTCATCGCCCGACCAGCCGAGACTGATGAGAAGGCGATGAAGTTGCTACGCATGCTCAGCATCAACAGCCGTCGCCGCTGGCCCGCATTCGCGAACCCCGCACCTGTCGTTGGTGTGCCGCCACCGAAGAAGAAGGTGGCTCCGGCGGAACCCGCCGCGAACTAGTTCTTGCGCGCGGCGAGTTTCTTCGCCGTTTTGAACACGTCATCGAGCATCTTGCGAGTGAGTTTGCCCGTGAACGTGTTTTGTTGGCTGGGGTGATAGCTGCACACGAGCGTGTACTTCCCTGCCTCGATCACTACCCCGTGACCGAACTTCGGTAGCGGCTTCAACCCCAAGATGTCGCTGATTGCTCGCAGCGCAAATGAACCGAGACATACGATCACTTTCGTTTCGGTGAGTGCCGCCAACTCACGCTCAAGAAACGGTGTGCACTTGCGCTGCTCTGCCGGCGTCGGTTTGTTGGCAGGGGGTGCGCAACGCACCGCGACGGTGACCCAAGCGTCGTGCAACACGAGACCATCGTCTTTCGAAATCGAGTCGGGCTGATTGGCGAGCCCCGCGCGATGCATCGCCGCAAACAACCATTCGCCGCTGCGATCACCCGTGAACACACGACCCGTTCGATTTGCGCCGTGTGCACCGGGTGCCAAGCCGAGCACGGCGATTCGTGCACGAGGATCACCAAAACCGGAGACTGGCATGCCCCAATAAACATCGTTGGCATACGCGGCACGCTTCTCTTTTGCCACCTTGCGGGTCCAGCGCACGAGGCGCGGACACGCTTCGCACCGATGGATCTCATTGCTGAGTTTCGCAAGAGTCTTCTCGGCAGAAGTTGGCACGATTTCGAACGATAGTTTGGAATCACTTCATGGCTCGCCCCTCGCTACCGACGATGATCTTGATGGTGCGCCACGGCCGCACGCCCACCACGGGCAAGGTGCTGCCGGGCAGGGCCAAAGGATTGCACCTCTCCGACGACGGCATCGCCGAAGCGAAACGCGTGGCCGAGCGCATAGGGGAGATGAAGAAGGTTGCAGCCATCTACGCATCGCCGCTCGAGCGCACACGTGAAACCGCTGCGCCGATTGCCAAAGCACTCGGCCTCGACGTGGTCACCCACAAGGGTCTGCTCGAGTGCGACTTCGGTGGCTGGACAGGCGCCTCGCTTTCCTCGCTGATGAAGAAAAAGGAATGGACGACGGTGCAGCGCGCGCCGAGCTCCTTCCGCTTCCCCAATGGCGAAAGTTTCACCGAGATGCAGACACGCATGGTGACCACGCTGGATGAAATTCGTCGTGCGCACCCCGGCAAAGTGGTGGTGTGCGTGTCGCACGCCGACCCGATCAAGGCCGCTCTCGCCCATGCGATGGGCACACACCTCGACCTCTTTCAACGAATCGTGGTCAGCACGTGCTCCGTGAGCGCAGTGGCTTACGCCGAGACGGGCCCCGTCGTGTTGACGGTGAACTCCACAGGCGGCAGCCTCGCGGAGTTGCGCCCGTCATGATGTTTCGCGAGTTCAGCGAAGCCGACTCGTTCACCTGTGCAGCATTCGGCGAACCGGGTCAGCGCACGTTCGTCCTGCAAATCCGCCAAGACGGCGAGCGAATGACGATCAAGTGTGAGAAGCAACAGGTGGCAGCACTCAGTCAGTACCTGCGTCAGTTGCTCGCCGATGCACCCGACGTGGTGGAACGCCCCCTCGAAGAATCCATGCAGGTGGCAATGCCAATCGAGTTCTCCTTCGTGCTTGGCACCGTGGGTATCGCGTACGACCCGCGCCACGATCGCGTGGTTCTGCAGATCGACGAGATGGTTCCCGTTGCCGACGAGGGAGAAGAAGACGCCGAGCAACCTGCGCTCACCGACGAGCCTGCGGGCGATCGGGTTCGCATTCACATCTCACGTGGTCAAGCAGCCGCATTCTGTGAACACGCCGACGACGTGGTGGCCGCGGGGCGCCCCACTTGCTTGTTCTGCGGACGACCCGTCAACGTGGATGGTCACGCGTGTCCCCGAATGAACTGACCGAGATTCTCACGAGTGGTGAGATCTCCCTCGTTGGGCGGATGCCGAACAGCAGTAATGCCACGTTTCTCGCAGAGGTGAAGCACGGCGAATCACTCGTTCGCGGCATTTACAAACCGCTAAAGGGCGAGCGCCCGTTGTGGGATTTCGCACCCGGACTGCACCGCCGTGAAGTAGCGGCCTACAAGCTCTCCGAACATCTGGGATTTGGCATCGTGCCCGTGACGGTGTTGCGCGATGGGCCGTATGGCGAGGGCTCGCTGCAGTGGTTTGTGGAACACGACGCCACCGAGCACTACTTCACCATCCTCGAGAACAAGCCTGAGTGCCACGAACAACTACGACGTATATGTGCATTCGACATCGTGGCCAACAACACCGACCGCAAGTCGGGCCACTGTTTGCTCGCACCGGAAAACAAGATTTGGGCGATCGACCATGGCGTGTGCTTCTCTGCCGAGTTCAAGTTGCGCACAGTGATGTGGGAGTTCGGTGGCGAGGATCTGCCCGAGGAGATTTTGGCGGCGATTGCGCCGCTGGCCGACACCGTGCCGCTCGATGTGGCGAGCCTGCTGGATGACGACGAAGTATCGGCCCTGCAAGAGCGCACGCAGTGGCTGATCGATGGAGGACACTTCCCCATCGACCGCAGCGGCACTCGTTATCCGTGGCCGCTCGTGTGATGCGCGACTACGAACCACTGATCGATCGCCTCGATCTCGACGGACTCGTTCGTCTGATCGACGGCTATTGCGAAAGCCGTGACTGGGAAACATTGTTTCGCTTGCGCGAGGCGTGCCGCGCCGCAACACGATCCGGCAAACAGGTGTGGCCTGCTTCGACGCTCGCCGAGTATCGCCTTGCGCTGCGTGCGCCTGCCGAGTGGGCGACGAAGGTGCTCACCGAAGACGTCGGTCGGTTCACGATCGGCCCTCTTTCCGAGGTGATCGCCCAACATCATTCGTGGCCTGAGCTTGCACCGCTACTCCCCGACACACCGCTCGCTTCATTCGTGGCGCATGAATGTGCGATTCGCGGCGAGAACATCGACGACGAACTACTGGACGTACTCGAGATGCCGTTCAACGTGCAGGACTGGGAACCGCAGTATTCGCTCGCTATGTACCGCGACAACGACGCTGCATTCGACTCCCCTGAAGTTCCCGCCACCACGGCAATCAACTCTGCGCAAGGAACATCGATCGACGAACCACATGCGGTGCGCGATGCCACGCATCAACTCGTCGCTGGGTGGAAGGAATCCTCCAACGGCTCGCTGCGCACCGCACTCGTCAACGGCTCCATGCCTGAAGCACTCGGCGCACTCGGGATCGAAACACCTCGCATTGGCGTGCTCGAGCCTGCACACGCACTCGCCTGGCTCGCATGGGCCGGAGCAAGTGGTGGCGCGCACTCGCGCCGACGTGGCAACGCGATTGGCCGGTTCAACGCATGGTCACTCGTGGCAGCGCTGAACGACATCGACGAGTGGCCGCTTTCTCCCGAGCGCGTTCGCGAAGCACTGCACGCGATGCAGTGGTGTTGGTGGGAAGGCAACGTGCCCGCGACGGGATGGCGCCTGCAACTCGTTGCCTACGACCCCTCACGCGAGAGGTCGTGGGCGATGTGGGCAAACGATTCGCGCAGTTAGCGCGAACGACTCAGCCGCGAGACTTGAGCAGGTCGATCAACTGCGGCAGCACCTTGTGGACGTCGCCCACGATGCCGAGGTCGGCCACACCAAAGATGGGGGCTTCCTTGTCCTTGTTGATCGCGATGATGTTCTTCGAGCCCTTCATGCCCACCATGTGCTGCGTGGCACCAGAGATGCCCGCGGCGATGTACACGTTCGGCTTCACGACCTTGCCCGTCTGACCGACTTGGTAGCTGTAGGGAACCCAACCAGCATCCACGATTGCGCGTGACGCACCAGGTGCACCCTTCAACAACTTGGCGAGATCTTCGACGAGGCCGTACTTGCCCGACTCGCCAAGACCACGACCGCCGGACACGACCACGTCGGCCTCATCCAACTTCGGACCACTGCTCTCTTCGACGTGCACCGAAAGCACCTTGGCTGCACCAGCAGCACCGGTGTCGGGAACGGAAGCGGCGACGACCGAAGCGGCTGCGCCACCTGCGGACTCTGCAGCGAACGACTTCGGACGGAACGACACCAGGTGCGGGCCACTGCCGGTGAAGGCGGTGGTGACGAGAGTGTTGCCACCGAAGATCGGCGTGGTGGCAACGACACCATCTGCCGAATCGGCAATGTCGATGTTGTTGGTGAGCAACGTGCGATCGAGCTTCACCGACAGACGCGCCATGATGTCACGGCCCTCGTAGTTCTGCGGGAAGAAAATCACGCTCGGCGAATCGCCACCGTCGATCACTGCCTTCATCGCTGCCGACACGGCGGGGCCGGGCAACTTGCCGCCCAGATCGCCGGTTGCGTACACCTTGGTTGCGCCGTACTCACCGAGCGCTGCGGCGAGCGACGCGCCATCACCACCGACGAACGCCGTGACGTTCGACGTGAGTGAGCGTGCCTTCGTGAGCAACTCGAGCGTGCCGGTGGTGGGAACTCCACCCGTGCCCTGTGCGAATACCCAAATGCTGTTGATCGCCATGTCTGCTCCTCAGATCACTTTCAGATTCTCGAGATACGCCACGATCTTGTTGAACGCGTTGCCGTCGTCCTCCAAGATTTCACCGGCCTTGCGGGCCTCTGCTTGCGCAACTTGCACGACCTTCTGACCCGCACCGGCCCAACCGGTGGCGGTGACACCGAGGTCACCAGCGGTGACGGTGTCGATCGGCTTCGACTTGGCGGCCATGATGCCCTTGAAGCTCGGGTACCGCGGTTCGACGACACCGGCGGTGACGCTGATCACTGCGGGCAACGGACACTCGACTTCGTCGTAACCCGACTCGGTCTGACGATCGGCCTTCAACGTGGAACCGTTGATCTGAACTTTCTTGGCGAACGTGACGGACGGAAGACCCATCACTTCAGCGATCTGCTCGGGAACGGTGCCGGTGTATCCGTCGCTGCTCTCGGTTGCGGCGATGATCAGATCGGCAGAGCCCATCTTCTTGATCGCTGCGGCAAGCACCTTTGCAGTGGTGAGTGCATCAGAGCCAGCGAGCGAAGGATCGCTGACGAGCATGCCCTTCGCTGCGCCCATCGCGAGTGCGGTACGCATGCCCGACACTTCGCCGTTCGGCGCCATCGACACGATGCTCACATCGCCACCACCATTGGCGGCTGCGAGCTGCAATGCCATTTCCACTCCGTAACCATCCGACTCATCGAGGATGAGTTTCCCTTCGCGCTTCAGCGCGTTGGTCGAGCCATCCAAGGCTCCCGGCGTTGCCGGATCGGGAATTTGCTTGACGCAGACGACAATATTCATGCCCCCATTGTTACCGACGGGTTCGCCAGTCACCCAACCCGAGCGGCGCTTTCTCCGATGTAATTCCCCCGCTCGGTAGGCTTGTGCAACCGTGCGAATCCTGTTGATCGTCAACTCGTTCGCCTCGTCGGTGAACCCCCGTAACACCGTCTACGTGCACCAGCATCTGGCCCGGCACCATGACGTTCAGGTGGTGGAAACCAACGAGCGTGGACACGCCACCCGCTTCGCCAAGGATGCGGCTGCCCGTGGACTGGATGCCGTATTTGCCTTTGGAGGCGACGGCACCCTGAACGAGGTGGCCACCGGCCTCGCCGGTAGCGACACCGCACTCGCGATGCTCCCCGGTGGATCGACCAACGTGTTCGTGCGCTCGCTCGGCATCTCGAATGACCCGATGGTGGCGCTCACGCAGTTGCTCGGTGGTATCGAACGGGACGAGATCGAACGTGTCAGCCTTGGCCAGGCCAACGGTCGTTACTTCACGTTTCACGCTGGCATCGGTTACGACGCCGCGGTAGTGGAGCAGGTTGAGCGACGCGCATCACTCAAGCGCCTCGTCGGCCAACCACTGTTCGCGTGGTCCGCTCTGCGCCAGTGGTTCATGTTGTACGACCGCAAGTATCCGCACTTCACGTTGAACGTCGATGGCCGCCAGATTCCGAACGGCTATTTCACCGTGGTGCTGAACACCAACCCGTACACCTACGTGGGCAAGTACCCGATCAATCTCTCTGCTGCCGCAGCGCTGGAGAAGAAGCTCGTCGTGGTGACCTTCCGCAAGATGACGTCACCGCTGATGCTGCGCACGCTGTACCGCGCCCTGCGCACAGACGGAGTTGCTGCTGCTTCGGGGATCGACATTGCGACCGACGTAGACAAGGTGACGATCGAATTCCCGGCGCCGTTCCCCTACCAACTGGATGGCGACTACCTGGGCGACACTACGTCACTCGAGATCACGCATTGCCCCGAGGTGTTGAAGCTGGTGCGTCCTCGACACGTCGACTGAATCAGCCAGTCAGTTCAGCCCAGCACGTCGCGCGCCACGTCGGGCACGTTGGTGCAGATGCCATCGATACCCCAACCGGCCAACTCGCGCATGCGTGCGGGGTCGTCACATGTCCACACGTTGACAGCCAAACCCCGAGCGTGCATGGCGTTCACGGTGTCTTGTGTGAGCGAACCCACCCACGGATGTAGGGCCGCGTGACCCGAGGCCACGAGCGATTCGGCCAATGCAGATGCATCATCGACATCTACCGTCAGCCACGCCGTTGCCACGTTGGGGGCCAGGCGACGCATGAGGTCCACCGTTTCGCGGCGGAACGAAGAAATCAACCAGCGCTCTGATTCACCGCGCCTCTCCAGTAGCTCGGCCACGAGATACGCCACACGATCGGTTTCGTCGAAGTCGGGCTCGTCAGGATCGTTCTTGATTTCGATGTTCACCCACATTCCTGCGCACGCATCGAGTGATTCATCCAACGTGGGCACATGCGCAGGCAACTGCGATTTCGTCAGCTCCAGCAGCGCCCGACCATCAGCGAGTGTCGGGTTGTGATGCACCACCAATTCGCCCGACGCGCACAAGCGCACGTCCAATTCCACCCCATCAGCGCGCAATTCTGCGGCGCGGCGAAATGCCACCGCTGTATTTTCCGGTTCTTGTTTCGATGCACCGCGATGCGCCATCACCAATGGGCGCGCACTCTCACCGTGTTTGGGCCACGCAGGAAGAGAGTCGGTGGGCATCGATCAGAGAGGGTAACAACCGATCGTTACAGATTGAAAAAAATCGTGCGCGCGCTCTTGTAAATGACTCACCCCGTGTCTATCGTGACGGCGTCTTACCAACCCTTTGAGGAATAGGTGTAACCACGTGTCACTCTTCGCCACCAACATCGCACTCGGCAACGCTGACTACACCTGGCGAAAGAATGCGTTGTGCAAGGACACCGACCCCGAGTTGTTCTTCCCGGTAGGCAATACAGGCCAAGCCCTCCTTCAGATCACCGAAGCCAAGCGCGTGTGTGAAGAGTGCACCGTAAAGCAAGAGTGCCTGGAGTTTGCGTTGGAGACGAACCAAGACTGCGGAATTTGGGGGGGCACCTCCGAAGACGAGCGCCGTCAGATTCGCCGCGACATCGCCGCCGAGCGTCGCGCGGCTCGCATCACCGCTTAGGCAGTTACTGATCCCGCCCGATCAAACGGGGCGAAACTCGATCGAGCGAAGTTGTTCCAAGTCGGTGATGTCCTCACCGCGCAGCGGCGAAAGCCACACCTGATCCACCTCCGCAGCAGATCCGAGCGTCATCAACCGCTCTCGCTGCACGCGTGCATTGCCCACCATTTCGGAGGCATGCCGGCGCACCGTCTCCACGATCGTCGTTGCACGCTCGCCGGCATCACCGAGTAGCTGAGCCGCCACTTCTTCCATTGCACGCTGGTCGTTGACTCCGAGCACGCGCTCGACTTCATCAGCCACGAGCGGGTCGATTGCCCGGTTTGCCACCACCGCACCGATGGCAAAGTTGCGCTCGCGCAATGCGCTGAGCAGGAACCGTGCTTCGTGCAGCGGGCCGTTCTCGAGCGTGGTGACCACCACGAACGATGTGGCGTTGCTGCGCAGCACTTCCATCACCCGCTTGTTGCGTTCGACGAAGCCCTTCTCCATCGTGCGGAACAGGGTGAAGAAGTCGGTGATTTCGCCGAGGAAACCGGCGCCGAGGATGCGGTTGGCCACGAGGAAGAACGGCTTTGCGGCGAGCGACGAGACGAAGGAGCGCGTGGGCACGGTGAGGAACTTGAGCAACTTGGAGCCGAAGAAGTCGAGCATGCGCTGTGGGGCATCCAACACGTCGATGGCGTTGCGCGACGGCGGAGTGTCCACCACCACCAAGTCGTAACCGCCTCGCTCGTGTGCGTCAAACAAACGCTCCATCGCGATGTAGTCGTGACTGTGGACGAATCGCTCCGTGAGGTTGCGATACAGGCTGTTGCCCGTCACCTTCGTCGAGACATCCGGTGAGGGTGCCACACGCACGACGAGATCGTCCCAACTGGCCTTGGTATCGATCATGCCGATGTGCAACTCGCCCGACGAGTCGCCGAGATTCACCTGCACCACCTTGTTGCCGATCTCCACCAAACCGAGCGCGTCGGCGAGTCGTCGAGCCGGATCGACGGTGAGCACGAGCACCTTCTTGCCATCGCGCAATGCGGCGCGCAC
>CAZZJH010000001.1:8856-25597 GCA_964654335.1 uncultured Acidimicrobium sp.
CGCGCCTCGGGCATCGCTTGAGGCGTTGTCCAACAACGTGTTGAAACCTTCGATGTCGCGCTCTTGCAACACCACACGCGGCGACCTGTTAGCCACCACCGCGGCGATCGACACCTTGGTGCGACTCTCGATCTCGTCCAACAACTGGTGGGTTTCGATCACCGGCATCTCTTCTGGCGTGGAGACGACGATCACACCCGTTCGTGCAGCGTCGCGGAGGATCTCCTGCATCCACTTGGACTGCTCACGGATGACCCCCACCTGCACGAGGCCCGAGAGAATCGATGGAGCATCGATTTGCGCGACGATGTGACCAGTGGCCTCTGCATCGACCACCACAACGTCGTAGTGCTGCTCACGCACCTCCCAACACAACTTGCCGACGGCGAGGATTTCCTTCACGCCTGGAGCCGCATTGGCCACGAAGTCGAGGATTCGCGCGAGCGGGCCGACGGTGGAGATCAGTGGATTGGAAACGAACAGACGGATGTATTCGCGCAGCGACTCTTCCGTTGTCATCCGCATTGCGTGCAGATCGGGTTCGACTTCCCGCGCTTCGAAGGTGAGGTCGGAGGTGCCGAAGATTCTGGCGATTGCGCCCTTGTCGTCCATCTCGACGAGCAACGTGCGCTTGCCGGCGCGCACCGCTTGACGCGCGAGTGCCACTGCTACCGATGTCTTACCTACTCCGCCCTTGCCCGTGACGAAGAGGAGGCGCCGCTCCAGCAAACGTCCGGCCGACATGGGAGGTTGCGGCGAGTTCGTCAGCTACCGAAGCCGAGTTTGCGCGTGCCCTCGGGTGCACCGAACTCGACGTAGGCGATCTTGGCCGCAGCCACGAGAATCTCGCGACCCTTCGAATCGGTTACCGACACGGTGTCTGCCTTGCCGGAGATGGCCTGCTCGACCGCCGACTTGAACGCCGTACGCGCCTTCTCGTCCTCGAGTTCGAACACCACTTCACGCGGTGCTTGAGTGATGCCGATTCGAATTTCCATCATCGATCCAATCCGTTTGGGTGCGCCGAGGCTAATTGACCTTCAACGCAGCTGAGAAGACCTTCTTCGGTTTCATCTCCGTGGCCACTTTGCGCGCGAGTTCGTGGAATACCTGGCCCACTTCGCTTTCGGGCGCCACCGCCGCGATCGGACGGCCATCGTCGCCACCTTCACGCAAGGCGGTGATCAACGGAATCTGAGCGAGCAGCGGCACACCGAGTTCGGCGGAGAGCAACTCGCCACCACCGCGACCGAACAACTCGTACTTCTTGCCATCGTCACCCGTGAACCACGACATGTTCTCGATGATGCCGCGCACGGGAAGGTTGACCTTCGTCGCCATCGCCGCGGAGAGTCGTGCAACTTTTTGTGCCGCAACCTGTGGAGTGGTGACCACGAGCACCTCTGCGCGCGGGAGGTACTGGCTCAACGACAATGCGATGTCGCCGGTGCCAGGAGGCATGTCGACCAGCAGGAAATCTGGTTCGTCCCAATACACGTCGGCGAGGAACTGCTCGAGCGCCTTGTGCAACATCGGTCCACGCCACACGACTGCTTGGCCATCGGGAACGAAGTAGCCGATGGAGATGCAGCGCACGCCCCACTTCTCCGGCGGCAGCAACATGTCATCGATCATCGTGGGATCGCGATCGGTGCCAAGCATGCGCGGGATCGAATAGCCGTAAATGTCGGCATCGACCACTCACACCTTGTAACCCTGCGCAGCGAGCGCGACGGCGAGGTTGGTGGTGACGCTGCTCTTGCCCATGCCATCCTTGCCGGACGACACGAGGATCGGGCGAGTCTTCGAACCTGGCTGGGCGAAAGGAATTGCCTTGCCCTGCGCGTGACCATGTACCTGACCCGGTGCTGCTCCACCGCCGTTACCGAGCAACTGGCGCACCTTCGCGCGCTCTTCATCGTTCATCACGCCGAAGTTCAACGCGACTTCGCGTGCCTCGGGAGCCAGTGCAGTGTTCACGCGATTCTGAATCTCGTTGCGCAACGGACATCCCGCAATCGTGAGCACCACCGTGAGCGACACTCGCCCATCACCAGAGACGTCGACATCGCGCACCATGCCGAGATCGACGATGGAACGATGCAACTCGGGATCCTCCACGGGTCGGAGGAGGTCGAGTACGCGTTCAGCAGTGAGGGTCATGGGGGGCTCCAATAATTTGCACTATGGCCATAGGTAGAATACCGAGGTGGCTACGAAGTCCGCCAACTCGTCCTTCACCAGCACGGTTTCGGCGATCACATCAGCGTTTGGCGACCCCACCCGTAGAGCCGTGTACCTGTTCGCCCGTGAACACGAAGAAGGTGTGACTGCGGCACAGGTGGCCAAAAAGTTCGACGTGCACCCCAATGTGGCTCGTCACCACCTCGACAAGCTCGCCGCCGGTGGCTACCTCGAAGTCGGCGTCGATCGTCACCACGGTGGTGCGGGACGTCCGTCCAAGACCTATCGCGCATCAGGCGAAGTGGAATTGCAGTTTCCCGTACGCAGCGACGACTTGGTACTCACGTTGCTCGGCCGCACACTCGCGATGCTTCCCCACGACAAAGCCGAAGAAGTGGCCGAAGAGGTGGGACAGCAGTATGGAGCAGCGATGGCTGCCGGCTTGCGAGGTGACGATCTCACCGCAGGACATCGCTCGTTGCGCTCGGCGCTACAAGCCGTCGCCGATGCACTCACCGCGCACGGCTTTGCTGCCCATGCCGATCAGCGCAACAACGAGTTGCGGATCATCAACAACCACTGCCCGTTCGGCGATGTGGCGATCGAACACCCCGTGATCTGTGCGGTCGATCGCGGCATGGTGAAGGGAATGTTGAAAGCGATCTACGGCGAAACTTCACCGGAAATTTCGGCGTCGCTCCCACAGGGTGACACCTTCTGCGCCACGACCGTCTAGTCGACGGTCAATTGGCGTTCAGTCGCCCCAGAAGCGCTGCTCTTGAAACGGATCTCCGTACATGTGATATCCGTTCTGCTCCCAGAACCCCGGCGAATCGGTGGCTCGCGCCTCGATACCGCGCAACCACTTCGGTGACTTCCAGAAGTACAAGTGCGGAATGAGCAAGCGCACAGGGCCGCCATGGATGGGATCGATCTCCGCGCCGTCGTATTCGTAGACGACGAGAGCGTCGTCACGCATCACGTCGGCCATCGGCAAGTTCGCGGTGTAGCCGTACTCGGCGTGACCCATGAAGAACTGTGCCTCCGGCTTGAGGCCAGCCTCGGCGAGCAGGTCGCGCACTCGCACGCCCTTCCACACCGTGTCGAACTTCGACCACTTCGTGACGCAGTGAATGTCGGTGGTGAGGGTGACCGATGGCAAGGCGCGAAGTTGATCGAGGTCGAGCGTGAACTCTTTCTCCACGAGGCCGAACACGCGCAGACTCCACTCACCCGGCGCATACGTGGGTACTTCGCCCACGTGCAGAATGGGAAAACGCTCGGTGAGGTATTGGCCTGGCGGCAAGCGTGACGGTTCGAAACCAGACTCGGCAACTTTTTCCCTGTTGCGATCGAAGAAACCCATCGCTATTCCCGCTTTCTCTTTCGGCAGTGCCAAATCAGTCTTGCCGATCTCGACAGTAGATTCGCTGTCGATGTCGTTGTATCTCGTCCGTCATGCCAAGGCAGGCAAACGCAAGGACTGGGCGGGAGACGACGAGAAGCGTCCCCTCGACAAACTCGGTTGGCTACAGGCCGAGGCCTTGGCGCTGCGATTGATCGGCCGCACTCCCACTTCGTTGCACTCGAGTACTTACCTGCGGTGCGTGCAAACACTGGAACCGCTCGCGGAGAAACTCGGACTCGACATCAGCCGTGAAGAGCGACTCACCGAAGGCGCCGACTACCGAACGTGCATCGAATGGATGGAGACACTCGACGACGGAGCCGTGATGTGCAGTCACGGCGATGTAATCCCGGACGTGATGATGGGGCTGGAGCGTCGCGGACTTGCGATCCTTGGTGATCCTGATTGGCGCAAGGCCTCGGTGTGGGTGATCGAGCGCGATGGTCGCGGCTTCACGAGTGGCCGAGCCTGGGCCCCGCCCACCGTTCGCTAATCGACTAGCGCCGCATCTACTTCGGCGACGATCGCATCGACGAAGCTCTTCACGACTGCGGGAGGATTCTTCGCCTCACACACGTCGAGCGCGGTCTTGGCGCCGGCGGCATCATCGCCGAGACGGAAGCGCACGATGCCGAGGAAACATTGAGCGTCCGCGTACTCGGGATCGATCTCGATCGCGCGCTCGAGACCGTCGGTCGCCGCGGTGTACGCCATCGCACGCACGTCGTCGGCCGTATCGCGAGCAATCAACGAGACGAGCCATGCGCGATACGTGAGCGCCTCCACGTTGTCGGGATCGAGTTCCAACACGCGGCCGTACAACTCGATCGCCAGCGCGGGGTCTTGGAAGTTCAGTGCGCGTGCCTGCGAGAGCACCGACGCCGTGCTGTCCTCGGTGCCTCCGGTGATCGTCTGCCCCGGTAGTCGCTGACCCGATTGAGCAGCCACCAACCATCCCGACGCGCCCCCAACCAGGGCGACGACGATCGACCACGACACCACCTTGCGCCACGTGCTGGTACGGCGAGCCAACGGCTCTTGGCCTTCCTCGAGTTCTCGGATGATGCGCGCAGCACGCACGGTGTAATCATCGCGAAGCGTGACGTAATCGTCTTCGTCGATGTCACCCACCTGTCGCTCTCGCTCCAGGTCGCGTAGCGACTCGAGTAGGAAGTCGCGTTCTTCGGAGAGTCGATCGCGATCGATCACGACTCGCGGCCCACCTCACCGCTGAGAGCGTCATCGACGAGTTTGCGATCCGCGTTCGATGGACCCGACTCCTCTCGACGACGCCAACGAGCAAACGCCAAGCCAAGCAGCGCGAGGGACGCCACGAACACGGCGACGGGAAGCGCCCAGACCACCGCATCGATACCCGTGGCTCGTGGCACCAGCAGCACTTGCCCGCCGAAACGCGACTCGATGTAGGCGATGATTTCGTCATCAGTGCGCTGACCATCGGAGACCTGACGCGCGATCTCGGCGCGAATCGACTCGGCTGCAGCGGCCCGTGACACGTAGATGCTCTCGCCTGAACACGTCGGGCACGCAAGTCTTTGCGAAATCGAATCAATTCGATCCTGCTGACTCGACGGCCCACTGTCGCGCAACGTGCCGAACGCAAGCAGCCCGGCAAAAGCGGCAGCAAGCAGCACCCACAAACTCGCGCGCGAACGCGGGGTCATATGCCGAACGCCGTTCGCAACGATGCCAGCTCTTCATCGAGAAGAGAAGGCGTGAGCTCGCCTGCAATTCGCAGACGCACCACACCGTTCGGATCGATCAACCACGTCTCAGGGACACGTGCGACACCGAACGCAACCGCGACCGCCCCATCAGGGTCGCGCAACTTCGGCCAATCACCACCATTGGCAGCGAAGAACTGGCTCACTGCTTCGTCCGAGTCGTCGTTCACCACGGTGTACATCTCGGCCGGATTTTCTTCGTTCTGTTGCGCGGCGGCGAATGCCAACAGTTCGTCGTGCTCGTTGATGCATGGAACGCACGTGGAGTTGAAGAAGTTGAGCACCACCCACGAACCTTTGCGTCGAGAGAGATCGAATGCGGCGTCGTCGAGGGTCGTGGTCACCACTGCCGGAGCCGGTTGACCGACGAGGGGAGAAAACGCGTCGTCAGGTGCGTTCGGTTCGGCGCTGACGAGCACCCACAGAAACGCCACCATCACTACGCCGACGAACGACGCAACGATCGGCGCGACGCGACGCTTCACCGACCCGCCGATTCTTCGAGCGGAACATCGGCCGACACCGGATCAGTGGCACGACGACGGCGACGTCCGGGGAACAGAGCGAGCAACGTACCGAGCGCCATCATGTAGCCGCCCACCCACAGCCACACGATCATCGGCTTGATGAACACCTTGATTCGTGCTTCTCCGGAATCCTGTCGCACCGGTGGCTCAAGCGTGAGATAGATGTCTTTCGTCACACCCGTGCGCACCGACGGCGTGCCCACGTTCATGCCGATCTTCGTGAACCTCGTGATTGCGGGCGCATACGTCTGCCCGCCGTCGATCGACACCAATGCCTTCACACTGACACTGCGATCGGTGGACTCCTCCACCACATCGACCAACTCGAACGTGTGGCCGGAGAACGAAGCAGGCCTTCCTTGCACCAGATCCAACTCCTGGCTGTGTGTGTAGCTGTTGGATGCCGCAAGTGCCACCGACATAAGAATCACGCCGAGGTGCACGATCATGCCGCCGTTGGCGCGACCAACGAACCCACGCCAACCTTGGCGACGCGAGGCAAGAACGATTTGGCGAAGCGCCGAACCAGCGGCGAAACCGCCGAGAGCAAACGTGAGGAGTGGTGCGATACCCGTGGCACCAACGAGCACGCTGACGAGTAACGCCACCATGCCGAAGATGGCCGGCCACAACAAGCGTTGCGACAACAACTCGCCCGATGCCTTGCGCCACGGCAACACCGGAGCAATCGCCATGATCGTGAGAATCGCGATGCCAATCGGAATGCTCATCCGGTCGAAGAACGGCTCGCCCACCACGATGGTGCGCGACTGCAACGCCTCGACCACCAGTGGGAATACCGTGCCGAGCAAGACCACGAAGGCGAACATGCTGAACAACACGTTGTTGGCGAGGAACGCACCTTCGCGCGAGATTGGCGAGTCGATGCTGCCCGGTGCGTGCAGGCGATCGCCACGCCAGCCGATCAATCCGATCGACACGACGACGATCACGGCGAAGAACGTGAGCAACCACGGGCCGATGTCACTCTCACTGAATGCATGCACGCTGTTCAACACGCCTGACCTCGTGAGGAACGTTCCGAGAATCGTCAAACTGAACGTGGCAATGAGGAGCGAGAGATTCCACACGCGCAACATGCCGCGACGCTCTTGTACGAGTACCGAGTGGATATAGGCGGTGCCGGTGAGCCACGGCAACAGCGAAGCGTTCTCCACCGGATCCCACGCCCACACGCCGCTCCACCCGAGCACCTCGTAGCTCCACCAACCTCCGAGCACGATGCCGAAGGTGAGGAAGCCCCACGACACGAGAGTCCAACGACGCGTGGCGAGCAACCAACCTTCCCCCACGCGGCCGGTGATCAACGCAGCAATCGCGAACGCGAATGGCACGGTGAAACCGACATAACCGAGATACAGCATCGGCGGATGGAACATCACGAGGATGTGGTTTTGTAGCAATGGGTTTGGGCCCGGACCGTCGGTGACACCCGGCGCTCCTGCACCGAAAGGATTCGCTGGACCGAACGAAATGAGGAAGAAGAACAGCGTCACCACGAACATCACGCCCATCGCCCACAATCCGAGCTCGTCGTCACGCTTCCGGCGCAACCAGTGGTACACCCCCACCACATAGCCCGCGAGTACGAGCACCCACAACAGAATCGAACCTTCGAGCGCACTCCACACCGCGGCGAGGTTGTAGAGCTCGGGAGTGGCCGTGCTGCCCACCTTCTGCACGTATGCGAGCGAGAAGTCGCGGGTGACCATCGCCCACTCCATCGTCACGAACGCAAGCACCGCCGCACCGAAGGCAAGCCAGGCGAACCGTGGCACGAGCCGTTCCACACTTTCGTTCGGGTTGTTGATTTGTTTGGCGCGAGCGGCGCTGAATGCGGCGATGGCGCCGAACAGTGAACCCACCACACCCACGAGCAGGAGTGCCCTGCCGATTGCCCCGATCATCCGGTGATCATCGAGCAGCCGGCCTTCTCCGCCTTTTCCACTCGCTCGGAATTCTCTGCGACGTACTCGTTCGAGTGTCGCACTTCGATTCGATTGGCTTCGAAGGTGTCACCATTCAGCCGACCGTGGGCAACCACTGGGATGCATTCTTGAAAGATGCCACCGGGATCGCCCTCGTACGCGACGGCAAGTTTTTTGCCGTTGAACTCGAGCGCGAACATGGTTGCGCCAAGCACCTCCTTCAACGAGCCCTCCACGACCGTGCCCTGCACGCGGATTCTGCGATCCGGATCGCAGCCATCCTTTTCGCCGATCTCGTCGACGTTGCAGTAGTAGTCGATCGCTGACGTGAGGAACTGCGACACCACCACCACACCGGCCACTGCCACGACGAGCAACAACGCCACATAACGCCACTGACGCTTGCGTACCCGAGGCGCAGGAGCGACGTTGGTTTCGCGAGGGCTCAGATCCATGGCTTGTCCTGATCGGGAATCTTCTTCGACAGGCGCGAACCAGTCATCAGAGTACGCGCCACGAGAACGATGATCGCACCGAAGGTGACCACATAGGTGAGCGCGATGAAGCCGACGTCTTTCATTGCACACTTCCTTCTGCAATGCGCTCGGAGATCGCAATGTCGATGCCCTTGGCCTCTTCGATGTCACGCATCGTGAGAATGCGTTGGCGATGCGAAACGAGCCAGCCATACAAGGCGGTGAAGCCGAGTACGCCAACGAGCAAGGTGAACAACATCAGATCGTCCAACTTCACGTCGCCATCAGCGCTCAGCACACTCGCCTCTTGATGCAAACTGCGCCACAACAACACGCTGAAGTGCACGAGCGGAATCTCGAGTACGGCAAGCAACGCGAGGATCCCCGAGCGCTTGGCTCGTCGGTCGGGTGTTCCACCGAGACCGCGCACCGCGAGATAACCGAGATAGGTGACGAACAAGAACGCCGTGGTGGTGAGGCGAGGATCCCACTGCCAGAACGTGCCCCAAGTGAGACGACCCCACAAACTTCCCGACATCAATGTGAGCGCCATGAACAACACGCCCACCTCGGCGGAAGCGCCGGCAACGCGATCGAAGCCGAGTGAGTGTTTCTTGCCGAACAAATAACCCGCTGATGCAATCGCCGTGACGATGAAGGCGAGGTAGGCCACCCATGCCGTCGGCACGTGGACGTACATGATGCGCACCGAGTCACCTTGGATCGCATCGGCAGGAGTGACGAACAGTCCACCGACCACCACCCAACCGAGGCACAACAGGGCGAGCAGCCCGAACACGCGCGTTGCGGGGGTACCGACGCGAGCCGGTTCAGTGCGGGGGGTCGAATTCACGGCTCTCCATCATCCCTCAACGACGCTGTCGAACGACAGCAGACCGCCAAGTCCAAATATTCCTGCGAAGACAAAGAGGATCCCGATCCAGGGCCAGCCATCGGCAATCGTCAACCCGGAAACGCCAATGGCGGATTCGGTGGCGCGAGTTGCCGCGAGCAAGACGGGAGCAACGACAGGCAGAACCAACAGCGGCAACAAGGTTTCGCGGTAGCCGGCGCCCGCGATCAGACCGCCGTACAGAACTCCCACGAAACCGAGACCGAGCGTCGCCCCCACCATCGTCACGAGCAACATGCCCCATCCCGACGCCGACAATTGAACGTCGTACAACACGAATCCGACGAGCACGAGCACGCATTGCAACAAGAAGAGCTCCACCATCACTGCCAGTGACTTACCGAGGAAGACACCTTGCATGTCGACTCCCGCAGCGCGCAGCGATTCGAGCGCACCATCGTCGACATCGGCTGCATACGAGCGCTGCACGATGAGAAAGGTGGAGAACATCGTCGCCAACCACACGAGCCCACCGGCGGTTCGCTGCAACACGGCATCGTTGTCGATGGCGAACGCAAAGGTGACCATCACCAACCCTGCGAACGGCAGCACTTGATTGATGACCACTCTGCCGCGCCATTCGATGCGCAGATCCTTCTTCGCCACTCGCCATGCAACACCACCCGTGCCGAGCGGTTTCACGACAACACCTGCCCACCCGACATCGACACCACGCGCGCGCCGAGACGCTCCGCACGTTCTGACTCATGAGAAGCGAGCACGATGGTGGCACCTGCGTTCGCCGCTTGGCGCAGCACTTCGTCCAACTCGTCGCGACCAGAGGCATCGAGTCCCGAGTGGGGTTCGTCGAGTAGCCACAACTCGGCACGACGCGTGACGAGACACGCAAGTGCCACGCGCTTGCGTTGACCGGTGGACATCGAGCCCACCTTTCGATTGGTGAGTCCGGCGGTGATACCCATCCGTTGCATTGCTTCGTTCATTTCGATTTCGCTCGCACCACTCAACTGGCCCCAGAAACGAACGTTCTCCGCAGCAGACAAGTCGAGAAACAAACCGTTGCGTTGTCCGAGCAAGCCGACTCGCTTGCCCACCTGCTCGCGATCGAACGACAAGTCGTGATCGAGCACACGAGCACTTCCCCGACTTGGCGCCACCAATCCCGCGCACAGTCGCAACAGCGACGATTTGCCCGCACCGTTCGGCCCACGAACGACGATGATTTCCCCGCGGTCGACGCGCAACGTTGCCCCGGCCAGCGCGGGATGGCTGCCGTATAGAGCCACCACGTCGTGGAGGTCGATCACTGCGCTCATTTTCCGCTGAACCTTGGTGCGCGCTTTTCAGCGAACGCAAGTCGTCCTTCTGCGGCGTCGTCACTTTCGAGGGCAGCACTACGCGAATCACTGACCGCGTCGTTCAGCGACTCCGCATCGAGTGCCAATTTGTGACCATGCATGCTGAGTGGCGCCATGCGCGACAACTCGTGAGCCCACTGCAATGCCGACTCGAAGTCGCCGATCCGATGAACCGCACCAATCGCGTGCAGACGGGTGGCGTCGTACGTCTCTGCAGCGAGCAGCATCGCTCGCGCAACCGAAGGGGTGAACTCGCGCACCAAACGCTGAACCGTCCAATGGTGCACCACGAGACCAAGACGAGCAGCAGGAACGCCGATGACACAATCGGCCGTCGCCACCCGCAAGTCGCTCACCGCCAGCAACTGCACTCCGGCGCCGAGCGCCGAACCATGGGCGTGTGCGACCACCGGAAACGGCAGTTCGGTGAACGCAATGAGCACCTCGTTTAACACGCGATGGAAGTCGCTCTCACGCACGCCCGAGAGATCGGCACCGGCACAAAAAACTGGGCCCTCTCCGCGGATCAACATCGCTCGTGCCCCGTTCGACTCGGCCGCTCGTTGGGCATCGCGGATCGACTCGAGCGTCGCAAGATCCAGTGCGTTGCGCTTGTCCGGACGGGCAAGGGTGACCACGGCCACCTCACCGTTCATCTCACTCACGACGCTGCGCTCGCCATTAGTCATCGGCGCGCACCTACCATGACACCGAGATTATGTCTTCGACCCCAAATCTGTCCGATCCGAAACCATCCGATCCCGTACGTGAGCGTCGGGCCGTCATCGCGCGGTGGAATGCACTCGCCACACGAGTCGGTTATGCGGCTTTCGGGATTTCGATCGTCGCCGTGATGGTCGGCGCATTCACCGACTTCTCCGCGCTCGTTGCCCGCGTTGCAACGGGTGGGTTGATCGTCGGATCGATCCTGCTCGCACCCGCCATCGTCATTGGCTATGCGATCAAGGCCGCAGAAAAGCAAGACCGCCAACTGGGCGTCTAGCGCGCCCCACCGATACGGTGACCAGCCACATGTCCGTTCGACTCCCCGCCCCCGAACGCAAGGACCAGATCCTCGAGGTTGCCCTGCGCGTATTCGCTGACCGTGGCTTCCACGAAACGTCGATGAACGATGTAGCCGAGGCAGCTGGGATCACCAAGCCGGTCGTCTATCAACACTTCGCTTCGAAGCGCGCGCTGTTCCTCGCGATCATCGAAGACGTTGGACAACAAATGATCGCAGGTGTCACGAGTGCTTCTTCTGTGCAAGGTGACGGACGAACGAAGACGGAACTTGGGGCCATTGCCTTCTTCCAATGGGTGGCCGCCTACAACGATTCGTTCCGCTTCTTGTTCGACTCCGGAGTGCGCCATGATCCCGAGTTCGCCGCCGCCATCGAAAACGTGCTCGACTCGATGGCGCGGGCGATCGCTCCATTGATCTCGAACACGATCGAACCCGAGCGGCTCGATCTACTCGCCCACGGAGTGGTTGGCACGTGCGAGTCCGTCGCGCGACACCTGATTCTGCAACGCACCGCGTTCGACCCACAGGAAGTGGGTCGCATGGTGGCCGAACTCGTGTGGGGCGGACTCCGCGAAATCGTCGGCTGACTCCTCAGCCAGAACACTGCTTCAGTAACCTGACGACATGCCGAATCCGGGCGAACACCACCCCGCCTTCGAGGAGTACTGCGAATGCATCTTTGAGCTTCGCGAAGACAACATGGACGTGATCCAAGCGCGTGTTGCCGAGCGCCTGAACGTGTCGCGCCCATCCGTATCGGAAATGATCAAGCGCATGGAGAGCGAAGGCTTGATCAAACTGTCCGGCGCAAAGATCACCCTCACAAAGAAGGGTGAAACTCTCGCCGAACGCGTGGTGCGCCGCCACCGTTTGGCCGAGCGATTCCTCACCGACGTGCTTGGTCTGTCGTGGGCGCAGGCCCACCACGAAGCCGGCAAGTGGGAGCACGTGCTGAGCGACGATGTCGAGGAAGCCATCAGCAAGATGCTGGGTAACCCCACCACATGCCCTCACGGCAACCCGATTCCGGGCTCCGACTACCTCGCGAACGATGCCGTACCTCTTGCTTCGCTCAAGATCGGCGACGAATTCACCGTCACTCGAATTCCCGAAGAGTTGGAGTTCGAACCGGGAATGCTCGAATTCCTCGAGCGCTCATCCGTTACGCCAGGCTCGCGCGGCGCGGTGCGTGAAGTGACGAGCGATGGTGGTTTGCAGGTGGCGATCAACGACAAGACCGTCGGGCTCGATCAGTTCGCGTGCTCCAAGATTCTCGTCGCGCACTGAACATGCGACGACTTCTCCTGGTGCCGATGGTCGTTGCGCTGACTGCACTCGCATCGGGATGCGCGACCGAGATCATCGACGCGGAGCTCACGACCACCACGAGCACTGCCGAACGCCCGGAACCGACGGGCGACGTCAACGAACTGCTGGACCAGTTGAAGGTTTCCTTCGGAACGATGTCGGAAGCACTGGCCGAGGGCGACCGCTCGCGAGCACGCGAGGAACTCGAGTACGTCGAGCGCATTTGGACCGCGCTCGAGCCACAGATAGTCGGACTCGGTGAGCAATACGTGGAAGACGTTCGACGTGTCGTCGATCTTGCCGTGACGTCAGTCGAGCGAAATCGCCCTGCCGACGCCGACAAGGCGTTGCGGTTCATCGAACTGGTGATTACCGCCCTGGCCAGTTAGCGCATCGACTGCGGCAATTGCCGCGCATGCACCACGGTGAGTCGGCGGGTGGACCGCGTGAGTGCAACGTACAACGCACGCATGCCGTGCAATTCCGACTCCACGATTTCGGAGGGCTCGACCACCACTACGCCGTCCAACTCGAGACCCTTCACCACGCTCACGGGAACGACGGTGAGGTCGAAAGTGAGCCCCGAACTTCCCGCTCGACCGAACTCGATGTTGCGCTTCGTCAACTCATTTTCGATCTCAGCACATCGCGTGTCAGCAGCGACGATTGCGACATTTCCACCAGGAAGTTCATCGCGCATCGTGAGCGCATGCTGCACTGCTTCGACCACGAGGCTCGTCGTCTCGACGATCGACGGCTCGGCGTCTCCCTCACGAATGGATCGCGGTGCGCGCAGACCCGGCGCAGCTTCGTTCATCACTCGTTCTGCAAGTTGCATGATCTGTGACGGAATGCGGTAGCCAACCGAGAGACCCACCACCTTGGACGGTCGATTGTCGGGCAGGTAACGCAAAATGTCGTCCCACGTATCGGGTGCAAATGGCCCCGTGGCTTGGGCAAGATCGCCCACCACCGTCATCGCGCCGTTGAGACTGCGACGCGACACCATGCGCAACTGCATCGGAGTGAGGTCCTGCACTTCGTCGATCACGATGTGCCCGTAGGTACGCACCTCATCGGCTTCGTGAATACGACCGCTCTTGCGTGGACGCGGGCCGAGCAAGGCCATTGCCTCATCCAACAACGCAATGTCGGAATCACTCCACTGCACTTCATCGAGCGATTCTTTGCGATCGCGCAGCAACAACGGCCACTCGTCTTCGCCGAGTGATTCACTCGCACTTCGCAACAACGCTTTCGAGCCGAAGAGATCGTGCAGCAACTCAGCCGGAGTGAGAATGGGCCACAGGCGGACGAGAAGGGCGCGATACTCGGGCACGTCGCGCAGGCTGTCGCGCAAGGTTTCGAGATCGGGATTTTGCTCGCGTCCGGTGGCGGCCAACGCAGCCACCACCTCGGTCTCGACCCAGCGATGAGCGGCGTTGTGTCGACGGAAACGGCGCCGTGCTTCGCGCACGATGCGCGCCGACTCACCAACCTTCAAACGCAGGTATCCGGCGCCGTATGGCAGCACGAAATCTTCACGCAACGGGCGCTCGCGATCACGCACGGCCTTCGTCAAGAAGTCGGTCATCTGCAACGAGCCCTTGACCTTGGCGATGCGCTGATCTTCCTTCAGGCCGAAGCGATGCATCGGCACGAGATCGGCCAACACCGCCTGTTCGACGCCCGCTTCACCGAGTGACGGCAACACGCGTTCGAT
Source organism: uncultured Acidimicrobium sp. (assembly GCA_964654335.1). Classification (GTDB taxonomy): domain Bacteria; phylum Actinomycetota; class Acidimicrobiia; order Acidimicrobiales; family Ilumatobacteraceae; genus UBA3006. Next base: position 23,436 of record CAZZJH010000001.1, read on the forward strand.
GTATCGCAGGAACACGCGGTTGGGCCCGAGCACGAGAACGCCTTGATCCTCGAGCGGAAAGCGATGCGTGTACAACAGGTACGCGGCGCGATGTAGCGCGACAACCGTCTTGCCGGTTCCGGGGCCACCCTGCACCACGAGCACGCCGTGATGAGTCGAGCGAATGATCTCGTCTTGTTCCGCCTGGATGGTGGCGACGATGTCGCCGAGTTGGCCGGTGCGTCCGCGCGCAAGTGTGGTGAGCAACGTGCCGTAGCCGCGCAGGCCCGTGTCTCGTTGCTGCACGCCATCGAGGCCCTCGTCGTGACCGATGCCGAGGTGACCTTCGCCGAACAATTCATCTTCGATGCCGAGCAGTTGACGACCCTCCACGGCGAAGTGACGTCGCCGAGCGAGACCCATCGGCTCGCGACCCGTGGCTCGATAAAAGGGCTCCGCCACCGGCGCACGCCAGTCGACCACGACCGGTTCACGCTCCTCGTCGGCCACCGCCAAACGCCCGATGTGGAAACTCTCGATGGCTTCGCCTTGCGCGCGATCGATACGGCCAAAGACCAGTGCCGCGTCGCCGAGATCGAGATTGGTGAGGCGGGCCAGCAACTGTTCATCGAACGCGTTTCGTTCGTAGCGCGCCTGGAAGGTGCCGCCAGTATCGGCCTCGTTCAGGTTGCGGATTCGCCAGGCGTCCTCCCTGCTCTTGTCCAAGCAGGAGTAGGCGTGGTCGATATGGGCCTGTTCGGCCGCCAAGTCGGGGTGCTGTTGGCTCATTTTGGGGTTCATCAACTCTACCGTCGCCCTGTTGCGAGCAAATTGGACGAACGAACCGTGTCTTTGTCAGGATTCGCTCAACACATCGACAGAACTGTCATCGGCGGAGGCGGTCATGTCCCAAAAGGCACTTTGGTGGTTGGCTCTCGTGCTGACCGGTTGCGCGACCCAACCCGCCGCGCTCGTCGTCACATCAACGTCGACGCCGCTTCGTCACGCCGAAACCACAACGTCGACTCCGGCCGATCTCGTCTCTACTCCGAGCGAGTCAACGAGCACTTCCTCGTCACTCGATCTTGGCGCGGCGCCAACCAATCGCGACGTGCTCGCCCTGATCGATGAACGCGTGCGGTGCGGACGAACTCCTGAACGATGCAACTTCGAGCGACTCGGCGTACCCGACAGCCCGTACGACCGGGAACTACGAGCTCTGATGAAGGAGCGCGTCGACTTCGGGTTGCGCACGATTGCAGGCGACGGTGCGTTTCGCCCCACGGTGACGTCCATCCGCATGATGGCGCGGGGCGTGGCCGAAGTGACGACATGCGTGTACGACGCACTCGTGTTGTACGACACCGAAACGATCCCCGACGCACACATCGTGTTCAACGATCGGGCCATCTCGATCTTCTCGACCTGGTCCATGCAAGTACACGAAGGGAGGTGGAAGTGGTTTTCGGAAATCGTCACGCGTTATGCGATCGAACGCGATGCCTGTTGGTCGTAGCCGTGGTTCTCACGGCCGGTGCTCAACCAGTGAGCGCCAGCGACGGAGGAGGCTCCACTCGCGCCGGAGTAACCGGCACGCAGATCATGGCGGGAGTGAGCTTCGGTGCACCTCCAAGTGCCGCTTCGTCATGCGAATGGTCGCCAGTCGACACCCGCGATCCCAGCATGGACATGCTCGAAGAAGTGCGTCGGGACGCCAACGGCATTGACTACCGGTTGTACGACTACACCTGTACCGACGAGTCGAGCGCCTACCACTGGGTTCCCGAATTGAGCCCCACCACGCTCGCCAACCAAGCATCCGCCGTCGTCTACGACAACATTCCTGCACCATGGGGCGAATTCGCCCCGCCTGCTCGCCGAGGCGTGATCAACATCGGCACCTGGTTCTGGGTGAACCCGTTGCTGTGGGTTCCCGTTCGCGCCACGGCATGGGTACCGACACCAAGTGGACCACTCATCGTGACCACGACGGCCACTCCCAAGAAGTTGATATTCGACCCGGGCGATGGCGAACTTGGTTCTGGCGAAGTCGAGTGCACGGGCCCGGGCCTCCCATGGGTCGACGTGTTCGGTGATCTTCTGCCCTCACCTTGCATGTACACCTACCGACACTCCTCTGCCAGTCGACCGAACGACGTGTTCCCCGCTTCGCTCGCCATTCG
>CAZZJH010000001.1:25697-52382 GCA_964654335.1 uncultured Acidimicrobium sp.
CCAAAACCTTCTTCACCAGGGTGCGCATCGAGGTGATGCACCGTGTGGGCAATGCCCTGCGCAGCCAAGGCGACGATCGCCGGCGTGGCCCCCTTCGTCGTGCCCACGACTCCAGTCTTTCACTGCACCTGGCGATACGCAGTTTTGGTAGCGATGCGCCTTGCGTCCTGACACACTGAACCACTTCCAGTTGAGCCGATTCCGAGACAGAAACAGGTACGAAGATGGCAGTGAGCACCTCCCGCGACGGCATCCTTCTTGAGCGTCGGTATGCGGCCGTGATCGCCTCGATCTCCGATGAGTCACTCGCTGCAATGGCCCTGGCAGTGGATGAGAAGCTGCGCGATCCCCTCGCCAGGATGCTTGCGCTTCCCGCCGGCGCGTTCGACGAACCTGCCACCCTCGGCTCGCGCCTTCGCGAGGCAATGAAAACCCGTCGCGCCCACCTCGACACCGGTGTCGTGCTCGGCGAAGCCGCCACCAACAAAGCCATCGACATGCTCGGAGATCGCTCCGATGACCCCAGCTACGAAGACCTGGAGATGGCATTGCCGAAGTTGATCGAAGAGTTCGGATTGGATGCCGTGCGGATGATGGCAATTCAGTATTCGGTTGGCCTCGGCGGATTCCGCAAACTCGTTACGCAAGACGAGCGGTTCCAGATTCCTGCTGCACAGTCCTCTGCTGCTCCCACCACGAAGGTGGAGAGCGCCGACGTTGCGGAAAAGAAGCGTCTGCGGGCCGAGCGCAAGCAACGCGAAAAAGAGCTTCGCGCCAAGCAGCGCTCACAAGGCAAGTGATGTTGCGTTTCGGATCGATCAGTGGACGCGCCCACGCGTTCTTCGGTGACGATCGACAACCGAGCGCGGTCGACATCGAGCGTTCACTTGGTCTGCCGTCCGATCCGATGCAATGCATCGGTCACTGGGACGAATTGCGTTCGCGCCTCGATGAACTCGCCAACTCATCGGCCCGTCAAGTCGACCTTTCCGACCTCGACTGCCCGATTCCGCGACCTAGCCAGCTTTTCGCCGTCGGTCTCAACTACCGCAAGCACGCCGAGGAGATGAACAGTCAGACTCCCAGTCAGCCGCTGATCTTCGCCAAGTTCCCCAGTTCGTTGAACTCACCAACGGGAACCGTGACGATCGTCGGCGACACGTGCGACTACGAATCCGAAGTCGTGGTGGTGATCGCCAAAGGTGGTCGTGACATTCCTGTCGGTGAAGCGTGGAACCACATCGCCGGCTTGTGCGCCGGGCAAGACGTCTCCGACCGCGGATTGCAGTACGCGGGAACACCACCGCAGTTCAGCCTTGGCAAGAGTCGTCGCGGCTTCTCCCCGATCGGACCTTGGGTGGGCGACGTGCGCGAACATCCGCGCCGCGACACCTTGACGATCGGTTGCTCGGTGAACGGCGAACCACGTCAGAACACCGAGATCCACGACATGATTTTTTCGATCGACAAAGTGGTGTCGTTCCTGTCGGGCGTCGTCGAGTTACGTAGCGGCGACGTGATCTATACGGGCTCGCCCTCAGGCGTTGGTCACGGTATGAAGCCGCCGAAGTACCTGCAGCCGGGCGACGTGATCGAAACCACGCTCGAAGGCGTGGGCACGATCATCAACCGCTGCGTCTAGCAACCAATTGGCTTCGACTTCCTCGAACGAGGAAGTCGCTGAATCATGACGTCATGCCCTCGAGGCCGACGAAGCTGCGTGCAAACTCGATCTCGCCCATGTGACGAAGCGCGTGCTGGTACACCCAGCACTCGACGGCATCGAGCACCGTGATGCCATGCTCGCTCGCCGCGCGGGCGCTGAACGTGGTGGCAATCTGCGGAGGGAATGGCCGCGTGATGACCACGCGGTGCAGCTGCTCGGGGTCGAGGGCGCTCAGCCACGACTGAGTGCGGTCGAACACCGCCGAGAAATACGCCTTGAACTCTTCGTAGTTGCCGATGCGCTGGGCCGTCATTTCGCCGACCGTTCGATGCTTGCCATGATCGGGAATGGTCGGCGCCACGCGCGAGTTCCACTCGTCATTCCAGATCGGTGACTCACCCGTGATCATCATGTGCGCGGCATCGACCATGTTCGTGATGTGAAAGAGGCTGAAGGCGATCGGCAACACACCGTCGCGCTCCACGTAGTTGACGTGTTCGAGCGACATCGTCTCGAGTGCCTGGTCGTACAGCGAACGAACTGCACCGAGCCTCCGACACAGTGATTCGAGAACGATCTGACTCATCTGCCGCTACTCCCTCGAGGATTCGACACGGGCTTGCATCTCCGTGTCCGTCTTGGTCAGTTTGCTACGCACCTCGAAGTGCACTCGGTGAAGGGCGCCTGTGAAGGGAAACGGACCCGCGTAATCGGGAGCAACCGGAGACAGTCGATCGCAGCCCAAGTCCATACCCATGGAACCGAGAATGCGCATGATCACCGGAATGTGCACACTGCCGATGTCGTGGCCGTCGACGAAGATCGACAACTCGCCCGTGTTGTCCGTGCGGTCGAATCGCGCGCCGATCACGTGACGACCAGGCGCGAGCGACAACGGCGCACTCGTCCGCTGAATCTTGCCGAGCGCGTTGTAGACGAAGTGCAAGGTCGAGTCCTTGATGAACAGCGAATGTCCGAGGTTGTGACTTCCGCGCGCGTACAACACGCCCTCTACGAGAGAACTGCCCACTTCGACGTCGCACTGAATCGTCCACGCCCGACCCGACAACATCGGGCACGCGTCCGACGGAATGTGCGCAATCGGCGGGTAGTACGTGTACGTGGTGCCGTAGTGGGGCGAACCAGGGCGCGGTTTGGCACCGAACAGTTCCACTCCCCGATCGTCGAGTGGCAACACCCCGTAGCGGCGTGCCTCTTCCCACCACGCGTCCACCATTTCCTTTAGTCGCTGTGGCTCGGTGTCGGCGAGATCATGCATCTCAGAAAAATCGGTGGTCAGGTCGTAGAGCGACCAGGTGTCCTTGTCGTAGTCCACGCCTTGATCGTGGAAGGTCACCGCCTTCCAGCCGTCTTTCCAGATGGCGCGGTGACCGATCATCTCGAAGTACTGCGGTGACGTGCGCTGCACATGGCCATCACCGACGAGGGAGCCGAGCATGCTTTCGCCATGCAGCGGCATCTGCTCGACGCCGTTGATGACCTTTGGCAGTTCGACACCGAGCGCCTCGTAGATCGTCGGCGCAACGTCGACTAAGTGACAAAAGCCGTTACGAATGCCCGGATTGGCGACGCGCTTCGGCCAAGAAATGATCAGCGGGTCGCGAATACCTCCGCCATAGGTTTGCGACTTGTACCAACGGCACGGGGTGTTGCCCACCTGCGACCAACCCCACGGGTAATTGGAGTGCGCGTTCTTGGTGCCGATGTCATCCAGCCGCGTGGCGACGATCTCATCCACGCTCTCCCACACGCCGTTGAAGAAGCACCACTCGTCGAACACGCCTTGCGGGCCACCCTCGCGACTTGCTCCGTTGTCGGACAACAACACCACGATCGTGTCGTCCATCTGATCGGAGCTCTCGAGGAAGTCGAGCAATCGGCCAATTTGAGCGTCGGTGTGATCGAGCATCGCTGCGAACGCTTCTTGCAATCGCGCCGCGAATTTCTTTTCATTGATGCTCAGTTCGTCCCACGGACGGACACCCGGATTGCGTGGGGCAAGCACGGTGTCTTGCTGGATGATGCCCATCTGCTTCTGTCGTGCAAATACGCGATCGCGCTGCACGTCCCAACCTTCGTCGAACTTGCCCCGCCACTTCTGCAGATACGAATCAGGTGCATGGTGTGGAGCGTGCTGAGCGCCGAAGGCGAGGTAGAGGAAGAACGGACGATCTGGTCGCACCGACATGAGATCGCGAATCCAACCGATCGATTCGTCCACCAAATCTTCGCTGAGGTGATAGCCCTCCTCCGGTCGACGCGGCGGCAGACAGTGTTGGTTGTCGCGCGTGAGTTCCGGATAGAAGTTGTCGGTTTCGCCGTTGAGAAATCCGTAGTAGCGATCGAAACCCTTTTGCAGCGGCCAGTTGTGATGCGGACCTGCAGCAGAACACTCCTCCATCGGCGCCAAGTGCCACTTACCCGCGCACAATGTGGCGTAGTCGTACTGCTTGAGCACCTCGGCCATCGTCGCGGCGCGAGGAGTGATGCCTCCGCGCATGTTCGGGAAGCCCGTGTTCCAGTTGGAGACGCCACGCATCCCCACCGAGTGATGATTGCGTCCGGTGAGCAACGCGGCACGAGAAGGCGAACACAGTGCAGTGGTGTGGAAGCCGGTGAATTGCGCTCCACGTGATGCGAGTCGATCGATGTTGGGTGTGGGCACTTCGCCACCGAATGAACTGGGGTGGGCAAACCCCATGTCGTCGAACACGATCACGACGACATTGGTACGACCACTCAACCGTCGTTGTTCTGGCCACGCGGGCGTGGACGAGCGGTACGTGTCGCCAATCACTCCCCCGAAGTCCGGCTCTGCAGACGTCATCTTGCACGCGACTCTATGTTTTGTCAGACTGACTGTCAAAACAATTGTCTTTGTCAAAAATGGGGGATCACATGAGCCAGGACAAAGAGGCACGCGAAAAACTCGAACACCGCTACGGGACGATCGACAAGCACTACGCGATCTCGCTCGCCACGCGCGAACCCGAGGCCGATGGCCCGATCTACATGGTCAACCTGATGAAGTACCGCGCAGTGGCCGAGTACGGCGATGGCACGAACGAATCGGTGAGCGGACGAGAGGCCGACGACAAGTACAACCCGTCGTCGGTGCTCAACAAGATCGGCGCCGACATGTTGTTCGTCGCCGATGTGGTGTCGAACGACTTTGGCGACGGTGACTGGGATCGCATCGCCGTCGTGCGCTACCCCACTCGGAGATCGTTCGTCGAGATGCAGCAGCGCAAGGACTTCGCCGAGAAACACGTGCACAAGGCCGCGGGTATGGAGCGCACGATCATCACGTGCTGTCGTCCACGAGATCTTGCACTGGATGGGCGCGGGCGACCAGAGCCGACCGAACTCCGCACCCGTCATGTGGCGATGGTGGTGGTTGGCCCCGACGCGACCAATTCGGCGGCACCACAAGGCGCGACGACCCTCGACTCCGAAGGAACCGTGATCGGCGACACGCGAGCCTGGTCGAGCGTGCACTTCGTCGAACTCGATGAAAAAACGACGGCACAAGACGTCGTTGCGCAATACCGATCGAACGATCTGCGTTCGACCTACGTCCTCACCCTCGCGCCCGTGATCGACGGCCTCACCAGATGACGATCATCGACGAAGTCGCGATCGACGGCCGCTCGGCCCGACGCGAACGCAATCGGCGAGAGATCGTGGATGCGCTGCTCGAGTTGATTCGCGAAGGAGTGATCGACGCCAGTGCCGCCGAAGTGGCGGCGCGCGCCGGTCTTTCGGAGCGTTCACTGTTTCGCTACTTCGACGACGTAAACGATCTCTACGGTGAAGTGTGCGCAGTGCAGTACTCGCGCATTGAACCGCGCGCTGCAATTGCAGGATTCACCCATGGAACGACGGCAGCCAAGGTGACCGCATTCGTGGATCAACGAGTTGCGCTACATCGGGCGATCGACCGAGTGGGGCTGGCCGCACGCGCCCATGCCCACCGCAATCCCGTGATCGCCAAACAATTGCTCGAAGCACGTCGGCTGCTGCGATCCCAGATCGAGGGACACTTCGCCACCGAACTGGCGAAGCTCGACGAACCGCATCGGCGTGCGGCCGTTGCGACGATCGATTTGTGCACCACGTACGAGGCCATCGAGATGCTGCTTGCCGAGCATCGGATGTCGTCTGCCACGGTTCGCCAGTCACTGGAAATTGCCATCACCAAAGTTCTGAGATGAGGTCATCATCATGAAGTCACTGCGCACACCGGCCGAACGTTTCGCCGGACTCCCCGACTATCCATTCGCGGAGCATTTCGTCGATGTCGACGATCATGAGGGCTCCCACCTGCGGGTACATTTCGTCGACGAAGGCCCGCGCGATGCCGACCCCATCGTGCTGATGCACGGAGAACCCACGTGGTCGTACCTTTACCGACACATGATCTCGCGCCTCGTGACGGCGGGCCATCGCGTGATCGCACCGGATCTCGTCGGCTTCGGCAAGTCCGACAAACCAAGCGAGCAACGTGACTACACCTATGCACGTCACGTCTCATGGATGGCTCAGACGTTGTTCGACCACTTGTCGATCCGACGCGCGACCATCTTTGGTCAGGACTGGGGCGGCTTGATCGGACTGCGTTTGGTGGCCGCCGAGCCCGAACGTTTCGCGCGAGTCGTGATGAGCAACACCGGTCTACCCACCGGGGAGCGCCCTCTTTCGGAGGCGTTCATGGCGTGGCAGAAGTTCTCCCAAACGACCCCCGAGTTCGAAGTGGGCAAGATCGTGCGTGGCGGTTGCGCAGTGCGACCAACTTCCGAAGTAATGGCGGCGTACGACGCACCGTTCCCCGACGACACGTTCAAAGCCGGTGCGCGAATCCTTCCCTCTCTCGTGCCCACCTCCGCCGATGATCCGAGCCATCGCGACAACGTCGTGGCGTGGGGTGTGCTCGAGAAATTCGAACGACCGTTCCTGTGCTGCTTCGGCGACAGCGACCCCGTCACCAAGGGAGGCGACGCGATCTTCCTTCGCCGCGTACCTGGCACCAACGGTCAACCGCACGTCACCATTGCCGGTGGAGGCCACTTCATTCAGGAAGATAAGGGCGTCGAACTTGCCACCATCATCGACGACTTCGTCAATCGCACACCTGGATCGAAGATCAACGGCGGAGACAACCGATGAAGATCACCCTGCTGGGAACGGGAACACCCGTACCCAACCCCGATCGCGCTGGTGCCGCAACGCTGCTCGAAAGCGGCACCCAACGATTGCTCGTCGACGCGGGACGTGGTGTCGTGATGCGAATGTCAGCTGCAGGAGTATTGCCCGTGATGTTGACGGGTGTCGTCGTCACACATCTCCACAGCGACCACATCACCGATTTGAACGACGTGATCACGACGCACTGGATCATGAGCGGAGGCCCGACGCCTCTGCGAGTGTTTGGTCCGATGGGCACTGAGCGAGTGATCAAGGGCATTCTCGACTCACTCGAACCAGACATCGGCTATCGGCTCGAACATCATCAGGATTCTCTGACTTGGCGCCCGATAGTGAGCGTCACCGAAGTCGCTCCCGGCGACAACTTTCAACTCGACGAACTCGCGGTGAAAGTTGGGCGCACCAACCACCAACCGGTTGAACCCACCGTCGCATTTCGTGTTCACCACGAGAACAAGTCGGTGGTGTTCGGCGGCGACGGCCTGCCGTGCCCCGAGTTGGATGAACTCTGTTCCGGCGCCGATGCCTACGTGCAGACGGTCATGCGCGACGATCTCGTGCGACAAGTGCCGAACAAGCGATTCCTCGACATCCTCGACTACCACTCGACCGTCGAACAAGCGGCCCAAACGGCGGCTCGCAGCGGTGTAAAAACGTTGGTGATGACTCATTACATTCCCGGCATGCAACGCGGCCAAGAAGACGAGTGGCGCGAAATTGCTGCTCGCCACTTCACTGGCTCCATCGTGCTCGGCGACGACCTCACCTCGACAACCTGGTGACCGACCTACCACCGCTCGTCGCAGAACGAATCACCTGTCACCTCTCGGCATGGAAAGGTGAACCGGGACGTTGTCAGTGGTGTGACACGGTCATCGTTGCAACCCGTCGCCGCACATGGTGCAGTGATCCATGTGGTCGAGCTTGGCAGCGCAACCACATCTGGCGCTTCGCTCGCGCCACGGCCAAACGTCGGGCAAAGTATCGCTGCACCCGTGACGGCTGTAATGCGGCGCGGCGCGACTGCGAAGTCAACCATGTGGAGCCGCGCAACGGCGGTGGTTATGGGCCGGGGTGTCACCACCATCTCGAGGCGGACCCGAACGGCAGAGGTGGACTCGAAGTGTTGTGTCGACGTCACCATGCCGAGATCACCGCACAGCAGGCATCGATGCGAGCCGCTGCGCGCCGGGCGCAGAGAGCCGAATCGATCGACGAAACTACGATCTGACCCGTGGCATTTCGGGATGGTGATGGATGGGTGATGTGCACCTGTGGCCATCGCCACTGGGGTTTGTTCGGTGCCGCCGGCTTGTTGCTCGTGCGTCGTGACCTCGGGTCGCCACATGTGCTGTTGCAGTTGCGTGCCGCGTGGACGCACGGCGGTGGAACGTGGGCTCTTCCCGGAGGTGCACTCGATTCACACGAAGATTCCGTGACTGCCGCAAGCCGTGAAGCAGCGGAAGAAGCGGGAATCAAGTCCAGCGAGTTCGTCGTGAAATCGGTGTTCAGCGATGATCATGGTCCGTGGAGATACGACACCGTGATCGCCCACAGCAGTGGTGATGCCGGCGCATTCGCAGCCAATGCCGAATCGGAGGACTTGCGTTGGGTACAGATCGACGACGTCACCACCTTTCCCCTGCATGCCGGACTGGCCGCCGCATGGCCCGCTCTGCGTGACAAGGTGACGGCCACTCTGTAACGACTGACGCTGCGGGAATCATGACTACCGAGCGCCCCGAGGAGCACCAGCATTAGGCTTCAACCATGACGATCGAGTCCACTCAGACACAGGCCTGGTTGAACGACCGGGCACACGTATTCCACTCCTGGTCGGTTCAGGGCGCGCTGAACCCGGTGGAGATCACCGGAGCCGAAGGTTCCTACATGTGGGACTCGAGCGGCAAGCGCTATCTCGACTTCTCGAGCCAGCTCGTCAACATGAACATCGGTCACCAACACCCGAAGCTCGTCGCAGCGATTCAAGAGCAGGCTGCAAAGTTGTGCTCGGTCGCACCTGCGTTCGTCAACGACGCTCGCAGCGAGGCCGCTCGCCTGATCACCGAGTTGGCACCGGGCGACATGAACATGGTCTTCTTCACCAATGGCGGTGCCGAAGCAGCCGAGAACGCGTTGCGCATGGCCCGCCTGTACACCGGTCGGCACAAGGCTCTCACCACATATCGCTCTTACCACGGCGCCACGTCCGGAGCGATCGCGCTCACCGGTGACCCGCGCCGCTGGGCGAACGAGACGGGCACATCTGGCGCGGTCAAGTTCTGGGGTCCATATCCATATCGCTCGGCGTTCCACTCGACGAACGAGAAGGAAGAGTGCGAGCGCGCGTTGCAGCACCTCGAGGATGTGTTGATGGTGGAAGGTCCGCACACCGTGGCGATGATCGCGCTCGAGTCGGTCGTCGGCACGAACGGCATCCTGGTTCCGCCCGATGGTTACCTGCAGGGCGTACGCGCGTTGTGCGACAAGTTCGGCATCGTCATGATGTGCGACGAAGTGATGGCCGGTTTCGGCCGTTGCGGCGAGTGGTTCGCCGTCGACAAGTGGAACGTGGTCCCCGACCTCATCTGCTTCGCCAAGGGCGTCAACTCTGGTTACGTTCCGCTCGGCGGCGTGATCATCGGAGCCAAGATCTCCGAATACTTCAAGGACAAGATGTTCCCTGGTGGGCTCACCTACAGCGGTCATCCCCTTGCCTGCGCTGCGGCCGTGGCATCGATCAACATCTTCAAGGAAGAAAAGATCGTCGAGAACGCGCGCAACGTTGGTGCTCAGGTGATCGGGCCGGAACTGGCCAAGTTGAAGGAACGCCACCCATCCGTGGGCGACGTCCGTGGACTCGGTGTGTTCTGGGCGATCGAACTCGTGCGCAATCGCGACACACGCAAGCCACTCGTTCCGTACAACGCGGGCGGCGCGGACGCCAAGCCGATGCTCGAGCTTGCCGCAGCATGCAAGGAGCGCGGTCTTTGGCCGTTCACGCACTTCAATCGCATGCATGTCGTGCCGCCGTGCACCGTGACACCAGATGAAGTGCGTGAGGGCATCGCGATCATCGACGAGGTGCTCTCGATCGCCGACTCGTACTACGAGGGCTGAACTTCGGGAAGCGTTCTAGTCAGCGCACCGCTGCGCGCAACATCTCGATAAATCGGGCATTGCTTGCCCGCGTGACGACTTTGGCATTCGCCGGACGATGGAGCACGCCGAGCACGTCCATCACCACCATTCCTTCGGTGGGGCCAGGACGAGTTTCGACTTCGAGGAACAACTCCCGCATCTCGAGAGCCACCGAGTCGTCCAAGGCATGGGCCATGGCAATGGGATCGGGCAGATCGAACCCGTCGATCTTGGTTTCCGTGCGGCAGAACTCGATGACGGCTCGCTGAATGTCGATGGCGAATTCGGCGAGCGGCGTGCCGATCGAACGAATTTCGGCCGACATCTTGGAGTCGATCACCGCGTCGAAACGCGAGCGATCCCAACCGACGAACTCGGGCATCAACCCAGAGTCGAGCACCACCTGTACGGCTAGCGGATCGCACCACATGTTGAACTCGGCGACGGGTGTGACATTGCCGATGTGGTCGTAGACCGCACCCATCACGACACAGCGCTTGATTCGCGAGGCAAGACCAGGATCGCGCCGCAACGCGGTGGCGATGTTCGTGAGTGGCCCGAGCGTCACTACTTCGAGCTCGCCAGCGAACTTATGACTTGCTTCGATCAACGCATCCACCGCGTGTTGCGCATGCGGGGTTCGATCTTGCAGCGACAAGCCGATGTCGCCCATTCCATCTTTCCCGTGCACCGTCTGTGCAGTGCGAAGGTCGCATTCCAACGGCACGGAACAACCGGCATAGACGGGCACGCTCGCACCGCACATCTCCACCGTGTAGAGAGCATTTTGAACTCCCATATCGAGCGGCACGTTGCCGGCCACGATGCCAATGCCGACCACATCGACCGCGGGATGCCGCATGGCCATGATCAGCGCCACCGCGTCGTCACTTGCGGTATCGGTGTCTATGAACATGGGACGCAATACGGCATTGGGCATGGCGCATCACCGTAACATCGGGGCATGGCCTCACGCCGCAAGACGCTGTCCGAGGTGATCGACGACCTCGAGAGTTCCGGCCGCCTCGACTCTCGCGAGATCGAGGAGCTGCGCACGGCCCCCAACTGGTGGGTGGCACCCATCGAACTGCTCGCATTTCTCGGAGGTGCCATCGCCATCGTCGGTTTGGTGTGGACCCTCGGGGCCCTCTTCCCCGATCTCAGCCTCGGGGCGATCGATGCCGGGCTCTACGTGTTGAGCGTGGCCACCGGTGTCGCCGTGTGGATGTTGCACAGGCGTGGACCGCGACTCAACCGACTCGCAGAGGTATTGCTTGCGGTGAGCACTGGATTGTTCGCCACCGCCGTGGGAGTGAGCGTTCATCTTGCTGGAGCGTCGACCGAGACGGGCGTGTGGTGGGGGGCGCTACTCGCCTTCATCGTCGGCGTCGTATTGATTCCCCGCACGATGTTCATCGGAACCGTCATCACGGTGATCTCCGTACAACCACTAATGGCCGTGAGTATCGAACTGAGTGGAGTGAACGAGCCGTGGGGTGCGCTCTTCTTCGCCGCATCGGGAGTGGTGCTGTTCCTGATCGGCACCCGCGAGATCGGACTCTCGATCGCTGCGCGAGGCGTGGGTGCGTTCAGCATCGTGTTCTCGATGTTCAACATTGCGGTGTATCAGGACGATCTCGTCATGGCCATCGCTTCACTGATCGTTGCCGGGCTCGTGTTCGCGGTTGGGGCACGCAAGACGTTGATCGAAACGTTGATCGCCGGCGGTATCGGCACGACGATGTCGGTTGGTGCCCTTGCCACTCAGGTGTTCACTTCCGAAGTGATGCAGGGCGCCTCCGTTCTCGTGTGCGGCGTGGTTCTCGTGACGCTGTCGCTGTCCCAGTTACGCGGACGACAGGCGGTCTAACATCGCCCCCGAAGGGGCGCGATGGGAAAGACGAAACTCGTTCTTTGTTTGGCGTTGGTGCTCTCGCTCTCCCCTGCCGCGGTGCATGCGTCCACCAACGAAGTCAGCGAGTCGAATCAGACGAACACCGCCGCGCCAGCGAACACGGGACCGCGTTACGTGTTTCCCTTCTCCAAAGTGGAGGTTTCTTGGCCCAAGGATCACCTCCACTACCCCGCAGCAGATGTGGAGGGTTGCTACGCGCGCGTTCATGCCCCCGTCTCTGGATTGATCACCGAAGTACGTCGGCGCGACAAATGGGATCCGCTCGTGGATGAACCCGGCACTCGAGGGGGCCTCACGATCACCATGCACGGCGACGACACGGTGCGCTACTACTTCTCACACTTGGGAAGGATCAAAGTGCACAAAGGCCAGCGTGTCGATGCTGGCCACTGGATCGGTGTTGTTGGCTCGTCCGGCAATGCCCGCGTGACGCGTTGCCACGTGCACATCGGCATGTCTCGCATTTGTGATCTCAAGGAAACGACCCTGCAGCAAGGCGAAATTTGGCCACAGAAATATCTCGAGGCATGGAGGGCGGGCGAACAACTCTCGCCGCGCCAGGAGAAGAACCAGATCATCAAGCGCGCGCCAAACGCGTGCAACAATGCGGCCGACGAGCACGCAGAAGAAATGGCGTATCGCGCCGTGCGCCAGCGCAACGGTGGCTAGATCAAACCGAGCGCAGCGCTCGGATAATTAAATAAGACGCGTCGCCTAGATCAAACCCAGCGCAGCGCTCGGATAATTAGATCAGACGCGTCTCTTAGATCAAACCCAGCGCAGCGCTCGGATAATTAGATGAGTCCGAGCGCAGAAACTGCGTCGCGCTCTTCCATCAGCTCTGCCACCGAGGCATCGATTCGAGAGCGACTGAAGGCATCGATCTCGAGCCCTTGGACGATCGAGTACTTGCCGTCTTTGCACGTGCACGGGAACGACGAGATGATTCCCTCTGGTACGCCATAGCTGCCATCCGACGGAATCGACATCGACACCCAATCCCCTGCCGCGGTGCCGAGCACCCATGAGCGCACGTGATCAACCGCCGCATTTGCTGCCGAAGCCGCCGATGATGAACCGCGAGCCTTGATCACCGCAGCACCACGCTTGGCCACGGTCGGAATGTACGTCTCTTCGATCCACTGCTGATCGTTCACCAACTGGGCGGCGTTCTTGCCGTCCACTTCGCAATGGAACAGGTCGGGATACTGCGTGGTCGAGTGGTTGCCCCACACCGTCATCTTCTTCACGGACGAGATCGGCTTGCCCAACTTCATCGCCAATTGGCTGATGGCGCGGTTGTGGTCGAGGCGCGTCATCGCCGTGAACTGTCGTGGATCGATGTTCGGCGCGTTGTGCATCGCGATCAAGGCGTTGGTGTTGGCGGGATTGCCCACCACGAGCACCTTCACATCCTTCTTGGCGTTGTCGCTGATGGCCTTGCCCTGTGGCTTGAAGATTCCACCGTTGGCCGATAACAGATCAGAGCGCTCCATGCCGTCCTTGCGCGGCATCGCGCCAACAAGCATCGCCACATCAGCATCGCCGAAGGCAACGTTCGGGTCGTCTGTCGTCACCACATCGACGAGGTTCGGGAATGCGCAATCGTCGAGTTCCATCTTCACTCCACCCAGTGCGCCGAGCGCCGGAGTCACTTCGAGCAGCTGCAGGATCACCTTCGTGTCTGGGCCGAGCATCGACCCGGAGGCGATACGGAAGAGAAGGCTGTAACCGATTTGTCCTGCAGCGCCGGTGACGGCGACTCGTACTGGTGATGTCATGTCGCCGATGTTACTTGCCGATGGTTTGCATGATCAGATCCGCGTACATGCGCTGACCCTCCACTCTGAGGTGCACCTTGTCGCGATACAACCAACCCGGATTTTCCTCGGCGATCCGATACCAATCCATCACCTTGACGTTGCCGTACCGATCGGGCAGTCTTCTGATCAGCTCGTTGTTCGGGTCCTGCCACGGTTTGTCGGGTACGTGAGCAGTGAGGAACACCACCATCTCCGTCTCGGCCAGCGGCACCATGATTTCATCCAGCGTCTTTTCGTCCACGTAGTTGTTGGTGCCGAGGTGGATGATCACGAAGTCGCCGAGTCGTTGGACCGATTTCAGGTAGTTGACGATCTCGAGGGCCTGCCGATATGGCCGGCTCTTCATCGCGTCCACGGTTATTCCCCGTTCGGTGAGGATGTTCGCGGCACCGAGCATCACCGAGTCACCAATCGCGAGGATCGGAATTTCTTGGCCATCGAGCGTGGTCGTTTGTGGCGAAGGCAACGTGGTGACACCGGCCATCGTCGACGCCGTCACCACCGAAGTAGTGCCAGCCAACACGTTCTCCACTGCCTCTTCGTTGTCTTGCAGACTCGCACCAATCTCATCCAACTTGAGCTGAGCAGTGAACAAACTGGCGAAGGCGAACACCGGCAGCACACCCACGACGATTCCGATCACCGCGAATCGCTGAGAACGATCTCGATCGGCATCCAACCGCGGATAACGAATCGATGCCCACCATTCCCGCGCAGTACCCGTGCGGATCGGCATCTCGATCACGCGATACGAAAACTCCGTGATCCCGAGGGTGAGGATCATCAAGCCGATGAACTCCGTCACCGTGAGACCGCGACCAGCCACCTGGCGGTAGAACTGGAACACTGGCCAGTGGTAGAGGTACATGCCGTAACTGCGGCGACCGATCCACACGAACAACGGATTGCCGAGTAGCCATCGGGCGATCGGCGAGTGTGGGTGCACGGCCGCAACGATCACTGCGCAGCTGGCAAGACCGACGAGGAAGAACCCACCTTGATACAGCTGGTCGTATCCACGCGTGCCGCCTTCGAGCGTGCCTTCCACCACATCGCGCATCGTCCACATCGACCAGAACAATCCGACGAGCCCCGCCGCACCCACGCCCGTGGCGATGAAGCGATCCCCCGAGGCGTGCTTGGGGTGAAACATCGACGGGCGATACCAAAACGCGAGCGCTGCACCCATCAGCAAGCCACCGAGTCGTCCCAGCGTGCCGAGGAAGAAGAAGTCGAGCTTGAGCACGTCCTTGCCGAACAGCGAGATGTAGTACTGCGGAGTCTCGATTGGCGAACCAGGCACGCCCGAGACATAGCTCGTCGCCATGTAGACCGCCACCGCAATCGATGAAGCGAGGAACATCAACCCGATCACGGTCGGGCGACGTCCGAACAGACGCAACACGAGCGCGATGAGGATCGGCCACACCAAGTAGAACTGCTCCTCCACCGCGAGCGACCACAGATGTCGAAGTGGAACGAAGCCGAGCGAGCCGAAGTACGACGATCCCTGCCAGATCTGCACCCAGTTGAAGACGTACGCGAACGCTCCAACCACGTCACCGCGCAAGTTTCCGAGTACATCTCGTTCGAAAATCGAGCAGTACACGGTGACCCCAACGAGCATGGTCCACAGCGCCGGCAACAGTCGTTTGGCGCGCCGCACCCAGAAACTGCGGAAGCTGATCATGCCCGTGGAGTCGGACTCGTTGATCAACAGTGTCGTGATCAAGTAACCGCTGATCACGAAAAAGACTTCGACGCCGAGAAACCCGCCGCCCAGCCACGTCTTGTTGGCGTGATAGAGGATTACTGCGATTACCGCGACGGCGCGAAGACCGTCCAATCCGGGTAGATATCGCATTCCGTTCTGGTTCATCTAACGACCGACGCTACTCAGCGTGCAAGAACGAATGCAGGCAGACGGTTCACTACAGCGAGCGAACGATCTCTGCCATCAACGAACCCGCTTCAGTGGGATTGAGACCGACACGAACTCCGGCAGCGCGCAGTGCATCCATCTTTCCTTGCGCCGTGCCCTTGCCACCCGACACGATCGCGCCTGCATGACCCATCTTCTTGCCTGCAGGTGCAGTGACACCTGCGATGTAGGCGCTCATCGGCTTGGTCACATGTTTGGTGATGAATTCCGCAGCTTCCTCCTCGGCAGAACCGCCGATTTCACCGATCATGATGATCGCGTGCGTCTCGGGATCGGCCTGGAACTGCGCCAAGCAATCGACGAACGAGGTGCCGGGAACGGGATCTCCACCGATTCCAACACACGTACTCACACCGATTCCCTGTTGCTTCAACTCGTACAGCGCCTGATACGTAAGTGTTCCCGAACGCGACACGATGCCCACATTGGGGCCACTCGCCGTCGGTATTTGGGCAATCTCACCTGCGGTGATACCGATATTGCATTTTCCGGGGCTGATGATTCCCGGACAGTTTGGTCCGAGCAAACGTGTTCCCGGATAGTCACGCTGCAACGTGGCGAAGGTTCGTGCTTCGTCCTGCGCAGGAACACCCTCGGTGATGCACACCACGAACTCGATTCCTGCACGTGCCGCTTCCAAGATTGCAGCAGGTGCTGCCTTCGGTGGAACGGCGATGAACGAAGCATTCGCACCGGTTGCCGAAACGGCATCCGCCACCGAATCGAACACGGGAATTCCCTCGACGTCCTGACCGGCCTTGCCCGGCGTCACGCCAGCCACGACCTGAGTTCCGTAAGCGCGGTTGCGCAGCCCGTGGAATCGACCCTGACCGCCAGTGAGACCCTGTACGAGCACCTTGGTGTGTTGATTTACGAAAATGGCCATGGTCGCTCCTACTTCGCCAACTCGACGGCAGTGCGAGCCGCTTCGAGCATCGTCGGTTTGCTGATCAACTTGCTCGCGGGGATACCCGCATCGGCGAGGATGCGACGACCCTCCTCCGCATTCGTGCCGTCGAGCCGAATGACGATCGGCGCGCGGAGATCCACCCGCTTCACGGCCTCCACCACACCCTTGGCCACTTCTTCACCACGAGTGATGCCACCGAAAATGTTGATGAAGATGCTGCGCACGTTCTTGTCAGAGTTGATCACCTCGAGAGCCGAGGTCATCAACTCGGCGTTGGCACCTCCACCAATGTCGAGGAAGTTGGCGGCAGAGCCACCCACTTGATTGACCACGTCGAGGGTGCTCATCGCCAAACCTGCACCGTTGGCAATGATGCCCACGCTGCCGTCGAGACCGATGTATTGGAGGTTCTTCTCACGAGCGAGTTTTTCGCGGTCGTCGAGCTCCACCGTGGCCTCGTACTCCTCCCACTCGGGATGACGGAACGAAGCATTGCCATCGAGGCTCACTTTGGCGTCGAGTGCGTGTACTTCGCCGGTGGGCTTGAGGATCAGCGGGTTGATCTCCGCGAGATCGCAGTCACCCTTGGTGAAGCACTCGTACAACTTGACGAGGATCTCTGCCACTCCATCCAATGCCGTCGGAGGAATCTTTGCGTCCTTCGCGGCTTCACGTGCTCGCGCCACACTCAATCCCTCGATGGGATTGATGTGTAACTTCACGATCGCATCAGGATCCTTCGCCGCCACCTCCTCGATGTCCACGCCACCCTGGGCCGACAGCATCAACAAGTGCTGCTTGGCGGCACGATCGAGAGTGAATGACGCGTAATACTCCTCGGCGATGTCGGAGGCGCGCTCGATCCACACACGCTTGACCACATGGCTCTTGATGTCCATCCCGAGAATGTTCCCGGCGTGCATGCGCACTTCATCCACGTTCGTAGCGAGCTTGATGCCACCCGCCTTGCCGCGACCTCCCACCTGCACTTGCGCCTTGACCACCACGGGGTATCCGATCGACTCAGCGATCTTGACCGCGCCGTCGACCGATTCAGTGACGTCCCCCGGCGACACGGGGATACCGAAACGCGCGAAGTACTGCTTGCCCTGATATTCGAACAGATCCACTACTTCTTCTCCTTCAAATTGCTCAGCCCTCTTGGGAGTCGAGCGTCGATTCCAACCACGTAGCGATGTCTTTCAGCGATGAGCCCGGTCCGAACACCTGGGCCACACCTTGTTCGCGCAACGCCTTCGCATCCGAATCCGGAATCACGCCACCACCGAAGACGAGTACCGAACCGAGATCGCGCTGGCGCAACTCCTCCATCACGCGGGGAAACAGCGTGAGATGTGCGCCCGAGAGGAGTGACAACCCGACACCATCGGCGTCTTCCTGCAAGGCCGTCTCGGCGATCTGCTCGGGAGTCTGATGTAGGCCGGTATAGATCACCTCGAAACCATGGTCGCGCAGCGCTCGGGTGATCGTCTTGGCTCCTCGATCGTGCCCATCCAGACCCGGCTTGGCCACGACGATGCGATAAGGACGTTTCACAACTCGGAAACCCTACGCTGTCACGCGTGACCGATACCAACTCACTGGTATGCGACAAGCTTGGGAGCGAACAATGAGGTTTCGACTACCGACCTTTCGGTCGCCCGTGGCGCGGGCCCTCGTTCCCGTCATCGGTGGCATCGTCTTCTTTGCCGTGCTTTTCGGGGTGACCTGGATATTCGCGGGGTTGGCCACTGATCGAGCCGGGGAACGACGTTCACCACAGTTCGGAACGTTCGTCGTTGGCAACGTGGAGGACATTGCCGAATCGATCGCCGAATCCGGACCCGTGTTGTATCCCGACCTGCGCGATGCAACCGGCGAACGTTCGATCATCATCGAACACTTCGGTGACGACCCCACGAAAGGCTGGCAGGTGTACTACGCCTACCCCGCCGATCGCAATACGGACTGTCTCGTCACACAGATCGCCAAGACGCATCGCTTCCAGGATTGTGACGGCCGCGAGTTGGACGTGACCGACCTCGCTGCCCCAGACGATGTACGACCGATCGTCGAGAACCGCGAGACGTTGCTGATCGATCTCAGCGAATAATCCTCACACCTTCTTCAGCGGAGCCCACGACAACGACAAATGCTTCGTGCCCACGAGGCGGAAGCGAATCGACGCTTCCGCTTTCTCACCAGTGCCGCGAATGTCGATGATGATCCCCTCGCCGAAGGTCGGATGCTCGACATCGTCACCTACCTTGAAGTTGCTCGTGTCCGTGGTGCGCGGTGCAGCGATCGTGGCTCGCGACAACGAGGGCATGGTGCGAGTGAACTCGCGACGATCGTCATTGCTGCTTCGATGCGAGTCGATCCCTGAATCCACGCTGCCCTCGCGTTCGATCAACTCTTCGGGGATCTCGTTCAAGAATCGCGATGGCGGGTTGTATTGCGTGTTGCCATACAGACTGCGGCTCCACGAATGCGACAGCACCAGCTTCTCTCGAGCCCGGGTAATGCCGACGTAGGCGAGACGGCGCTCCTCTTCCAGTTCTTCCGGGTCGTTGAGCGCGCGTGAGTGTGGAAACACACCTTCTTCCAGCCCCACGATGAACACGACGGGAAACTCGAGACCCTTTGCCGAGTGCATCGTCATCAGCGTGACGTGGTTGCCGTCGTCGAGATCGTCGGAGTCGGCCACGAGAGCAACTTGCTCGAGGAACTCATCCACGGTGGTGAACTCACTTGCCACGTTGATCAACTCGAGGATGTTCTCCTCGCGTCCCGCCGACTCGACCGTTCCCTCTGCGACCAACTCAGCGAGATAGCCGCTCTCCTCCATTGCGTGTCGCAGGACGGCACCAGGACCATCCCCGAGCATCGCCGTGCCCCCATCGATCACGCGATGGAAGGCATCGATGCCTTTCAGTCCGGCACCAGACACGCCGCACTCGGCGGCTCGGCGCAATGCCAGGGCGAACGAGATGCCCGTTTGGTTGGCGTATCCATCCACCTTGGCCACGGACGTGTCCCCGACACCGCGCTTCGGCACGTTCAGCACACGCTTGATACTGACTTCATCGAGGGGGTTCGCGGCCAAACGCAAATAGGCAAGCGCGTCCTTCACTTCACGACGGTCGTAGAACTTGGTACCGCCAACCACTTTGTATGGAACGCCGCCGTAGGTGAGCGCCTCTTCCACCACACGGCTCTGCGCGTTGGTTCGGTAGAACACGGCGAGGTCACTCCACTTTCGGTGGTCGTGATCGTGGACGTCCTTCAGCCGAGAAACGACCCAGTTGGCCTCGTCGAATTCGTCATCCGCGAAGTACCGCACGATCTTGTCGCCGGTGCCTTCGTTGGTCCAGAGGTCCTTCGGTTTGCGCTGGGCGTTGTGAGTGATCACTGAATTGGCCGCATCGAGGATCGTCTGAGTACTGCGATAGTTCTGATCGAGCACCACCGTGGTCACTTCAGGGAATTCCTCTTCGAAACGCACGATGTTGCGGAAGTCCGCTCCACGAAAGCGATACACCGACTGATCGGTGTCGCCCACCACGCACACGTTGTGGTGGGCAGAGCCGAGCATGACCACGATCTCGTTCTGGGCGACGTTGGTGTCCTGATACTCGTCGATCAAGATGTGCTGGAACCTCTCTTGATACGTCCGCAGCACGTCGAGGTGCTGACGGAAGAGTCGCACGGTGTTCATCAGCAAGTCATCGAAATCCATTGCTCCTGCACGTTCGAGCCGACGCTGATACTCGCGGTAAACATCCACGTACTTCTGGTCGATCGAGTTGTTGGCGCGTTGCGCCGCATCGTGCGGAATGACGAGTTCGTTCTTCCACAAGCTGATTCGCGCGTGCACGCCTCGGGCAGGAAAACGTTTCGGATCGAGCCCGAGATCCCTGATTACATAACCAACCAGACGCTGAGCATCGGACTGGTCGTAGATGGAGAACGTCTTGGGGTAGTCGATCCGCTCAGCCTGTGTGCGAAGGATGCGCACGCATGCCGAGTGGAATGTGCTCACCCACATCTGGCGAGCCACCGGGCCGACCAAGGCCGCAACGCGATCGCGCATCTCGCTTGCCGCTTTGTTGGTGAACGTGATCGCGAGGATGTTCATCGGATGCACACCGCGAGAAATCAAATGCGCGATGCGCTGCGTGAGTACCCGTGTCTTTCCCGAACCAGCCCCCGCCACGACGAGAAGCGGCCCACTGGCATGGGTGACCGCGTCGTATTGGTCGGGATTCAGCCCCTCGAGTGAGGCAGCGTGATCTGCCACCAGTTAGGAGCGCTCGACGATGCGTACCGGCAACTTGCGCGGCCCGCGCACTTGACCGAGGCTCCACGTGACTGCCGACTCGTCGGCCAGTTCGAACTTCGGGAAGCGCTTGACGAACTCTTCCACTGCCACGCGCAACTCGAGACGGGCAAGGTTGGAGCCAAGGCAACGGTGAATGCCGAGACCGAACGCTGCGTGGCGGTTGAACTCGCGATCGATGATCACCTTGTCGGCATCTTCGAATTCCTGGGGATCACGGTTCGCTGCGGGGAAGGGCAGCAACACCCAGTCGCCCTCCTTCACCGGGCATTCGCCGATCGTCGTGTCCTTGGCCACGACTCGGGCCATCGTCACCGGCGCATATGCACGGAGCAACTCCTCGATGGCCGTCGGCATCAGATCCGGTTCGGCAACGAGACGAGCCAAGTCGCTCGGGTTGCCGGCAAGGTGCCACAGCGACGAGCCGATTGCGCTCCACGTGGTATCGATTCCGGCGATGAGCAACAACACGATCGTGCCGACCACATGCTGCTCGGTGAGCGGCTGGTCGAAAATCTCCGCGTTCAGCAAATAGCCGATGAGATCGTCCTTCGGCTCTTCGCGATGCTTCTCCACGTGCTTGAGCAGGTACTGGAACACCTCCTGCACGGCAGCGACGCGAACACTCGCCTCGGCGGCGATGTTCTCGAGAACGGTGTGTACTGCTTCGCGGAAGTAGTCGCTGTCTTCGAGCGGAAGACCGATCATGCGCGCGATCACATTGACGGGAATGTGCTGTGCGTATTGCACCGCAGCATCGACCACATCGGCATCACCCATCGAGTCGATCAACTCGTTGCACAGGCGACGTACTTCGTCCTCCCATGGATTGATCATCTGCGGGGAGAAGGCGGGCAACAACACGCGTCGCGCGTGCTGATGGAACGGTGGATCAGAGGTGATCGGTGGCGCCGGACCAATGGGCTTGGTCACGATGCGCTCTTCTTCGGGTGGACGGTTGGCGACGATCACGAGCTCGGACGAGAAGTGCTCCGTATCACGCGCGATTGCCGACACATCTGCATGGGTGACGGGAAGCCATGTTCCGCCGTAACGCTCGGTGTGGGCCACCGGACACTTCCCCCGCAGTTGATCCCAAATTTCGTGCGCATTGGCGTTGTAGTCGGGATGGGCGTGATCGAAATCGGTTTCCCAACTCTGAACTGGCGCGACCTCTGTCATGGCCCAAGATTACCCACGGGTAAGGCAAACTTTCCTTTCGTGAGTACCTCCCGTTTCGTCATCTTGCTCCCCCCTTCAGAAGGCAAAGCCGAGGGCGGGGTGAGGAACACGGGGAAGAAATGGTCACCCCGTTCGGGCACGTTTGGCGGCGTGCTTGGGGCACCAAGAGCAGAGATCGTCACCGCACTGCACAAGGCAAAAGGCGGCGACGCTGCATTACTCGGCGTGAAGGGCGACCACCTCGAGCGCGCCCGCCAGGCAAATGCCTCACTGAACGGCGCACCCGTGCTCCCCGCCTGGCAGCGCTACACGGGTGTCGTATGGGATCACTTGGATCTTGCCTCACTCACCGCCCCCCAACGAACGCGTGCGCTGTCTTCGATCGTCGTCGTGTCGGGATTGCTCGGTCTCGTGCGTGCCGATGATCCGATTCCGGATTACCGATTGAAGATGGGTGCACGATTGAAGCCGTTCGGAACGATGGCCAAGTGGTGGCACGACACCTTGAGCACAGCGTTGAACTCGTACGCCAAGGGTTGCGTGGTGATCGACCTACTACCCCTCGAACATCGCAAAGCGATCGACGTCGATGAGGACGTCGTTGCCGACTACTACCGCATCGGATTGTTCGAGCGCGGCGGCAAAGCAGGAGGCCACGATGCCAAAGCGGCCAAGGGTCGCCTTGCCCGTCACCTGCTCGTCAACTCGACGAAGGGCGTATCCGCAGCCCTGAAATCGTTCCGCGATCCGCAGTACGTGGTGAAGCGAGAGAACTAGGCCTTCAACCGACGCTCGAAGAACTCGAGCACCGATTGCACGCCAGCTTCTTGGCGTTGTTCGGTGAGCACCGAGTGATCACTCTTGGTCGTCGACTCGAATTCCACGGCGACGAACGCATCACCGAGCAGCGCGCGCAACGAATCGAAGCGGCTTCCGACGAGCTTGTCCCCCGTGTATCGCAGGCCAAGTACCTGGCATCCCGCTTCCGCGCGCTTACGCACTACATCCAGGTCAGCAGCCGACAGTCCAAGATCTGCCGAGCGCTTGCCACCGATCGCAAACGGCAACGAGGGCTGCGAAAGCACGGGCGCGACCATCACGTCATCGAGCATCATTCCGAGAGCAAAGCCACCGCTGAAGCACATCCCCACCGCGCCGATGCCCGGTCCACCCACTTCGCCGTGCAAGTCCTTGGCAAGTGCGCGCAACCAATCGACCACCGGCGAACGCGTTCCCGTCGCCATCGCCGTGAACTCGCGAGAGACACATACTTTGCCCATCGATCGCGCGATGTAGCCACCACTCGGCGGCCTGCCAACACCACCTACGAGAAGCGGCATCGCCACGGTGAATCCGCGGGACACCACTTCTTCTGCGAACTCCAGCACGCGAGGCGTGATACCGGGAATCTCGTGCACGACGATCACGCCGGGGCCACTGCCACGACGGAACACGTCGTGGGTCACGCCCTCACTGGTGAATGAGCCCTGCTTCCAGTCCTGCATCGCCATCGCCACACCGTAGTAGCGATTCGTTCAACGGGGCCGCGCCACTCCCACGACTCGCGACCAATAGACCGCCGACACTTTCACCACGTCACCCGTGCGCGGCGCGTGCACCATCTGACCGTTACCCAAATACATGCCGACGTGATGGATCGGATAACCAGAAAAAATGAGGTCGCCTGGCTGGATCGCCGCGGTCGGTATTCGATTGAGGCCGGCGTACTGGGTACGTGATGTGCGCGGAATGCCGACTCCGGCGACTCCCCATGCATACGACGTGAGGCCGGAGCAGTCGAATGCAGATCCGGGCGATTTGGCGCCAAAGCGATAACGCACACCGAGCTGGTTGAGCGCGGCGCGAATTGCCACACCGGCCTTCGATGAAGGCGGCGCCACGTTGGCGTACTTGCTGCCCTTGAACCTGGCTGCCTCTGCTTGAGCCGCTTCGAGCGCAGCCTGTTCACGGCGCTGACGTTCCGAGCGCAACAACTGTCCGAGTTCAAGCTCTGCCGCCGCTTGACGTGCCTCGTACTCCGCCGCAAGTGCTTCGGCTGCGGTCAAGCGCGCAGCGGCATAGTCGGCCACTTGCTCGGCCTTCGCGCGTTGCTTCTCGAGTTTGGCTCGCTCCTTGGCCAATTCGTCGATCACACCCTGAAGCGCATCGGCATTGCCGACGCCCGTGTTCAATGCCGATGACGTGAGGTAACGCTTGCGCACGATGTCGGAGAGGGAACTCGTTGAACTGAGGATCGTCGACAAACTGTTGGTCGATCCGCCGCGGATCAACGCCTTCAAGGCGACGTCTTTCATCTCGGCCTGCATCGCGGAAAGTTCGACTTCCTTTTCGGCGATGCGCTTTTCGGTATCGGCGATCTCCACCTGGAGGTCTTCCATGTCGTTGACGGCGAGCGCATAGGTTTCGCCAATTGCGTCGATCTGCTCGCCCAATCGGTCGAGCTCGTTGATGATCTGATTCACGCGGCGCTGTTGGTCGTCGGACGTGCCAGTCCCCACTCGGGCAGCCTCGAGCGGGCTCCCCGCAAACAGGACAATCGCTAGCGCCCCGGCAGAAATACGGGATGCGCGTCTTCGCCCACCGGCGCGACGGATCATGATCCCCAGATTCTACCGATTGTTACGATTGTGTTGCAGTTGGGCCGGTAATCCCGTTCTGGCAAGGCTTTGAGCGGCTAGGCGCGCCTACTCCCACTCGATCGTGCCGGGGGGCTTGGACGTGACGTCATAGACCACGCGATTGATTCCTGGCACTTCATTGATCACGCGTGAGGAAATGCGCTCGAGGAGTTCGTATGGGAGTCGCGCCCAATCTGCCGTCATCGCGTCTTCGCTCGTCACCGCCCGCACGATGATCGGGTGGCCATAGGTGCGCTCGTCGCCCATCACCCCGACAGAACGAATGTCGGCCAAGACGGCGAAAGCCTGCCAAATCTCGCGAGTCAATCCTGCACGGTCGATTTCTTCGCGCACGATCGCATCGGCGTCCTGCAACAACCGCACGCGCTCGCTCGTGACTTCGCCGATGATGCGTACGCCGAGTCCCGGACCAGGGAACGGTTGACGCCAGACGATCTCATCCGGCAATCCAAGTTCGCTCCCGAGTGCTCGAACTTCGTCCTTGAAGAGATCGCGGAGTGGCTCGACGAGTTGGAGTCGCATGTCTTCTGGGAGACCACCAACGTTGTGATGGCTCTTGATCACCGCTGCTTTGCCGTCGTGTCCACCACTTTCGATGATGTCGGGGTACAGCGTTCCCTGCACCAAGAACTCGGCATCGACGATGCCACCCGTGTGTTCCTCGAAGATTCGCACGAACAATTCACCGATGGCTTTGCGCTTCGCCTCGGGCTCGGTGACGCCCTGAAGGCTTGCAAGAAAACGATCACCCGCATCGACATGGATCAATTCCATGCCCATGTGGCGACGAAACGTCTCGACCACTTGCTCGCTCTCTCCCTTGCGCATCAAACCAGTGTCCACATAGACGCACGTGAGTCGATTGCCGATCGCGCGATGCACGAGCGCGGCCGCCACAGCCGAATCCACGCCACCCGACAAACCACAGATCGCTCGCCCCTCACCAACTTGTGCGCGAACGTTCGCCACGTGTTCGTCGATGATCGATGCCATCGTCCAGTCACGATCGATACCTGCGCAGTCGTGGAGGAACGTGTCGAGCACGTGCTTGCCACACGGCGTGTGCACCACCTCGGGATGGAACTGCACGCCCCACACCCGTCGCTCAGGGTTCTCGATCACCGCGTATGGCGCATCGGTCGTGCTTGCCGTGCCGACGAAACCAGGAGGGAGTTGTTGCACCGCATCGAAGTGACTCATCCACACGGGCGTCACATCTCCCGAACGTAGACCGATCAGCGACGATTCCGCGGTGAGACGCAGTTCCGTACGTCCGTATTCACCCCGTCCACCACGGGAGACCACGCCGCCCAATTGCTGGGCAATCAATTGACTGCCGTAGCAAATGCCGAGAATCGGAATGCCCAGTTCGTATATCGCGGGATCGAGCAACACCGCCCCGTCGGCGTGCACGCTGGCCGGACCACCCGACAGGACAATCGCCCGAGGACCGATCGCCGCGATTTCTGCGGCCGTGATCGACGATCGCACGACCATCGAATACACCTGGGATTCGCGGATTCGACGGGCGATCAGTTGCGCGTATTGGGCACCAAAATCGACGACCACGACAATTGTGTGATCTGGGGCGTGCGATTCGGCGCTCACCCGACCTGACTGTAGTAGAGAAGAGGTGTTTCCCCCGCAGAAAGTGTGACTATGAACCACGTCTATGTGAGCCATGTGATCGGTGGTGTGTCGATCAGTTCGGAGGACGACGCCGATGCGGGGCTTGAACAATGCGTGGGATTGTTGCCAAAGCCGGGATGCGGTCGCGAACCCGTCGATTCGGGCGACCGCGGTGGCGTGATGCAATTAGCCACATTCGGCGTGTTGATTGCTGCGCTCGTCGTGATCGGAGTGCGCATCGCCCGTGCCGTC
>CAZZJH010000002.1:0-12645 GCA_964654335.1 uncultured Acidimicrobium sp.
CGGAGTTGCCGATCTTCGCGGCAAGACGATGGCCGAACGAGCCACGGCGCTCATCGCCGTGAGCCACCCGAATTTCAGAGATCAATTGAGAGACGCTAGAACTTCACAACAAGGGGGTAGCAGGAAATGACCGTTTACGAACGTCGCGGACGCTTCTACGATGAAATGGAAGTTGGAGACATTTTCCGACACAAGCCTGGTCGAACCATCACCGAGGCAGACAACGTGTTGTTCACCACGTTGACCATGAACTCCCAGAGTCTTCACCTAGATGCCGAGGTTGCAGCCCAGAGTGAGTTCGGTCAGCGATTAGTGAACAGCTTGATGACTCTGGCGATCATTTGTGGAGTGAGCGTTGGTGATACCACCGAGGGGACAACCATTGCCAACCTCGGATTTGGCCAGATCCTGTTCCCTGCCCCGGTATTCATTGGTGACACCCTGTACTCCGAGACTGAGGTCATCGACAAGCGCCCATCCAAGTCTCGACCAGGCCAAGGAATCGTCACCTTGGAGCACCGTGGCAAGAATCAGAACGGAGTGCTCGTTGCCTCAGCCCAGCGAAGCGCCCTCGTCAAGTTCAGCCCGAAAGCAACTTCGTGAAACTCGACTTCAGCCTCATCGGTCATACGTCAAAGAAGGCCCTCGAAGACGCAAAGCGCGCGGAACTCAACGGTTTCGACGGCGTGTGGGCAACAGAGAGCGTGACCGATGCATTCCTGCAGTCCATGGCCATTGCCCTCACGACGAACAGAGTGGAAATTGGAACCGCAATTGCGGTTGCCTTCGCGCGCAATCCGATGAGCACTGCCTATTGCGCATGGGACATAGCAAGCGCCAGCGACGGAAGGTTCACCCTTGGACTCGGTTCACAAATCCAAGCCCACATCACCAAGCGGTTCTCCATGCCGTGGAGTAGCCCAGGGAATCGAATGGAGGACTATGTAAAAGCGCTCCGCGCGATCTTTCACGCGTGGCGCACTGGTGATCGACTCAGGTACGAAGGCGAACACTACCGACACACATTGATGACTCCAGTTTTCACGCCTCCGCACCACGACCACGCGATTCGCATTGCGATCGCGGCGGTAGGAGAAACTATGACGTCACTTGCCGGACGTCTTTGCGACGGCGTAATCCTGCACGGAATGACGAACACCGCCTACCTCGATCAGGTCACCATTCCAGCTCTGGAACACGGCCTTGCCGAATCAGGGAGGTCGCGCACCGACTTTGAAGTCTCGCTCCCCTTGTTCATGGCAATTGGTGACGACGACAAGACAATCGAGCGACAACGCGAGGAGTCGCGCAAGCAACTCGCCTTCTATGCGTCGACGCCCGCCTACCGAGGTGTGCTCGAGGCCATCGGTGAAGGTGAACTACAAGACAAATTGCACACGATGTCCAAAGAGGGGAAGTGGGACGAGATGGCCGCACAAATCAGCGACCACATCCTCGACCAGCTGATCGTGTCCGGCAAACCAGAAGAGATGTCGAGGCTCGTTGGGCAGAGATTCGGTTCACGCTTCGATCGCGTTTCTTCCTACTTCGGATGGCCTATCGACGATCCTGAGCGGATGCGCGAGATCGTCAAGGCCTTTCATGATCTCGACAAGTCAAAAGGAGCATAGAAATGGAACCGTGGGAACACCTTCTTTACGGATACTGCGATTGTGTCGATCGAGCATCACTTGATGAATTTGGTCAATTGTTTTCCGAAGAAGCGGTAATGGATTACGGATTCGGCCGCGTGTTCTCCGGTCGCGAGAATATTGTCGGTCTGCTCAAGGCCCGCTTGGGTAACTATCGAGCAACAAGCCATCACCTGAGCAACATTGTGGTCCTCGAGTCAACGCCCACGACTATTCGAACCCGCGCCACCATTTATGCCTGGCACGAATTGATGGATGGAACGCAAGCAGAGGTCTGGGGTCGATACTCGAACGTATTTGGCCATTCATCAGAGGGCTGGAAAATCAGCGAACACGTCGTTCGGGCTGCGGGGTCGAAAGGCTTCGCCACACCCGACGGACTTCCCAGTCCGTTTCAGCCATTCGAACGGATGCTCTGATGAATCAATTCGAGGCGATCATGGAGATACTCTCCTCGACACGGTCCGTCCGCCGCTACGAACCACGCCCAGTGGACCGCGTCCTTCTCGAGTCCTTGGTCCGCGCGGGAACCTACGCGTCGAACCCCCGCAACACGCAACCATGGAGATTCATCGTGTTGGACGACCCGGCAATAATTGCCGAACTCGGCGAGTACCTGGTACCTCGAGTCGCCGAACTGGACAAGATCATTTCACGCATCGAGGACCCAGTGAGAGCAAAGGTCTACAAATCGGGGGCCCATCTATTGCGGAACTTTGGCACGTCACCCGCGCTCATCTTTGTCTGCAGCGAAGAGCGTGACTTCGGGCCTGGATTCGATTCTCGCGAAGCAGTATTGAGCGCAGTTCATGCTGCGGCTCAAAATATTCTGATTGCCGCAAGAGCGGCAAACCTAGGTGCTGCATACACCACCTTTCACATCCACGCCGAGGAACGCTTCAACGCCCTCCTGAATATTCCTCAGGGTGTAAAAATTGACATCACAATTCCTGTTGGACATCCGAGCGTGAAATTCGGACCCGTTAACCGCAAGGCAACCAGTGAGGTCATGCACTGGAACCGTCACCCCTAGGGGGCGATTCCAAAAACGTCAAACGCGTGCAGCGTGTCACAATACTCGCGCACATTTGAGACCTTGCCTCCACTGAGCTCAAGCACGAAGCAATAGCGGTTTTGGTACGACTTCGTAGTTCCATCCTTACGAACCCTCGTTCCGTTGCTTTCCGCTTCAAGCGCCACGGCTGAACCATCACCGAAAACCCTCCATGGTTTGAGTGACCACCCACCGGAAAATGAACTGCGCAACTGCGGAAGAACGGCGGCACGATCGTGAACACGAGCATTTCCGACGAGAAACTTCCGCGGATCAGTCTCAATTGGCGCGGAGCGATCTCCACGCGGGCGGTCATGACCCGAGTCACCCCACCACACCGAATCAGACGTAGAAATCGTCCTCATTGCCTCCGTGTCGGCACGATCAATCGCATCGGCGAATGCCAAAGCAACGTCAGTTCCCTGTCCAACTTGTTCGATTTCCTCGCTAACGGGATCTGAAGCAACTCCTCGTCGGTCAACATTTCGACCCTCAAATGTATTAACTGCGTGGTGCGTATCGAGATACTCGCGAACATGGAGAACCTTGTCTCCGGCAATCTCAATCACAAATGCATAACGATTTCGATAGTGGCGACCACTTGAAGTCACACCATCTCCATCGACTTCAATCAAGGTGTATTTCCCGACCCCGAATGAGTTCCATTCGATTTGGCGAACGCCTGTGGGAAAGCGGGTCCGAATTCCGCGCAACAACTCCACCTTCTCACCGAGATTCATCGTCCCATGCACGGGCCAGGCGCGATTCGTTCCCGGATCGTGCCCGCGGACACCGCACGAACGATCGAGTCCGGAGTCGACCCACCATGAACCTTGTGGATCGATCAATTTGGCCATCCAGTCAGCATCGTTTGCGTCGAGTGCCGAAATAAATTCTGTAGCCAATGGATTTGCTGCCATCACAATCCCAACTGCTCTCGCAGGACGTGCTTTTGAACCTTCATTCCTGCGTTTCTCGGTAATGCTTCGACGAACACCACACGAGTTGGCTTCTTGTAAGAAGCCAAAAGGCCCTTGGCACCTTCAATCACGGCTCCTTCGGTAAGCATTTCGTCTTTCCGTACGACCACCGCAACGACAGTCTCACCCCATTTTTCGTCGGCTGTTCCCACCACGGCGACTTCGGAAATCCCATTTATTTGGAGCAATGCATTCTCGACCTCAGCGGGATAGATGTTCATCCCACCTGAAATGATCATGTCTTTTGCCCGATCGGTGACATAGACATAGCCGCCACCATCGATCCGACCGAGATCTCCCGTGAAATATTCTCCATCCCGAAGGACTTCGGCAGTTTTCTCCAGGTTTTTGTAGTAGCCGGAGAACATGGTGTCGCAGCGGGTCACGAGTTCGCCGGTCTCTCCGGTGGGCAGGTCATTGCCGTTTCGGTCAACGACCCTGACACTTGCCGTGGCCAATGGCCGACCAACCGTTGCATAAATGTCTTCTGCGAGATGTCCGCCGCGCCAATCCGCACGCGTCGTGCCCGTTAGCGGGCCGACAGTCTCGGTCATTCCCCACACTTCTACGTACCGATCTCCAATCAGGTCGGTCAGAGCTTTCGACTGTGCCGGCGAGATTGCAGAAGCGGAGTGCAACACCGTTTGCAAATGGTCGAGCACTTGAGGCCTCTTAGTCGCCTCCTGCACGAAACCCATTACGAGTGGGGTCGGCGCGTAGGTGAACGTCGAGCGATTCTCGATCATGTGGTCCACCCATGATTCGATCGTGTAGGGGAACAAGAAATTGACCGTGCCCCCGAGATAGAGGTGAGGCAAAATCACGCCCCAAATTCCACTCACGAACGAAAGCGTTCCAGTGAAGGCACATCGCCCGTACATCGGCAGGCGATACGCATAAGGAATCAATTTGATACACCCAACTACCGCTCGATTGCTCACCATTGCACCCTTGGGAAAGCCAGTCGTGCCCGAGGTGTAACCAAGAATCGCCAGATCTTCCGGTTTTCGCTCGACTATCGGCACGCTTCCGGATGCCTTTGCCAGAAGGTCCTCGTAATCGTGGGCACCTTGCGAGCGATTCGCACCAATAGTGATGATCTGCGCCAATGAATCTCTGGTTTCCAGTCCATCCACAATCGGTGTTCGACCATCAGTATGAATGAGGGCTCGAGCGTCGGAGTTGTCGAGGATGTAGTCAACTTCGCGGGAAACCAATCGATCATTGACATGAACGATCGGAAAACCACCGATGGCGCAACCAATGTAAGTTTCGAAAGCGGTAACGGTGTCCTCAAGTAGCGCAGCGACATGATCACCTGGTTTCAGACCCAGACCGGCCAGCGCATTGGCCAATCGAGAGCCTCGTTCGAGGAGTTGGCGGTAAGTTCGCGAACCGTCCCGACCTACTAGTGCAGTGCGATCGCCATATCGCTCACAAGCATTCCGCAAAATCGAGCCAAGTGTCTCATTCATACCATTCGCCTTTCTTAACCAATCAAGACTCTCGCGTACTTTTCAATTTGCTCGCGCCACGATCGTCGGGAAAGCGCGAGACCAAAGTTGAATTCCGTGATCCCCCGGGACTCGATACCCCGGAGGTAATCCGCGAGTTCGACAGGATCCCCATGGTGGGGAATCCCATTGACGAGTCGGAACCCGTCATCCAAGCTCCGACCTGCCTGATCCAGCTCCTGCCGCAACAAAACCAGTGCTGCATCGATTTCTTCCAACGACATCTTCCATCCGTACCAACCGTCGCCGTGGTGTGCAGCACGGCGTATCGCGGCTTTTGTCACTCCGCCAACGAGGATCGGTGGGTGAGGCTTCTGCACAGGCTTTGGAAAAGCAACGACTTCATCGAAGTTGAAGAACTCTCCATGAAACGAGGCTCGATCCTGCGTCCATAGTGCCTTCATCACCTTGATGTACTCGTCGCCACGATCACCGCGACGATCCCAAGGCACACCACACGCGTCGTACTCCTCCTTCATCCAACCGATTCCAACCCCGTAGTCGAATCGCCCTCCACTGAAATGGTCCACAGTGGCCACATGTTTTGACCGGACGACTGGATTGCGCAATGTGATCACTTCGACCGACGTACCCACACGTATCTCTCTGGTTGCAGCCGCCGCCAATTGACACACCATGATCGGCTCCATCAAGCCTTGATCTTCTAGCCAACCAAACTTGCCATCTTCGCTATGGGGATAACGAGAGTCGATGCGATCGAAGAACATCGCGTGATCAGGAGCCCAAAAACTTGAGAAACCCAATTCCTCCATGTAACAAGCAGACTCGGCGATGAATTCATCAGCTCGACCGGGGACTCCGTCCACAGTCAATACGATTCCCCACTTCATCGCCTTACCCCCTCTGACAACCCGACTGTACCCCTAGCAAGCGATTGCTACAAAAGAAGATCACCCGCGCTCAGGGTCCGTTCCGACTCTTCCACTGCCTGATGCTGTTTTTCTTAGATCTTAAAAATGGAGTCTTTCCAATACGGCTCGCGAAGCACTCGCCGCAGAATCTTTCCTGTGGGATTGAGTGGTAAGGGTTCTTCGCGAATGACCACATCGCGCGGGCATTTGTAATGAGCCAAGCGATCACGCGTGTAGGTGATCACATCAGCGGGTTCAATCGTTACACCCGAATGGGGCACGATGAAAGCCAAAACCCGTTCCCCCCATTTTTCATCGGGAACTCCGACGACTGCAGCCTCGCGCACTCCAGGCATCGAACAAATAACGTTCTCCACCTCAGCCGGATAGATGTTTTCGCCCCCTGAAATGATCATGTCCTTGATTCGATCGGTCAGGTAGAGGAAGCCGTCTTCATCGATGAAACCTGCATCACCCGTATATAGCCAGCCATCGCTGTCGATGACGCGAGCCGTCTCCTGGGGATTGTTGTAATAGCCCTTCATCACTATCGATCCGCGAACAGCAACCTCACCAACCTCGCGCAAGCCAAGAGGTGTTCGGGATTCGGGATCGACGATCCTCATGTCCACCCAAGGGAATGCCCTACCGACTGAGCGCATTCGCTCAGTTCCCGGTCGATGCTCCTCCCACTGCATGGTCGTGATGGTTCCAGTCGACTCGGTGCTCCCGTATGCATGGTGAAACGCACACTGCGGCATTCGCTCGATCGCCCGATTCAACAATGACTGCGTGATTGGAGCAACTCCATAAACGACGTTTCGCAGGCTGGACAAATCAGCGGACGATGCCAACTCATGATTCAGCACCATGCCCAGTACAGCAGGAACCATGAGGGTGAGATTGACCCGATACTTCTCGATCGAATTCAGCACGTCCACCACGTTGAACTCTCTCCGAAAAATCACCATGCCATCGCGCAGCATCGGCAGAAGGACCCACAAGATCCCAGCTCCATGGAAAACCGGATACGGGTTGTAAACAACACATCCGATTTCAAAGTGCCAAGAGTCGGCAAGAGCCTCTGCGATACCGAACATGTTTCCATTGGTCAGCATCACTCCTTTGGGCTTCCCAGTTGTTCCCGAGGTGTAGAGCTGATACATCACATCATGTGGCTCCAACTCGATCAACGGATCTTCGTCGGAAAATCTGCCGATTAAGGAGAGCCACTCCTCGTTCGTCGGCGGCAACTCGATGATCGTTATTCCCATCGTTTCAAGAGCCTCTCGATCGAAGAGTCGGTCGAGATCTGGATCGACGAAGAGAAACCGAGGTTTAGCGTCCGAAAGGACTCCTGCAACCTCGTTCTCCGCGAGTCGCCAATTCACAGGAGTTGTGGCCGCACCAGCCTTTGCCACTCCAAAGAGGATGTCGAAGAATTCGGGCCGATTCTTCGAGAGATAGCCCACCAGATCACCACGTTGGATCCCTCGATCCAACAACAAGTTCGCAACCTTGCTGGATCGTTGTTGGAGTTGTCCGTAGGTGACCGAAGATTCCTCGGCAATGATCACCGTCTTGTCGCCATTGTTCATCGCGCCACGCCGAACGAGATCGGCCAAGTTTCGTACGGTCGTCATTCCGGTCTCACGAAGAACTTTGCCAGGGGCCATTCGCGTTCCTCGCCGTCGTATTCGATCGCATCCTTCACGACCACAGTCCGGCGCGCCACCGCGCACTCTTCGCCTCGAATCTCGACAAAATCGTCGTAAAGCGCACCCATCAGCAAACTCTTTGCGCCAGTTCCCCGTTCTGCCCAATGAAAAGCGAGACTCGGAGTCCGTACGTGGAAACGATCTGATGATTCCTGTTCAATCTCTGGCTCGCCAACGAGGTGCAGAGTGCCGGAGAAATTCTTCAGAGCACGGGCAAAGTGATCGACCAATTGATCGCGATTTCCCTTGACCACACCATGATCGTCGAATGCGTCAGCGAAGTAGCAAGACTTGACCGTTTCCCAGTCACCTCGATCGACTGCCGCGGCGTATCGACGCATTAGTTCGACGATTCGAGATCGAACTTCGAACGAAATCGGGTTCACGATCTACCGATGAACGAGTCTCTGATCAGCCGCTTGTAGAGCTTGCCATTGGGGTCACGTGGGAGCTGATCCACAAAGTCGACTTTGCGTGGCAACTTGTAGCGAGCCAAATGGTCCGAGCAGAAGCCGATCAATTCATCCGCCAATTCACTGGATCCGCCCAAACCAGCGATCGGCTGCACGACACACTGGATGTACTCACCCCATTCAGGATCCGGCAAACCGAAGACCGCAACATCAGCCACCTTGGGATGTTGCTGCATAACTGCTTCGACCTCTGAAGGATGAACGTTCACACCACCCGTGATGATGATGTCGCTCGCTCGGCCATGGAGAAACAGGTACCCGTCTTCATTCACATGGCCTAAGTCGCCAACCGTGAAGAACCCGTCTCGGGTGGACGAAGCAGTTTTCTCTGGTGCGTTGTGATACTTGAATTCAAAGGCGCCCGAGAGCATCCACACCAGACCTTCCGTGCCGGCAGGTACTGGGTTTCCTTCTTCGTCGAAAATTCTGATCTCCGCACCGTGGTACGGGCGTCCGACGGTGCCCGGGTACTTGAGCCATTCAGTCGAGTTGACGGTGGTGCCGCCACCTTCGGACGCGCCGTAGTACTCGTACAACACCGGTCCGAGCCACTCGATCATTGCTTGCTTCGTCTCCACAGGGCATGGCGCGGCGCCATGCATGACGTACTTCATCGTTGACAGGTCGTACTTGTCACGAACTGCAGGATCAAGTTTGAGTAGTCGATGAAAGTGAGTGGGCACCATATGCGAGGTGGTGATTCCATATTTTTCGATGTTCTGGAGAACCACTTCAGCGTCCCACTGATTCATCAAGACAAGAGTGTGTCCGTATTGAGCAGATGCGTTGGCGAAGTTGAGTACGGCAGTGTGGTAGTACGGCGATTGGATCAGTTGGACCTGGTACTCCTCGCCGATCCCGAAGATTTTGAAGGGATGACTCCACAGCATTCCCACTTCATCCGGATCTGCGCCTGATGCTGGCCGCTTGATGCCTTTTGGCTTTCCTGTTGTGCCCGAGGTATAGGTCATCATCAAACCCATCGCTCGGTTGGCAGGTTCGTCGAACGGTTGTTCAGCCAGAGCAGCCGCAAGTTGGATGAAGCCAGCGGTGGGTTCAGTACAGAACAAGGACTCCTCCGTAAGACCCACACTCCGTGCAGCATGCATGGTCTTGCCGGCAAACTCCGGAGTAGTGAAGATCGCCTTCGTTTCACTGTCTTCAATGATGTAAGCGATCTCTGAATCGGTCAGGTGGTAGTTGATCGGGACGAAGTACAGCCCGGCTTGCATTGCCGCAAGAAAAACAGTCACGGATTCGATGCGATTGTCCATTACCGCAGCAATCACGTCATTCGCCTTGATTCCTCTACTTCTCAGCAGGTGAACGAGCTGGTGAGTCATCGTCGCAAGTTCACCTCTCGAGACGCTTCGGCCTGTTTCGGCTTCGATGATGGCCACGACGTCGGGTTCTCGTCTTGCTACGTTCCAAAAGCCAATCATCGTCAAATCACTCCCACTCAAATACCGAGTGCTATTGCTAAATCCGAAATCTGTTCCTTGAACTTCGTCCTCGACATTCCCATTGCCACGACCATTTCGTCGATTCCTAGCTTGACCAACCCATCTCGATAATTCGCAAGGTCGCGGAGATCTCCTTTGAATGGCAACCCGACATTGAGTTTCACCTGATCTCGAGTCCGCCCAAATTTCGCCAATTTGGTCTCAATTTCGCTCAACTTCTCAGCAACTTCCTCAAGCGTGAGCTTCCAACCGTGCCAGCCGTCTCCCAATTTGGCGACACGCGTGAGGGCCGCAGGACTGTTGCCCCCTATGACGATTGGAATTCGGTTATTGGTTGGTTTGGGGAAGAAGATGGCGTTTTCGAACGAGACGAAATCTCCGGAGAAATTGGATCGCTTGGACGACCACAGTTCACGCATTGCGAGAATCCACTCGTCACATCGTTTTCCACGATCGTCAAAGGAAATTCCCAGCGCTGCGTATTCCTCGACTGACCAGCCAACACCAATTCCGTACTCAACGCGCCCCTTCGAAACCATGTCAAGCGTTGCCAGTTCCTTGGCGCGAATGACGGGATGGCGCTCGGTGATGATCTCTACAGACGTACCTAGACGGATTCGTTCCGTCACGAGTGCAGCCTCCAAGAGCGTCATCGCAGGTTCGAGAATCCCTTGGTTCGCCTTGAATTGAATTGTGCCATCATCGGTATGGGGGTATTTCGACTGATAGTTGTCGAAGAACACCACATGATCCGGAACCCACAAGGAACTGAACCCGCAGTGCTCGACTTGCCGTGCGAATTCACGTACGTGATCTACTCCACGGCCTTCTGTGCCGTCGAAGATTTGGACGATTCCGACTTTCATCAATTGTCGACAGCCACGATTACCACCACTGCTTTCCCCAAACAAACGCTAGTTAGCATAATGAGGCGGCACCAAAGGGGACAAGTTGACTACTTATATGTCATTCCTTGAGCGAGTTCAACTTCTTCACTCGTCGTACTGTGTCTCTGTCGACAACGAAGATTTTGACGGCCTCCTCTCGCTCTTCGCTTCAAATGCGGTGATCGACTACGGCCCGAACATGAAGGCGCAAGGAGCCGAGTCGATCGACCGGCTGTTCCGCGCTCTGCGCTCGAGTTGTAAAGCGACCAGTCACCACACCACCAACACCATCGCAGATCCACTGTCACTATCAGGAATGACGTACGTGATGGCATGGCACACGTTTGCCGACGCCCCGGATCTCGTGGTGTGGGGCCGTTACCTTGATGAATTCATCATCAATGACGAGGAGCTGCTCGTTTCGAAACGAACGTTATTGGTGCATGGTTCGACACGTCCCATGCCGTTCAATACTCTTCCGCGAATCACACTGACGTGACGTATTTGGCGTACTCACGCATGTTCTTTTCGTAGTCGACGTTGGGAAAACGCGGCGAACAAACGATGTCGCTCACTCCACCCAATTCCTTCACTTCACGGATGAATTCTTGGTCGGACTTCCACGCCTCTTGTGAACGCCCCTCATTGCGTCTGCCAACCACCACCCTGACATCGCTCATCTTTCGACCAGATGCCGCGAGCCTGCTATCGAAGACATCCAATACTTTGGCGATCTGCGACACATCCAGGTCATAGATGATCAAGCCGTCACCGATTCGCGCCGCGCGATCAATGGCTCGCAGCGACTGACCTCCTACGAGAAGCGGTACGTGCGGTTTTTGGAGTGGCTTCGGAAATGCGAGTAGCGGCTTGAAACTCACGGTATTGCTTTGGTATGAACTGATGTTCTCCGTCCATAGCGACTTGAGCGCGCCAACATAGTCTTCCATTCGCTCACCGCGATTCTCGAATGGAATGCCACAAGCCTCATATTCTTCTTTCAACCAACCGACTCCCACACCGAGATCAAAACGACCGCTAGTCAAGTGGTCGACCGTGGCAATTTCTCTGCCGAACACGACGGGATTGCGCTGAGGAAGGATGACGATGAACGTGCCAAATCGGAGAGTGGTGGTAACAGCCGCTGCGGCAACCGCCACAATTGGACCGTCCATGATTCCTCGCGTCCCCGTATTCCCCTCCTCTTTCCGGGTTCGTGAAATTTCTGCCGCCCCGGTGGCGCCATAGGGATACTTGGATTCAAAGGTTTCGAAGAAGACCACATGCTCCGGCAGCCACAATTGGTCATAGCCAATTGACTCAATCAATTGGGCTGTCTCCCGCAAGAAGCCGAGCTCTCGCCCGGCTTCGCCAAGGAACACTTCGCTCAAGCCAATTCGCACGGATTTGCGGGGCTCAAACGAAGTCTTCTTTGGCTCGTACTCCTTCATCCAACCGAGTTCTCCTCCGGACATGACTAGACCCCTGCTTTCACTTGCCCACCCAATTCGCGGGTGAAATTGTTCGGTATTTCAAGATTATTCAGTTTGTCAACTACGAGTTCGGCCGAGTTGGTGATGCCTTCGACCAGTCGAAGTCGGCGATCATCGTTCCAGCAGAACTCCACACCATCGCCGCTCTCCCGTTCAACTTCGCCGCCCAGCAAATCTCCGAACACCCGCCGTGCTCCACTGACATCATCCGAAATCAGATCTACCCGAACGAAACCCGTCGGAGGGCCGTCAACGATTTCATTCCACTCGGGTTCGGTAGGTGACTCCTTTTCATGGGGGCACTCGGCGATTTGAATCAGGATGCCTCCAGCCGTCTTCGGATGGACGAATGCCTCCATCCAATTGGGGTTGTCGAGATTGATTTGGATCAATTCGATGCCCACCGTCTTGGCACGTTCAATCATCCCTCGGATGTCCTTTGTCCTGAACGTCAAATGGTGGGGACCCGGACCTCGTTTCGCCAAAAACCGATTGGTGAAGTGTTCGGAATCGGTTGAATTCGGGTGAATCAACTCCAC
>CAZZJH010000002.1:12745-38019 GCA_964654335.1 uncultured Acidimicrobium sp.
AAAACCGATTGGTGAAGTGTTCGGAATCGGTTGAATTCGGGTGAATCAACTCCACCTTGAATCCACTTGGGAAAGTGACCTGAACACCACCGAATAATCCGTTCATCTCCCACAGCCGCCACTTGAGTCCTAGTCCGCCACGCAACACACGGAAGGACTTTTGTGGATCATCTACGCAGTATGCGATGTGATCAAACCAGAGCTGGGGAAAGGTTTCGATCGATGAGTAGGTCACCGGCTTGGTGGGAAAAAGTGTCATACTTCGTCTCGAAGAACTCTCTTACGTATCTTCCCTTGCAAATCCTTTGGCAAGTCCTGGCGATGAACGACGCGCTTTGGCACCTTGTACGGAGCAAGTCGTTGTCGACAATGATCGATGATCTTGCCTTCATCCATGGGTACTCCATTCCGGAGCACCACGCATGCAACCACCGCTTCGCTCCATTTCTCGTCTGGTACACCGATAACCGCAACCTCGATCACACCGTCAATTTCCAGAATTGCTTGCTCTACCTCGAGGGACGAAACGTTCATACCACCCGTCTTGACGACGTCTTTCTTTCGGTCGTAGAAAAAAAGGTTGAGGTCACCGTCTCGTCGAACGATGTCACCTGTGTGTAGCCATCCTCCTCGCACTGACTCAGCAGTACGTGTCGGGTCGTCGCGATATCCCTTCATTACAGCGGGTGATCTGACCACCAATTCGCCCACTTCCGCCTCCTGCCCCACATCATCTACGACTCGTACTTCGAGGTGCGCCGTCGGTTTGCCGATCCACCGGAGATCCCCACCCGGAATATCTTCAAGTTGGCGAAACCATCCGATGCTCCCCAATTGACTGAGTTCGGACTGCCCCCAGTAGGTTGCCCACCACAGCTCGGGGACCTTGTCAACAAATGCCTTGAATACGTTTGCTTGATTCAAACCACCATAGGTATGGCACTGCTGAAGTGAACTCAAGTCCGCCTGGATGAACCTTGGGCTCTCCACCATCCTTCGATAGAACGTCGGTGTTTGCGACATGTTCGTCACTCGTTCAGACTCAATTGCGTCGATAACTACCTCGGGATCGGTTGAATCAAGGACAACCATCGTGGATCCCATCGACATGCAATTTGTCACCGTGCCAATTCCAGCCATCGTGTGGATCGGGGCCAACAATAGGAACACATCCAGATTCCGCAAATATCCCTCGTAGGACCATGCGGGAGTGGTTGCAATCATGAAGTTTCGATGGGTGATTTCGACACCCTTCGGTCTGCTCTCCGTTCCGCTCGTGTAGACGATTGCCGCAGTGGAGGACTCCTCAATGAACACCTCCGGCTCAGTGAATTGCGCCCCCAGCGATTGTTCAAGCAATTGATCAAACTCGATAACCGCAGCCCCATGGTTTGTAAAAGGTTTACGCCTGTCGGCAGATCTCGTGGCCACGATCGTCGGCTTACTGTGGCCGATCTGAAAGTCGATTTCGTCGTCGGTATGCGCGTGATTGAGCATCGTGAATGAGCATCCAGATTTGAGGGTCGCCATGTAAGCGGCCACGAGATCGACGCCGTTCCGACCAATTCCAGCGACAACTGAACCCGGCGCGAGTCCCGACTCGATCCAGCGGGCGGCGAGCATGTTGGCGTAATTGTTCAGCTGGCCGTAGGTGACGACTCGCCGCGAACCTGTCGCTGACCGCTCGATCAATGCCGCTTTCGTTGCCTGCCGCGATGCATTGTGCTGAAGCATGTCTGAGATGACAGCCCGGCGGAGTCGATTGTCGACGATGTCGCCCGTCATCTAGTTTCCAGAAGTCAATCGATGTGCAGCCGCAGCTATGGCAGCGAGCGTCGTCCCTGGTGGGTAAACCTCAACGCCAAGTTCGCGGAGTTTCAATGCGGCTCCGGGTGGCACCGTTCCACCACAGAAGACCGGGATCCCATCCAGACCGACTGATTTCAGTTCGTCCATGATGCGATAGACGACTTCAATTCGTCCTCCCACGTTGAGACCTACCAAGTCGACATCCTCATCTCGCGCAACTTGGGCGATCTGAGATGGGCGCAACATTCCTCCGAGGATTACCTCGAAACCTGCGTCGCGCAACGCTCGGGCAACAAGTGAAACACCGCGCCAGTGACCATCCAGACTCGTCTTGGCAATCAAAACTTTGGTGCGAACCTCATGCTGATAAGACACGGTCAGACTCCAAACTGATTTTCCGACACGTTCCACACTCCGAAGGAATCGCGAAACACTTGTCCGATTTCTCCGATAGACGCGTCAGCTTGGACTGCGCTCATCACCGCGGGCACGATGTTGCCACCATCGCGACAGACGTCCTCCAACTCCCGTAATGCCGACATCGTCGCTGTCGTGTGCCGCTCACGTCGCAAGACAGTTAGTCGTTCCATGGCTTGGGCCCAGGTGACGTCTCCCGAGCGACCTTCAAACCCGTCCACGTGCATGATCGGGTCATCCACCAGGTGCGCATTGACACCGACCAACTTCATCTCGTTCTCTTCGAAACGCCTGGCCTGAGCGGTTTGTTCATCCGAAGCGCGACCCCTCAACCAACCGTTCTGAACCGTCGCAACGAATCCTCCTTGACCTTGGATTTCATCGAACACTTCCCATGCTCGTTTTTCCAATTCATTACAGAGGCTTTCGATGTAGAACGAACCCCCCAGTGGGTCGACCACCGACGTCAGACCGGTTTCCTCCTGGAGCACTTGTTGGATTCTGATCGACATCAAGTGGGCATGGTCTGATGGAATCGAGAGCGCTTCGTCATATCCCGAGACGCCGAGCGACTGGGTTCCGCCAAGCGCCGAAGCAAGCGCCATTACTGTGCCTCGCACGATGTTGTTGAAGGGCTCCTGGTACGTCATGGCGCTGCCCGCAGTCACCACATGGATACGCATCCGCGACGCCTTCGGGTCGGAAATCCCGTAGCGATTGAGCAGCAGGTCATGCCACATCTTGCGCGCAACACGCAACTTTGCAATCTCTTCGAAGAAGTCCATCGAGACACGGAAGTTCACTCCCCCGATCTGATGGGCGAAGTCCTCGGGCTTGAGTTTGCCCCGAGCCTGGATTCCGTCGAGGTACTCGACGGCGGTCGACAAGACCGCGGCCAACTCTTGGGGAGCATTCAGACCAGAATCTGCCCCGTTGTAACCAGCGATAGATACCGGAACCCATTTGGGCATGTTTTCATTACAGAACTCGATGA
This sequence comes from uncultured Acidimicrobium sp., assembly GCA_964654335.1. Taxonomy (GTDB): domain Bacteria; phylum Actinomycetota; class Acidimicrobiia; order Acidimicrobiales; family Ilumatobacteraceae; genus UBA3006. Next base: position 15,966 of record CAZZJH010000002.1, read on the forward strand.
TGTCGAGATTGAATCGCAGTGCTGCTTCGGGAGGTATCTGTTCTTTGCATGGGCAACCGAGATATGTGAGGAAAAAGTCGCTCTGTCCTGTTCCTGCAATTTGCGACAACTTGAGTCCACGCGACAAGGCAACTGACCAGTAGGAGCTTTGGGTATACGGAGCCGACTGTGGAACTCCTCCACCTGGTTTGGCGTAGACCGACTCGATCGGAATGCCATCCATGATCGTCTGGTAATCACGGAGCCCAACGGTCACCGTGCCTGTCAAACCGACGTCTTCACGTCGCTCGGCAACCTCTGGATGATCCACGTCATATAGGTGGTCGTCGGTCATTCTGTCGTGCTTGATGATGATTCCGGTTTCACCGGCTTTGAGCAAAAATTTCAATCGTGCATTCATGTCCTCGGGGCTACCGAATCCACTCAATTGAAATATTCGCCAAGGCTTGCTTCGGTACATTTCGGGGTACGCGCCGCGAATGAACGGCGCCTCACCTGCTCCACTACGCAGAAGTTCCCACCAAGAATCGGGAACGTCATCTCGACCGTAAATCAGTTTGCGCTCGATACCTGAAGTCGATTGGTGTTCCATCATTCCCCCTAGAGACTTTCCAGTTCGCCGGTCTGCGGTACGGAAATTTCACCGTCCACAAAACCGACCATGAACAAAAACGAACCGGGCTGCACCATATTCGGCGAAGTCGTCAACATCAGCACGACCCCGTCGCGAGACGTGGAGAAACTCTCCTGAGCTCGGTTTGATTGTGGACCGAGAACATCGCCGATCGAACCTGCGGTGATCTTCTCTCCAATTTTGAGTTCTCGCGAGTTCGACCAAATCCCTGTCGTCGAGGCCAACGCCAGTTGCACCTCCACAATTCGAGGCACATTCGGCGCTCCAACCAGAGGCTCATTGAGATGTCCCCGGGAACGCAGAAAATTGAGTGAACTGGTGACGCCCGGGCCAACATCGGATGACCGCCCACCTCCGAATTCCGCGAGACAACTGGGGATCCCCCGTGCGGTCAACACCGAAGACAATTGGGTCGGATGTCCACGTCCCAAAATCACGGGCAAAATACCCGTCGAAGCTGAAAGCTTCGGTAAGCCGTAGTCGTACGTGTAGTGCAAACCCATCGTGGACGTCCCAGAATGCAGATCGAGCACGGCGTCACATCGTTCTTCTAGGAAGCTCAGGAGATGATGCGCGGTTTGGTCAGTCACGAAGCCTGACTCTGATCCCGGAAATCTGCGATTCAGCAACAGCGCGTCAGGACCCATGCGACTGCCGATCTCGAGAGCTGCTGGGTTGGCTCCTGGAACGACGACGACCGAGCCGCGGACGTCATTGCGCGAAACCAGATCCTCAATCAGCCGATGAGCGGCAAGCACGCCAAGAGGTTTGTCGCCCCAAATGCCTGCCACGATCCCCGATCGTGGACCCGGTCGATCGCCGTCGATCGTGTACGCAGTAATCGACCACGGGGTTCCATCGCCTCGTGCACCGAAGGTGATCTGTGTCCGCTCGACTTTCGACGCCATGGTTGGATCAAACCGCCATCGCTGGTCGTCGATCAGCCCATGACGACTCAACTTCCAGCAGTCGCGCCAACTGGAAGAGCGTTTCTTCGTCTCCGTAACGACCGGCAAACTGCATCCCAACCGGCAAGCCCTCAGCCCAACCCAGAGGCACCGACATCGCCGGTTGGCCAGTTGCGTTGAACATTGCGGTGAATGGGATGTATCCCCATAACGCCTTGAGGAATGACTGGAGATCATCAGTATTCATATCGAAAGTTCCGATTGGCTGCGGAGGCTTGGCGGTGGTGGGGCGCAAGATCACGTCGTACTCCCTCATGAACTCACCAACTGCTCGTCCAGTTTGATGGAGTGTTTCAACTGCCTTCACATAGTCGACCGCGCTCACCTGTTTGCCGACATCGACACGGTATTGCATCACCTTTTCGAGTTCTCCAGCTTCAGGTTCACGTCCGAGTACGGCGGCACGCTTCCCCACGTTGAATGCATGGTGAACCGCAATCACTTTCACGTTGGCATCCGACACTGCAGCTCCATCGATCTCAGGAACGGCCTCGACACACGTATGGCCATTCGCCCGCAGCACGTTCACAGTTGCCATCAGTTCTGCGACCACGCGGTCATCAACAGGCGCGCCAGAAGGGGCAACGGCGGTGTACGCGATACGTAGCGGACGCACGCGCTCGTTGAGCGCGTCGAGGAATGATCTACGCGGCGCTGGAATCCCATACGGATCTCCTGGTGCCGGGCCCGCTATGACATCGAGGAGTGCTGCGGAATCGCGTACCGAGCGCGTGATGGCATGCTCACTCGTCATGCCGTTCCACCCTTCGCCAAGTTTCGGCCCGAATGACGTGCGGCCTCGTGAAGGCTTCAACCCAAACAACCCGCAACAAGAAGCGGGGATACGAATTGAACCACCGCCGTCAGTCGCATGTGCAGCAGGAACGATTCCCGCACACACTGCGGCGGCGGCGCCACCGCTTGAACCACCAGCCGAGTAATCAAGGTTCCAGGGATTTCGGGTTGGCCCAAACAACTGCGGTTCAGCAGACACATTGCCGCCAAGTTCGGGTGTATTCGTCTTGCCGAAAATGACCAAGCCGCTCTCTCTCAGACGGCGAACGGTAACGGTGTCGTAATCAGGAACAAAATCTTTGAAGTAGACACTGCCCTGTGTCGTAGGCACTCCGGCATACATCGCAGTGAGGTCTTTCAGGAGGTACGGCACACCATATAAAGACGCGTTCGTGTTCGACTCCTGGAGCGTCTGACGCGCTTCTGACTCCATCAATCGAACGACTGCATTCACTCTCGGGTTTACGCGCTCTGTGATCGTGAGTGCAATGTCCAACAACTGAGCGCCTGAAACCTGACCCGACTTGACCAAGGCCGCAAGCCCAAGCATGTCGTATGTCAGATATTCCTCGATCTTCATGAGTCGACTACCTGGACTCGCGAGTAATGGAGACCAGTTCGCCGCCGCGACCCATGCTGGTTTGCACCGCTTCGGCAATCTTGGTGACTTCGAGTCCGTCGATCCCCGATGGATACTTGCCATCGAGGTCGGAGATGTTTCCACCGTTCAACACATAGCCAAGATTCAGCGCAAAATCTTGGATTGATTCGATTCCATAACCGGCGAACTCCGGATTTCCCCACCGATCAGTGCCCTGGATAAACAGGCCGAGATTGGGAGTAAACATCGCGTTCTCTGGAAGCACCCTGTCGGACTTCCCTACGGCCGATCCCACGGATCCCTTCAAACAACCTCGGGCGCCACGATCCTGCGAGTCAACGGTCAACCAACCTTCCGATCCGACGACCTTGATTCCTTGGTTGACGATCGCCTCATTGCCGTCGGGAATGTGCCACGACACATCGAAGTGGAAGGAAGCACCCGATTCGAATTGGACGCGCGCGTTGACGGCATCAAAAGTGTCGATTCCGATTCCCGACAATTTTCCTTTGTGCCCCACCGCCGATACGGCGATCGCATCGGACTTGATCAGCCAACGAACCAGATCAAAGAGGTGAACTCCGAGGAACCACGCTGGGCTACTTTCAGATGCCCATCTTGGGAGCCAATCGCGTGGCACTTCAATGCGATCTTCCATCCATGCATACCCGTATTGCACATTGCCCAACTGCCCACGTGCGATCCGTTGTTCAAGGTCGATGTGATATGGATCCTTTCTCTTCATGAACTCCATCTGGATGAACTTGCCGTTGGCGTTCGCAATTTGGAGGAGTTCACGACAGCCATCGGACGTGACGTCCATAGGCTTCTCGATCAGCACATGGCAACCCGCCTTCATTGCGGTCGCTGCTACTTGTCGATGAAGATGGTCAGGGACGGCGATCGAAACGCCATCGGGTTGACAATTCTCCAACATCTCGTCCAACGAGGTGAATGTCGGTACGCCAAACTCGGATTTGCGCTCGGCGAGCACCGCCTCGTCCAAGTCCACCAGACCGACCAACTCGCACCGACCATTTCGCTGAAGCTGGGAAAACGCGCGCAAATGCATGTGACCCCACGTTCGACCACCCACTACCGCGATACGTGGTGCACGTTGGTTACTCATGATTTGCCCCCCAACCCCTTGTCGTAGACTAAGCAAACGAGCGCTTGGGCAACAACTCGCTGTCCCAATGCGACAAGGGGGAAAGTTGGTCATGGCCTACCAGTTCGATCGTCACTACATCGACGGAAACTGGGTGAAACCGAACAGTGACGCCCATCTCGACGTCGAAAACCCCTTCCTCTTGGACATTTGTGGATCGGCTCCCCTCGGCGATGAGCACGACGTTGATCTCGCAGTCAATGCGGCAACCAAAGCCTTCGACTCCTGGCAACACTCGTCGATCCTGCAACGGCAACAGGTTTTGCGCATGATGCATGAAGTGCTCGTCAGCAACTTGGAGGAACTGGCACAGCTGTGGGCACTCGAAGTGGGTACGCCAATCACCACGGCTCGCCAGGCAACGGGATTCCTACCCGTGAAAGTTGTCGAGGATCTGATTGCAATACTCGAGAATTTCTCGTTCTCCTCGGCGCTTGGCACCACCAGAGTCGACCGCATACCCGTCGGACCAGTTGCGGCTATCACGCCGTGGAACTACCCAATTTCTCAATTGTTGATCAAGTGCGCTTCCGCTATCGCAGCAGGATGCACCGTCGTCGCCAAACCGAGCGAAATTGCCCCCCTCTGTGCATTTCGACTTGTACAACTTTTCGACGAGCAAGGATTGCCGGCGGGAATCATCAACCTCGTTGGCGGGGATGGACCTACTGTCGGCACCGCATTGGTCAAGCATCCAGGGATTCGATTCGTCTCCTTCACGGGGTCGACCAACACTGGGCGATCCATTGCCGCCACCGCTGGAGAGAGACTGATCCGCTCGTGTCTGGAACTTGGGGGCAAATCTGCATCCATCGTCCTTGACGAGCACATCCTTGCCACTGCGATTGCAGGGACCGTAGGCAGTTGTTCGCGGAACACGGGTCAAACCTGTACCGCCCTCACGCGCTTGGTGGTCCCCATGAACCTGGTCGACAAAGCCTGCGACTTTGCGATCTCGCATTTCAAGAATCTGGTCATCGGTGACCCACGCGACGAATCAACCGTGATTGGTCCACTCGTGTCGGCCAAGCAAAGAGAACGGGCTCTCGAAATCATTGAGAGCGGCGAACGTCAAGGCGCTCAGAAGATCTTCTCTGCCGACGTGCCAACTCGGGGTCATTTTGTGCCCCCCACCGTGTTTCGTGATGTTTTGCCCACGATGCGCATCGCACGAGACGAGATCTTCGCTCCCGTGCTCTCCATCCTGAGTGCACCGGAGTCAGAAATGGTGAACCTTGCCAACGACAGCGATTACGGACTGGCCGCATCAATTTGGGGGACGGACTACCAACAGGCACTCGCTGTCGCTGATCGAATCGAGGCTGGCACCATCACCGTGAACGGAGGCGCCTTCAATCCAGCCGCCCCATACGGCGGACTCAAGCAATCAGGCCTAGGTCGCGAACTTGGCCAGTTCGGGCTCGAAGAGTTCCTTGAATACAAGACTTTCCATGGTGGAGCGCAATGACCCACCTCTATCTCGCACGAATGGACGTCACACCGTCCTTTCTTCCGACGTTTGAGCAGTGGTACGACGAGCGACATGCCCCCGACTTGCTTAAATCGGGATTCTTCTCATGCTCGGCGTTCTACGCAACCGAGGGAAGCCCACTCGTTCATAACGTCTACTTGATTCCATCACCCGAGATATTCCAGTCGCCGACGTACCTTGGTGCTCGGGACCCCAAAATTGACACCCTACGACCAACTGTGTTGGAGAACGTGTCCAACCGCAGCAACACGCCCTACGAGCAGGTAGTGGTACTCCGAGGCGCACCAAGTGACCTCCCGCTTCCCGAGCCAGCGATGGCACTGCAATTCGAATGGATCGGCTCGATGGAAGCACTGATGGAACTCTTCCATCGACTCTTCCAATCGAGTGACGAAACAACTCGTCTCTGTCGACGAGACGGAACGCATATCAACGTGTCTACAGAACCCGAATGGTTAATTTTTGCTGAGCGAGCAACTGATTCGACTCGTCGGGCACTTCATGAATTTGCCGCCGGAGCAGTTTCAGGTCAGAAATTTCAGCAATTGGAACATCGCGCAACGTTCGCGCGTTAAACCATCACCCAGCCACCGTTGACGTCAAGCGTCGCACCGGTGATGAAGCCTGCAGACTCACCAACGAGAAACATCACGATGTCGGCGAACTCCTGTGCTGTCGAAAAACGACCGACAGGAATGTCATTCTCGAGCTTTGCCCGAGCCTCCGGTGAAAGGAAACTGTTCAATTCCGTATCAATTGCTGCAGGAGCAATGGAGTTGACCGTCACACCAGACTTGGCCACGTCTTTGGCGATGCTCTTGGACAACGCGATCACTCCGGCTTTGGCGGCCGCATACGCCGCTGAAGTGGTGCCTCCCGTACGTGCGTTCACCGATGAGAAGTTGATGATTCGACCCCACTTCTGGGCGACCATCCCCGGCACCACGCCTTGACAGAGCTGGAACACGCTGCGAAGGTTCACCGCAACCGCATAATCGAATTGTTCGACGGTCATTTCCTCGAGACGACAGGGGCGAAGCAAACCTGCGGCATTTACGAGTACGTCTACGTGTCCAACCTGCTTCAGCACCGAACTGCAAAAATCGGCATCTCCCAAATCCCCGATGAAGCGGGCATCCGCAGCATCGAGAGGAATTTCGTTGATATCGAGTGCAGCAACCCATGCGCCTGCCGCTTTGGCGGTGCGACAAACCGCTACCCCTACTCCGCGCGCTCCTCCAGTGACAAGTACTCGTTTACCAGCGAGAACGGTCACGAGAAGTAGCCGGAGGAAATGAAGTCATTCTTGTTCAGATCATCAGGCGTCCCCTTTGCGGCGACTTCTCCCTGCTGCAACAAGAACATGTAGTCAGCTACGGACGATGCGAGAATCGCGTCCTGCTCGACCAAGAGGACAGAAATTCCCGTGTTGTTGATGCTGATCAACGACTCATAAACCTTGTCGACGACGAATGGGGCGAGGCCCATCGAAGGCTCATCGAGAACAATCAACTCGGGATGGGTCATGAGTGCCCGTCCAATTGCAAGCATTTGCTGCTCTCCACCCGAGAGCGAGCCTGCGTATTGCTTGGCCCGATTCTTGAGGATCGGGAACAATTCGAACACCCACGATTCCATGTCTCGATCGGATTTCCGCCGTGCCGCTTTCGACAGACTCAGGTTTTCGCGCACGGTCAGTGGAGAGATGATTCGACGTCCTTCAGGAACCAACGCCACTCCCGCACGAGTCACTCTTTGGGCAGATTTGCCAGACAAGTCGTCGTCTCCAAACCGCACCGAACCCTCATCTGATTTCATGACGCCACATATGGTGTTGAGCAACGTCGACTTGCCCGCGCCATTACGACCAACTACGGCGACGACGCTGCCTCCGACCACTTTGAGATCCACGCCACGAATGGCCTGGATGGAGCCATACGAGGACTTCAACCCCTTGACAACGAGCGCCTTCTTGCCACTCACGATGCGAACTCCCCCATGTCGATATTGCGGTGTGTACCTTCCCGGAGGCCATGAAATGTCGCCAGTCGCTCATCTCGTTGCTTACCGAGATAAGCCTCGCGAACAAGTTGCGAATTGAACACCTCTTGTGGAGTTCCGCTCAAGAGTTTTTCACCGAAGTTGATCACCGTGACTTCCTGACACAAGTCACGGACGAACTTGATGTTGTGTTCCACGACGAGGAGAGTCAAACCCTTTTGATTTAGACCCCGCAAAACTTCTGCTACTTCCGCCGACTCTTGCTGATTCATTCCCGCAGTCGGCTCGTCGAGCAACAACAGCTTGGGTTCCGTGGCCAACGCCCTGGCTATCTCCAATCGTCGTTGCAGACCGTATGACAGTGTCGTCGCTTCACTCTCGGCCAGATGGTCAATCGACATCACCTTGAGGAATTCCATCGCCTTGTCGCGCACTGCTGCTCGCTCTTTACGTTCGACTGGATTGGGAAACAAACCATGAAAGAACGTGGTCTTTCGTCTTGAATCCAACCCAACGATCACATGGTCGATCGCCGAAAGACCGTGGAACATTTTCATGTTCTGATAGGTGCGAGCAACACCCAACTTGACGAATTCGTGGCCTTTGAGGGTTGAGGTGTCTTGACCAGCAATCGAGATCGAGCCATTCGTTGGCTTGTCGATTCCACTGACCATGTTGATCACCGTGGTTTTTCCGGCACCATTCGGACCAACCAGTCCGGCGATGGCTCCCGGCGAGACAGTGAATGAAAGATCCTTGACGGCAGTGAGGCCACCGAACTGTCGGGTGAGGGACACCACGTCTAGTTGGCTCACGATGCCACTCCGTTCGCCTGTCGCGACTTGCGTTTCAACGACCATGCTCGGAACTGACGCGGATCGATGAGTCCGCGCTGGAGGAACACCATGATGATCACGAGAAGAATGCCATTGACGATGTTCTTCGACGATCCGAGGAACGGCTCTAGGAATTCGGGAATCGCCGTGTAAAGCAGCGCCCCCACGATCGGACCAACCCAGATGTATGCACCGCCTAGAACCGCCGAGGCCACGGCGACGAATGCGAGTTCGACGTACAGCGTTTCCGGAACGAGGTACTGCACGAGTTGAGCCTGAAGAACACCAGCCAGCCCACCAAGAACCCCGGCAAAGGTGAACGCATACCGACGGACACGCTGCACATTGATGCCAAGAGAAGACGCAACTTCCGGCTGTTCGCGAACCGCATCCAACGAGTAACCAAACCGCGACTTGCGCAACGTGCCGAAAACGACGGCGAGAATTCCCAGGATCAACAGGATGTGCCAGGTATGCACTTGACGCGGAACAGCAATGCCCACCGTTCCACCCGTGTACTGGTCGAGATTCAACACGATCACACGGGCAATCAAGACGAGGGCAATGGTGGCCAGAGCAAGGTAGTGGGAACCGAGCCTCAGGAGCACGAAGGACGAAATCCAGGCCAAGACGCCTCCCACCACCATGCCGATGATGAGATGAACGGTGAGCGGATAATTCGCCCCACCCAACATCACCTTGTCGTACGCAATACGAGCTGAAACGAACGCTCCCCCAGCGGCAAAAGCAATGGGGGCGAGACTGAGCACCCCTGACCACAGGCCAAGGAACGCGCTCAACGCAAAAATGGCAAGAACGAAAGCAAACTCGAAGTTGATGCCGTAGATATCCCAAAACTGGCTCATCGAGCAGCTCCAAACTTGACTTCGCCAAAAATTCCCTCTGGCCGGAAGAGCAGGAACAAGATCAATAATCCGAAGGTGATCACGTCACGGAAGTCCCCCGAGACATACTGCGCACCCAACACTTCGGTAACCCCGATGATGATTCCACCGAGAAATGCCCCGCGCACATCGCCAAAACCTCCTACCACCACGGCTGCGAACCCCTTCAACAAGAGTCCTTCACCGAGTGGAACGGAAACGTTGTCGAAAGCGATCGAGGAGAGATATCCGACAATTCCCGCCAATCCGGCAGAGATCCCCACGGTGCTGAGAATCACCACGGTGGACGAGACACCACTGATTCGAGACCACACATCGCTGAATCCGACTGCACGAATCATGACGCCGATCGGAGTTCTGGTCAGCACGAGGTAGAGGCCGACCACTGAAAGTGGCCCGATCACCATGAGCCATATTTGGCCAGGCGCAAGATACAGATTGGTGGTAACCAATCGCGGCGATGAGAGCAGATCAGGGGGAAATGTCTTGATCTGGTGATTAAGCGCAGTTTCACCAAGCGCGATCAAGACGATCCACACGCCAATCGAGGTAATGAGATAGCCGAGAGTATTGGCACGTGCGCGGAGCGGTTGAAATGCCAAGCGGTCAGTGGCAATTCCAATTGCAGCACCCGTCAAGATGGCGACCACGAGTGCGGGAAAGAATGACAAGCCCCAATTTTCAACGACGGTGAGGGCAGCAATTGCGCCAAAGGTGGCGATTGTTCCGTGTGCCACGTTGAGAATTCCCATCGTGGCAAAGATGAGTCCGAAGCTCATCGCGAACATTCCGTATGCAGATCCAACGGCCAAGCCGTTGAGCACCTGCTGAATGAAGAGATTCACAAGATTCCTTTGTTCCTTGCTCTGGTGTGAGAGGGGGTCCCACCGGATTCACCGGCGGGACCCCTGACTCCCAAACTCCAACTGGCTAAGCGGGAATTACTTGCCGCTCCACTCCTTTTGAGTGGCATCTGCCTGCCACTCAAGGAAGATCGGCTTGGCCGTGCGGGCCAACTCGATCTGACCCTTGTTGATGCGAACGATTCCGTACACGGAGTCAAATCGACCAATCTTGTTGAGCGCCTTGGCCACATTTGCCGGAGAACCGTCACCAGAGTTCTTCATCGCGATTGCGAGGTACCAAGCAGCGGTGTAACCCATTCCAGGGTATGCCGATGGCAACGCACCGCTGTTCTCGCTCTTCCACCACTTGACGATGTCGCGGCCGAGCTTGTTGATCGGCTTGGCCGGATTGAACGTCACCGGCATCACAACACCAGCCAGCGCTGTACCGGCAATGGCGAAGTTCGTCTGGTCGGACAATCCGTAGTTGCCCACGATGCGACCCTTGTAACCACGGTCACGAAGCGCCTTGACCAAACGGCTGGCGGGACCACCGAGCATGGCCGGGATGACCATTTCAGGGTTCGCCGCGATGATCTGGCTTGCGGCTCCCGACAAGTCGGTGTCTGCGGCCTGCGTCTTGATCGAAATGACATTGGTTGCACCAGCTGCGGTTACGGCTTCCTTGTACATGACGGCGTCCGCCACCATGCCTTGGTTATCCGAAGTCTCCGGGATCGCGACCGTCTTGGCCTTGATCGCCTTCACCATCGCTTGAGCGCTCTGCCACTGAACGCCGTTCTTCGCGCCGGTCATGATCACCGTGCGGTGAATGTACGGCGGCTTGGCCAAACCAGGCAGAACTGCGGCATCGATGATCACCGGCGTCTGAGCGTTCGCAGCTACCTGCGAGATTGCACCAGCGATGCTCGAAAGAGCACAGCAAATGATTCCCGAAGCCTTGACAGCGACGAACTCGTTGACGGCGGCAAGTGCAAGATCTGCTTTTCCAGCAGAGTCACGCTCGATCAAATTGATCTTCGCGCCCTTACCAAGGAAGCCGGAGGCGTTTATTTCGTCGATTGCCTTATGCACGCCCTTGGACATCGGAACTCCCGCGAATGCGGCCGCGCCCGAGAGAAGCATTTCTGCACCCACGTTGTAGACACCCTTCGGCAGGCTGTTGTTGACCCATGTCAGGGTCGTGCCCTTCTTTTCGCACAACAGCGTGTAACCGGTGCTGACATCGCCCTCTTTGTCGCAACGTGCGCCTTCTTTCTCGGTTGCGGCTGACACCGAACCGACTCCGGCGAACATCGAGACGCTCAAGGCTGCTGCTGTCATCAGCCCCACGAGCACCCGCTTCTTTGATCTACCCACCATGAATTCCCCCCATGATTAATGTCCACCCCGACTGGGGCTTGCCGAGAAACTAGCCAGCAAACAATCTGCTGGTCAAGCGGTTGCTCGGTTATTACCGTTCGGTTACAAGCGCTTCTCAAAGGCCAGATTCACCAGGTGGCAACCTCAGGAATGACGTACTTGCTGATCATTTCCATGCTCTGCAAGGCCACCTCCAACGGCGGACCATAGAAATAGCGGAGACGTAAGAGAACCTCGTCGGGATCAATAGTGCGTTTCCATTCGGCAAGGTTTTCCAACCAGGTGTCGACCGAGCCGATCAGGAACCGATCGGGCGACACCATGTCCAATGTCATCTCTTTTGACGACGAGATCTTTGCTACCCATGGGTCGTACTTTTCCTCGTACGTCCCGCCTCGCTCAAAGTAGATCTTTGCGTAATCAAGGAGATATTCGCCCATCGTGTCGACAGCGGCCTGATCGGTGACCCCGATAGCTGCCTCGCGCATCAAAATGACCTTCGGTTTGCGACCCGACTTCTTGCATTCCTCACGGTAGAGCGACGCCAACTCTGCTTCAGCGGTCACCGTTCGGATTGGCCCTGTGTGCCAGCCGTCGGAGAGCCACGCTGCACGCCTTACTCCCGGATTACTCCAACCTCCAGCCAACACCTCGAGTGGAAGATCACCCATTGCCGGATCACGAAGCGGCACATTCCCGCTCCACGGTCCCTTCAATTCATACGGCTCATTCTTCAGAAACGCATTGATCGCCTCGAGCCCAACCTGCATCCGCTTGCCGCGCTCACTGAGGGACACGCCAAAAGCATCGAAGTCTTCCTTCGTATAGCCCGCTCCCACGCCCAACATGAACCGGCCAGGAAACAACGAATTGACCATCACTGCGTCCTGCACAACGCGCACGGGATGATGAAGTGGCAGCAATGTCACATGCGAGCCGAATTTGAGATTCGTTGTTCGCGACAGCCCGTACATACAGGCAAGGTCGGGGTTATAGGTGACTGCAGTCTGCCCAGAAGCCTTTCCCCTTCCGCGACGTTCCCCCGTGTACGCGGCATAGAAACCCAAGTCGTCGGCGAGCTTGCATTCCTTCTCAAATGACTCGAGGTCCCACACGCGTTGTCCATCGCGCATGCCCACTACCGACGCAACAAAGCTGACTTTCATCTCACGCCTCCTGTCGACAACCGCTCGAAGAGTACGAGCGCAACTGACGGAAACGCAAAAGGGGCGGGCCTTTGGCCCGCCCCTTTCACGTGAACAGACTGATCAGCCGAGCAGTACCTCAGAGAGGATCCACATGATCAACCACAAAATGCCGCTCGTGATGAGTGCATTCTTGTGACTCTCGTAGATCCAAAGCATCTTGTTGCCAGCCTTTATACCACCGAAAATGCCGAGGGCATTCAGCTGCAACAACGCAACGATCACGATTGAGATGAGGAAGAAAGTCCGGGCGTTCGAAGACGTGGCGTCGGCGAATGCACCGCTGTAGAAGTGTGCGGAGCCAACCATGAACCACAGCATCGACACCGAGAAGATCATGTTCTGACGCGAAGCGAGCATCGCACGACGTCCAGAGGTCGCGGCATTCGGGTCTGCCTCAGCACCACCGAGCACGTTGACGGCATTGGCCAACACGACTCGTTGGTTCTTCCAGATGATCATCCACACGTTGGCTGCCATCAGAATGCCGAGAACCATGCCAACGCTGATAGCTACGTCGTGGCCGATCCCCGACGCGGAGCCTTCACCCATGAAGTTCTGCCAGTAATTCGTCTGACCCGTGATCAACAGACCGGTGCCGAGCGTGGCAATGGCGGCCCAACGGAACCACCACAGTGCGCGACGCGCGATCTTGTCGAGCGTGATGTTGCGGGCCTTGCCCTCGTCGCCATAAGCAGCGAGGCCCGGCACCTGCACCAGGTTGAAGTAGTAGAGCAGACCGATCCAGGCAATTCCCACGAGAATGTGGAGCCACCTGAAACCGAATCCGAGCAAGATGTCGCGGCTAGCGAACAATTCCATAACGGTCATCCCCTTTGGACTGAGTGCTGCGCGCCAATGGGCACGCGAAAACCAAATTACCAGTGCTTCAGGTGGCAACAGAGGCTTTGTCGATCCGTCTGAGCGCGACCTGCGTTGGGTTTGCCAACACTAGGTTTAGAGACCGCATGGCTGCCGAATTCATCTATACGTGTTACAAACTCGCGCGCTTCTATCCCCCGGATCGCACCGTCCTCGAGGACATCTCGTTGTCCTTCTATCCAGGCGCAAAGATCGGCGTGATCGGCTCGAACGGCAGCGGAAAGTCGAGCCTCCTGCGAATCATGGCAGGCAAGGACGATGGTTTCACCGGCGAAGCGCGACTCACACCTGGTTTCACCGTTGGTCTTCTCGAGCAGGAGCCACAACTCGATCCGACCAAGGACGTTCTCGGCAACGTGATGGACGGTGTTGCACCGATTCGCGACCTCCTCACTCGATACGAAGAGGTCACCGCGATGTGGGGCGACCCCGATGCCGACTTCGACAAAGTTGGCGCGCTGCAAGCAGATCTTGAGGCGAAGATCCAGGCTGCGGATGCGTGGAGTTTGGAACGCAACGTGGAGATCGCAATGGATGCGTTGCGGTGCCCACCGAACGACTCGGATGTAACGAAACTCTCCGGTGGAGAACGACGTCGCGTTGCGTTGTGCCGACTGCTGCTCTCTCGACCTGATCTGTTGTTGTTGGACGAGCCCACCAACCATCTCGATGCTGAGAGCGTCGACTGGCTGGAGCGATTCCTGCAGGAATACCCGGGCACCGTGGTGGCGATCACTCACGACCGATACTTCCTCGACAACGCGGCGAAGTGGATCTTGGAACTCGACCGTGGTCGTGGCATTCCTTTCGAGGGCAACTACTCGAGCTGGTTGGAGCAGAAGCAGGAACGGCTCGGCCGCGAAGAGAAGGCCAACGATGCCCGCAAACGCGCACTGCAGCGCGAGCTCGAGTGGGTGCGAATGGCACCGAAGGCACGTCAGTCGAAAGGCAAAGCGCGACTTGCCGCATACGAGAAGTTGCATGCAGAAGCCCAGGCGGCCGAACGCGGCCCCGACAAGTTGGAGATCGCCATTCCCGCTGGTCAGCGACTCGGCGATCAAGTCATCGAAGTAAAGAACCTGTCGAAGGGCTACGGCGATCGACTGCTGATCGAAGATTTGTCGTTCTCTCTCCCTCCCGCCGGAATCGTCGGAATCATCGGACCGAACGGCGCCGGCAAGACGACCTTGTTTCGAATGCTCACGGGACAAGAGAAGCCCGACTCAGGTTCGATCACGGTTGGTGACACCGTGCAAATGAGTTACGTCGATCAAAGCCGCGACACCTTGAACGACGACTCGTCGGTCTACGAGGAGATCACCGGCGGTGCAGACACGATCAAGGTGGGTGGACGCGAGATACACGGCCGTGCCTATGTAGCCAGTTTCAATTTCAAGGGCAGCGACCAACAGAAGCGCGTCGGTGATCTTTCCGGTGGCGAACGCAACCGCGTGCACCTTGCGAAACTTCTGAAGAATGCCGGCAACGTGCTGTTGTTGGACGAGCCAACGAACGACCTCGACGTGGATACGTTGCGCGCTCTAGAAACCGGTCTCGAATCTTTCCCCGGATGTGCAGTGGTCATCAGTCACGACCGCTGGTTCCTCGACCGCATCGCCACCCACGTTCTCGCCTTCGAGGGCGACAGCCAGGTGCGCTGGTTCGAAGGCAACTTCACGGACTACGAGGCGTGGCGCAAGAAGGAACTCGGCGTTGCCGCGGAGCAGCCACGACGCATCAAGTACAAGCCACTGTCCAGGAACTAAGCCGGCCGGGAAGACGACAAGGAACGATCGATGTCTCTCAGAGTGATCCGAATCGTGTGCATCGTGATCTTCATTGCAGGTATCGCCGGCATGATCATCACGTCGATCAACGGGAACAATGTCGGACTCGTCACCACCATCGGGCTCACCACCGCGATCTCCGCGTTGATCCTGATGACCGCATCGACGGTGGCGAACAAACGCCGCATCGATGTTTTCGACGATGCCAAAGCCGAACGAATCGAACGGCGAATCGCGGAGCTGCGCGCAAAGGGCGCCGATGAAACCGAGTTGCGCACATTGGTGCGCGAATCGATCGACCTCGGCCGCAGCGCGTCGTGAACGACGCCGAACTCGCACGTCATCTCGCGATCGAAACTGGCAAGCGACTCCTCGAGGTTCGCCGACGCCTGTATCAAGATGGCGCATCCGAATGGTTCGCGAAGGACGTAGGCGACGCCGCGGCACAGCGATTCATCGACGAGACCCTCGCCGAGCACCGACCCGATGACGCGATGCTGTCCGAGGAAGCAGTCGACGACTCTCGGCGAGCGAATGCCGACCGAGTCTGGATCATCGATCCACTTGACGGCACTCAGGAATACAGCGAGTTCGATCGAGTCGACTGGGCCGTGCACATTGCGCTGTGGGAACGAACCGAATCAGGAGGTGAGTTGACGGCCGCTGCCGTCAGCCTTCCGGCACTCGAGCTGACACTGACCATGGATCCACCGCCACCACCTTTGCCGAATCATGACGGCCGCCCCCGACTCGTCGTTTCCCGCAACAGGGCTTCACTCGAAGTGATTCGTGTTGCAGAGCAACTCGATTGTGAAGTGATCAGGATGGGCTCGGCTGGCGCAAAAGCGATGGCCGTGGTCCTCGGCGAGGCAGACATCTACGTACATTCGGGTGGGCAACATCAATGGGATTCGGCAGCACCGGTTGGCGTGGCCCGTGCCGCCGGCCTGCACACCAGCAGAGTCAACGGTTCGGAGCTCGTCTACAACCAGCGGGACTCGTGGCTGCCGGACCTGATTATCTGCCGCCAACATCTCGCTCGACCAGTCCTCGAGGCTCTCGGTCACGGCACAATTGGGGTGTGAACCCCCCTTCACCTACTTCTTCTTCCTCGACGTCATCGTCGTGGACCCACTCGTATCCACACGATTGCGAGTGGGCGGCATTCGACGCCCACGGTCAATGGGTATTGAGTGAGGACGAGATCAGTTGGCTCAAGATCGCGCCATCCCTTCGCGACGATGCCCGTCGTGAAGTTCCCGTACTCACCAAGGCCTCGAAAATTCCGCCCATTGCACGACTGTTCGAAGTGGTGTGGGTGCTCGGCAAGGCGATCATCCCGTGGTGGCTGAAGAAGCGAACGGGTCGGTTCGCCGACTCGAGCGAATCACGTGCGTATCTCTCGCTCAGGATGCGCAAGGCGATCGAACGACTCGGATCCACCTACATCAAGCTTGCGCAGATCATTTCCAGCGGTGAGGGCCTCTTCCCCGCCGAGTTGGTTGACGAATTCAAGAAGTGTCGAGATCAGGTTCCACCGATCCCCTTCGATGAGGTTCGTCGAGTCATCGAAGAGGAGACCGGCACGTCGCTGGAAAACACGTTTGCGTCATTCGACCGCACTCCACTCGCGGCGGCTTCCATCGCCCAGGTGCACGTGGCCACGTTGTGCACCGGCGAAGAAGTAGTCGTCAAGGTTCAACGTCCTGTCGTGTCGAAGTTGGTTCGCAAGGACCTTCGAGTGATGGCTTGGCTGGCGCCACACCTCGTCGGCCGAATCAAAGTGTCGGCCCTCGCTAATCCTCCCGCGCTCGTCGAACTGTTCGCAGAGACCATCGTCGAAGAACTCGATTTCCGAATCGAAGCGAGCAACATGTTGGACGTAGCCAAGGTGTTGAAGGAACTGAAGCAAGACGGCTACGTGATCCCGCGTCCTCACCCCTCGCTCGTCACTCGTCGCATCCTCGTCATGCAACGGCTCCATGGGTTCAAGTTCGACGATGTCGTGGGCATGAAAGAAGCCGGCATTGACACGGAAGCAGTGATCCGCACCGGCATGATCGCGTTCATGGAAGGCGCCATGATCCACGGCGTATTCCACGGAGATCTCCACGGAGGAAACCTCTTCGTTCAGGAAGACGGCCGAACCGCTCTACTCGACTTCGGCATCGTCGGTCGACTCACTGGCGCTCGGCGCATGGCATTTCTCCGATTGATGCTGAATGCCACCACCAACAACGTGACCGGTCAAGTGGAAGCGCTTCGCGACCTCGGCGCCCTACCCATGGACACCGACATCCAAGCGGTGATCAAGGACCTCAACCTCGGTGCACCAGTCATCGATCCCACCACGCTCTCCGGAGAAGAACTCGTTCAAGAAGTGCAGCGCGTGGTGAAGGCCATGCTCGGCTACGGAGCACGATTGCCCAAAGAGTTGATGCTGTACGTGAAGAACATGGTCTTCCTCGATGGCGCCATCGCGCGTCTCGCCCCCGACCTCGATTTGCTTGCAGAGATCACCAACATCTCGATGCTCTTCGCCGAGCGACACGGCGAGAGACTCGGGCGTGAACTGGGCATCGATCACACGGCCGTCGAGATCAACCTCGACAGCGTGAAGGCTGGTTTTGGCGTGGATGCCAACACCAACTCAATGACGTATCGCGACCTCCAAAAGCGTCGGGAGCTCATCCAGAAGCGCATGCGCGAACACGTCGGCCGTTGATCTAACTTTCTTCCCGATGTTCAGAGGTTCACGGCGATGAGGCTCGTCGTTGCACGATGCAGCGTGGAGTACGAAGGGCGACTGAACGCCGCGCTACCTGAAGCCACGAGATTGATCATGGTCAAACAAGATGGGTGCGTCGCCATCCATGCCGATGGTGGTGCCTACAAGCCACTGAACTGGATGAACTCGCCGAACTCACTCGACGAACACGAGGACCGCTGGGTGATCAGCAATCCGAAGGGCGAGACCTTGACCATTTTTCTGCACAAAGTCTTCAGTGATTCATCGCACGACCTTGGTGTGGACCCAGGCTTGGTGAAGGACGGAGTCGAAGCACACCTACAGGAGTTGCTGGCCAGCGCACCTCATGTGATCGAGGAAGGTCTCACGCTGATTCGTCGAGAGTTTCCCACCGCCGTCGGTCCAGTGGATCTGTTGTGCCGAGCAGTCGATGGGCGAACGGTTGTCGTCGAAGTAAAACGCCGCGGAGAGATCGACGGTGTCGAACAACTCACGCGTTACATCGAGTGTCTGCGTGCCGACAGCTCACTCGGCGAGATTCGTGGCATCTTCGTCGCCCAGTCGATCAAGCCTCAGGCACGCGTGCTCGCCGAAAGCAGAGGAATGAACTGGCGCGAAGTGGACTACGAGGAACTGAAGGGCACCAAGCCCGACGATCTCACGCTGTTCTGAGAATCAATCCTTCGGCCAGGGCCACGACCCGTCGCGGCCGTCCATACCCGCGTTCTTGCGAGCCTTGCCGAGCATCTCCTCGACGATCGGCCCGAGACGCGTGGGGTCTTCCACTGGATCGTGCAGCGGACCGCGGTGCCACCCCTCAGCAACTGCAAGCACCTGACCACTAGCTTCGAATACGCGCGCAGTGACGCCCTTCGACTCGGTGCTCGCCAACCACGTGACGATCGGCGCAATCCACTTCGGAGAACGTGCCTCGCGCTCCTCGTCCGTCTCCGGCGCTGGCCCAAGACCCTCGGTCATGCGCGTCAGTGCAACAGGAGCAACTGCGTTCACTGTCACTCCGTAACGGCCGAGTTCGAGAGCCGCGATCGTGGTGAAGGCTGCGATACCTGCCTTGGCTGCTCCGTAGTTCGTCTGACCCACGTTGCCGTAGATTCCCGAAACGGACGACGTATTGATGATTCGCGCATCCACCTCGTGGCCAGCCTTGCTCCGTTCCTTCCAATAAGCAGCGGCGAAGCGCGACGGCGCGAACGTGCCCTTGAGGTGCACGCGGATGACCGCATCCCATTCTTCTTCGGACATGTTGACGAGCATTCGATCGCGCAGGATTCCTGCGTTGTTGACCACGACGTGCAGATCACCGAATGTTTCGATCGCAGTATTGATCAGCCGCTCAGCACCTTCCCAGGAGGAGATGTCGTCACCGTTGGCAATGGCCTTGCCGCCCATCGCCTCGATTTCGTCGACCACCTGCTGGGCAGGGCTGGTGTCTCCGCCTTTGCCGTCCACCGCTGCTCCGACGTCGTTCACCACCACGTGTGCGCCATGCCGCGCCAAGCTGAGCGCATGCTCCCTACCGATCCCGCGACCTGATCCGGTCACTACTGCTACACGTCCTTCACATAGGCGAGTCATGGGGCGCAACTCTAGTCTGAGGTTCGTGCAGAGCATCCCCCCACTGCGCGATCGACACGATGTCCTCGTCGTCGGCGCGGGTCCTGCGGGAATCGCTGCCGCAATTCATCTCCATCGTCGCGGAGCACGAGTGACCGTCATCGACAAGGCAACGTTTCCGCGCGACAAGTGCTGCGGCGACGGGCTGACGACTGGAGCGCTCCGTCTACTCGACGAATTGGACTTCGAACCACGAACAGTTGCGAGCTGGACCGAGTGCCACGACGTCATCCTGCGCTCACCCACGGGCAAGGTCGTGCAGCTTCGACTTCCCGAAGGAAACGGGCAGTTTGCCGCGATCGCCCCACGCAAAGAACTCGATCACGCGCTCGTGCAACATGCGCGCCACATGGGTATCGAAGTAATCGAAGGAGTCTCGTTCGAACGCATCACTGGTTATGACAACGGCAAGGTTCAGGTGGTCCTCGACCCCATCGGTGAGCGAACCTATTCCTGGATCGTGGCAGCCGATGGCATGTGGTCATCGGTGCGCAAAGGACTCGGCGCAAACCTCCCCGACTACTTGGGCGACTGGCATGCATTTCGCCAATACGCAACGAACGTCACCGGTCCCGCCAAAGAGAAACTTTTCGTGTGGTTCGACGAGGATCTTCTCCCTGGCTACGCGTGGTCGTTTCCTCTGCAAGGTGGGCGAGCGAACGTGGGCTTCGGCATTCTCCGCGGAAGCAAGAGCAGTCCTGCCGACATGAAGTCGCAATGGCAATCGCTACTGCAGCGACCACACGTGCGCGCTGCACTCGGCGAGGACGCAGAAATGGTCGACCGTGTCACCGCGTGGCCGATTCCTGCTCGTGTCACTGATGCCACACTTTCGACGACTGGCGTCGTCTTCATTGGTGACGCGGCATGTGTCACCGACTCACTCACCGGAGAAGGAATAGGCCAGGCTCTGCTCTCCGGAAAACTTGCCGCCGAGGCGATCTCCGCCACTTCTCCGGGCGATCTTCTCTCTGCAGGGAGGAAATACGAGCGGGCAATGCGCAAAGAGTTCTTCGCCGACCATCGAATGTCGATCGTCTTGGGCAAGGTCCTTGCTCATCCGATTGGCGCACGAGGCGCACTTCGGGCTGCGAACCTGACCGACTGGACTCGACGAAACTTCGTACGTTGGATGTTCGAAGACGAGCCACGATCGATCATCACCACTCCCTCACGCTGGCACCGCAAGTTCCTCAAGCGACCAGGCGCGTACGCCAACAGTGGTGCAAAAACCAGGGATATGGTGTAACTCGATGCGCACTCGGCTGACCGATCTCCTGCAAATCGAACATCCGGTGATGCTCGCCGGAATGGGTGGCGTTTCGTATCACCGTCTCGTTGCTGCGGTTTCGGAAAGCGGAGGCATCGGAACACTTGGTGCCTCCACCATGGGTGAGGGCGAACTGGCTCGTGAAATTGCCGCCGTGCGGGAACTCACCGACATGCCCTTCGGTGTCGACCTGCTGACTGCCCTACCCCACACGCTCGAACGCGACGTCGACACGATCATCAAAGGTGGCGCAAAGGTATTCGTCGCCGGGCTCGGCGTGCCACGCGAAATCATCGACCGACTGCATCGCAGCGGAGTCATCGTCGGTTCAATGTGCGGCAAAGCGAGACATGCGATCGCCGCTGCGGAGAGTGGCTGCGACTTCGTCGTTGCGCAAGGAACCGAAGCGGGTGGGCACACTGGCACGGTCGCCACGATGGCACTCGTTCCTCAAGTGGTGGACGCCGTTGGTGACCGTGTCGTAGTGGTGGCTGCAGGTGGCATCTTCGACGGTCGTGGCCTTGCAGCCGCATTGGCTTTGGGTGCAGACGGCGCATGGATCGGCACTCGATTCATCGCCACGCCAGAAGCACGCGCAGTCGAGGGATACAAGGAGACGCTGATTGCATCGACCGAGGACTCGACGGTCGTCACTCGCAGTTACACCGGCAAGACGTGTCGGGTGATTCGCAACGAGTGGACGAATGAATGGGACACGCAACCCGAGCGAATCGAGAAGTTTCCGATGCAGGTGATCGCTTCGATGCAGGCTGGCGTCAACCATCTCGGTCATCCTGAAGGCACCGTCGTCGATGTGAAGCGCGAATTCATGCCAGCCGGTCAAGGAGTGGGGGCCATCAACGGGCTCGTAGGTGCCGGCGAACTCGTGCGACAAATC
>CAZZJH010000002.1:38119-52145 GCA_964654335.1 uncultured Acidimicrobium sp.
GTGGCGTCACTCTCTGGGTCGCCATCTGGCGGGTCCGGTCGTCGAGCAATTTCACCGAACCGATAGATGTACGTGTCTCGGTGAATGACGCCGAGTACATGGAAGCCACGGTGCGCGCATTCGAAATCCCGTTGGCAGCTGGAATGGCTGCAGCCCGAACATCGCGGCGATTGAACCCACCTTTCACCGCCAGCGCACCATTCACCGAGAGCACTCGCGACAGCAAACTGTCTGGCGATCCACCACCGCTCGTCGACGTGTCTCGTCGCTCCCAACCCGAGTTCAATGGCGCAACGCGTGACTCGAATCGCTCGGGCAACCCGAACCAACATTCGCCACCCACCGGTGCGGCAAGTTCCTCGGCGATGAAGGTGCCGATGTCCCGTCCGTCCACGCGACGCACCAGCTCTCCCGCGAGCCAGCCCCACGTGAGGGCGTGATACCCGTGACCTTTGGTGGCTTGGCGTGAAGAAGCGGCCAAGCGACGTGTCATTACCTCCCAATCCAACGCCTCCTCCAACGTGGCGGGAGCATCGAGGCAATACAGGCCCGCCTGATGGGACATCACTTCGGCGACGGTGATCGTTTCCTTTTCAACGTCGGCAAACTCCGGCCAAAACAAGGCCACTGGCTCCGCATACGCGAGCAGTCCACGCTCCACACAGATGGCCACTGCCAGCGAGACGATTCCCTTGGATGTGCTGAACAACACCTGCAGCGTCTCGTCGTCATAGGGCACGACCCGATCGATGTCTCGCCAGCCTCCGGTCAGATCCACCACTTTTTCGCCGTGATGAAACACACAGAGACCTGCGCCGACATCGGTGCCATCGGCGAGCATGCTGCGGAAGGAATCCCCCACATGCCCCCAACCGGGAGCGACGTCACCTTGGAACGGCGTCGTCATATTCTCAGAGCGAGTCGATCAGGCTCCGCAACAACTCGATTTGCTGCATCGCGTTCGGGCCGATCGGATTCACCTGAAGCATCGTGACTCCCGCTTCCTTGTAAGCCGCCAACCGCTCCTTCACGAAGCCCTTGCTGCCCACCAAGTGCGAATTACGCAACCATTCAGTCGGCACCACCTTGGACGCTTCGTCCTTCTTGCCGTCGAGGTACAGATCCTGAATCTGTACCGCTTCCTCTTCGAAGCCATAGGCCTTGCAGATGTCGTTGTAGAAGTTCTTGCCACGAGCGCCCATGCCACCGACATAGAGCGCCGTCGATGGACGAGCGAAGTCGAGCACCTTGTCCTGGTCCTCGCCGACGAGGGACTCGTCGATCGCCAACATTCCGCCTGCTTGAATCTCGAGTGGTGCAAGATCCGAGGAGCGCTTGGCCAAACCCTTACGCAACGGATCGCCCCACACTTCCATCATCTTTTCCGGCCACACGAAGATCGGCATCCACCCGTCGGCGATTTCGCCAGTTGCCTCGACCGCCTTTTCCTTCACTGCGGCCCACCAGATGGGGATGCGATTACGCACCGGATGGTTGATGATCTTGAGCGGCTTCCCGAGACCGAGGCCCTGCCCCGCCGGAAGCGGAACGGTGACCGTCTTTCCCTCGTACGACAATGGCTTTTCACGTTTCCACACTTCACGACAAATCTCGATGTATTCACGCGTGCGCTGCATCGGCTTTTCGTACGGCATGCCGTGGAATCCTTCGATCACCTGCGCGCCCGAGGCACCAAGTCCAAGCGCGAAGCGACCACCGCTCACGTAATCGCAGCCCGCTGCGGTCATCGCCATCAGTGCAGGCGTGCGCGAGTACACGTTGACGATGCCGGTACCGATCTGCACCCTTTCGGTGACCGCGGCCAGATAACCGATCTGAGAGATCGAGTCGAACGAGTACGCCTCGGCTACCCACACCATGTCGAGGCCGACCTTCTCCAGCTCAGCCACCTGTTTTGCAGACGACGGAAAGTCGCCCACGTAGTTGATCATCATCGCCAGCTTCATTGCACCGCCTTTGGTTCGGAGACGGCTCCGACTCTAAGCGTCAGAAGTGCGACGTGCTCAGTTGACTTGGCGGGCCTTGCCCTCCCAGTACGGAGCGCGGAGGTCCTTCTTCAGGATCTTGCCGCTTGGGTTTCTCGGCAACGCGTCGATCCAGTCGACCGACTTGGGAACCTTGAACCCGGCAAGTCGCTCGCGGGCAAAGGAAATGATCTCCTCCTCCGTCACCGGCGTGTCGGCCTTGCGCACGACGAGTGCCTTTGGCACCTCACCCCACTTCTCGTCGGGAACACCGATGACTGCGACGTCGGCGATAGCCGGGTGACCCATCAACGCGTTCTCGACTTCGGCGGGATACACGTTCTCTCCACCCGAGACGATCATGTCCTTCACACGGTCATAGATGTAGACGTAGCCCTCTTCGTCGAGGAAGGCGGCGTCACCGGTGCGGAACCAGCCGTCGGTATCAATCGACTTCTTCGTTTCCTCGGGCATGTTCCAATAGCCCTTCATCACTTGCGGACCCTTCACCCAGATCTCGCCGACATCGCCCGTCTTCACGTCCTTGCCCGTATCGGAGTCGACGACGCGCAACTGCATTCCCGGGACGATCTTGCCGCACGAACGCAACAGCTTCTTGCGAGGTCCAGTGAGATCGTGCTCTTCGGGGAGCAAGATCGTCGTTGCACCCGTCGTCTCGGTGAGCCCGTAGATCTGCATGAAGTTGGTCTTGAATGCTTTGATCGATGCGCCGAGCACTTCTTCCGAGATCGGTGATGCGCCGTAGGCGATCAATTCGATGCTCGAGAAATCGGCTTTGTCGAGATCCGGAACCATCAGCATGAACTGCAGCAACACCGGCACGAGGAATGCGTGAGTGATGCGATGCTTGCCGAACATCTGGACCATCTCGACGGGATTGATGTCGCGCACCACGACCGTGGTGGCTCCCATCGTGTGACCGGCAGTCGCCCATCCACCGCCACCGATGTGGAACAGCGGCATCGCTGCCATGTTCACGGTGTGGTCGGTGAAACCCCACAACTCCTGGGCAAACGGAATCAAGGCGAAGAAGTTGTCGTTGGTGAGCATCACGCCCTTCGGGCGGCCCGTAGTGCCGCTCGAATAGAGCTGGAAAGCCACGTCGCCCGAACCAGCGGTGACACCCGGATCGGCGGTGCTGCCAGACGCGACGAACTCGTCATAACTCTTGAACTTCGAGTGTCCACCAATGACGACGATCGTCTTTGCGGTGGTGAGTTGATCGGCTATCGCTTCGAGAATGGGGACGAATTCCGGTCCGACGATCAGCACCTTGGCTTGCGCATCGTTCACGATGTAAGCAACTTCCGGTGCCGCTAGTCGCCAGTTGACGTCAACGCTGACCGCGTTGATCAGCGAGCAGCCGTAGAACACCTCGAAGTGTTCGATGCCGTTCTTGTCGAGGAACGCAACTCGGTCTTGACTACCGACGCCGGCGGTCTTCAGTGCTTGGGCCATCTGGCAGGAGCGTTGGTACAACTCCGACCAGGACTGGTGGCGATCTCCAAGGATCAGAGCGGTTTTGTCGGCGAGAGCCGGTCCGTGTGTTCGAACGATGCCGGCGATGGTGTTGATTGAGTTCCCCATGGGCAAAAACTAGCCATCGTCTGGGGACGAAGCCAAGGCGGGCAAAGCAATTCCTGACCGTCTGTCTTCCTCGGGGTCACTCCCGCGCCACGCCCATCGGCTCTAATGGACGGCAATGGATCGACGCCTGCACAGTTCCGACGGGGTCTCACTCGCATACCACAAATATCCATTGAGCGAACCGGCTCCTCCCCACACACCGGCGATTCTGTTTTCGCATGCCAACGGATTCCACGGGCGTTGTTTCGATCCCATCGCCCGACTGCTCCCCGAGCATCCCTGCTCGACGTTCGATTACCGCGGCCATGGCGACAGCACGGTTCCACCCGACTGGCAGGTGCGCTGGTCGGCTTACGGGGATGACGCCGTCACGGCGGCGCGAGCCACGGCGACTGATGGACCGGTGATAGGCGCAGGACACTCGATGGGCGCTGCCGGACTGATCATGGCAGCACTCCGCGAACCGAAGCTGTTTCGAGCGCTCGTGCTCTACGAACCGATCGTCTTCCCCGCGAGCTACCGACATCTCGGCACGAACCCCATGGCAGCGGCGGCCCGTCGACGTCGCGCCACATTCGACAGTTACGAGGAAGCATTCGCCAACTACGCGTCCAAACCACCCCTCAATGTCTTTCACCCCGATTGTCTGCACGCCTACGTCGATCATGGTTTTCGATCCACGTCCGATGGCCAGGTCGAGCTGAAGTGTTCACCCGAACTCGAGGCTCGCACATTCGAATCGGGCAACATCCATGAAACGTGGGATCAGCT
The DNA here is from genome assembly GCA_964654335.1 of uncultured Acidimicrobium sp. Taxonomy (GTDB): domain Bacteria; phylum Actinomycetota; class Acidimicrobiia; order Acidimicrobiales; family Ilumatobacteraceae; genus UBA3006. The sequence goes on from CAZZJH010000002.1 coordinate 42,484, forward strand.
CGCGGAGCTCGCCGTACCGACATGGCTCGTGAGTGGCCTCATCGAAAACATTCCGCCCGCATCGCTCATTCCATCGATCGCCACGACCATCGCCGAGAAGTCCTCGATCACTCCCACTGTCATCGAATGGAAGGACCTGGGCCACTTCGGGCCATTGGAAGATCCCGCACGTTTTGCTTCGCTACTGGTCGACGTGAGTGAGGCGGTTCGATGAGTGCGTTCGACGTACCCACGTCGCTTTCACCCTCGCGGGCGAACTCGTTCCAAGATTGTCCGCTGCAGTTCCGGTTTGCCTCCATTCAAGGGTTGCCACAACCTCCGGGGTTTCACGCCGTCAAAGGAAACGTGGTTCATCGTGCATTGGAGTTGCTCCTCACCCTGTCCCCACCGGAGCGAACGCAAGACGCAGCACGTGATGCAATGACCACCTCACGGAACGAGTACGAACCGAAGTACGACTTCGTGGGTCTGCAGTTGGACGAAGCGGCCGCACACGAGTTTTGGCAGGACTGTGGTCGACTGGTGGATGCGTACTTTGAATTGGAAGATCCCACCAAGCTCGACAACGTCGAACTGGAGCTGTGGGTCGAGGCACCACTCGGCACATTCAACGTGCGCGGATACGTCGATCGGCTCGAGCGTGCACCCGATGGCGGTCTCGTGATCACCGACTACAAGACCGGTCGGTCGCCCCGAGAAAACGACGTGAGCAGCAAGATGCGTCAACTCGAGATGTACGCCTACATGGTTCGAGCACTCCGCGGAGAACTACCCGCACGCATGCGGCTGATGTATTTGAAGGACAAGGTGGTGCTCGAGCAACGACCCACCGAATCGTCGATGAAATTCCTCGAAAAGCGAACGATCGCCCTGTTCGACGCCATCGGGCGGGCCTGCACGAACGGCACGTTCCCCACCCGACGAAGTGGGTTGTGCAATTTCTGCAACTTCAAACCATGGTGCCCAGAGTTTGGTGGCAACCCCGAACTTGCCGCAGTCGAAGCACCGCTCAAGTACCCTCGCGTCGTCGAATCATGAGCGATCGAATTCCTTTCACCCGTTTCGACGAACGTTTCGACGCACTCCTCGAACCACTCCGCAACAGACGCGCGATCGTCGTGGTGTTCTCGGTCGCAACCGCATTGGGTGACTTCGGCCTTCTCTGGCACATCATCGGCTTCGTGCGCTCGATCGGATCCATGGAGCGATTGCATCAAGCGTTGTTCTTCTCGACGATGATCGGAATCGAGAGCTTGATTCTCAACCAAGGAATCAAGCGAATGTTTCGGCGCACCCGTCCAACCGAGCGTGGTGACGATCGATTCACGCTTCGTAAACCTCGCACATCGAGCTTTCCGAGCGGGCATTCCTCGTCGGCATTCTTTTCGGCACTCGTCCTCACCTCGATCACACCGTGGCCTTGGTGGTTGTTGTTCTATGCGTTCGCAGTAACCATCGCGACGAGCAGGGTGGGCGTGCGTATCCACCATGCAAGCGACGTGATCGGAGGCGTCATCGCCGGCACTGCGATGGGAATTCCCGGGTTACTCGCCATGCAATGGTTCGTCGGCTGAAGCAGTCGGCAATTTCGAGATCCCAGGAATAACTTCCGTTACCGACAGGTTGCACAATGCATGATTCGTTTCGCCGTCACCTACGACTACCGCTGCCCTTACGGACGAATCGTTCATGACCATCTGTATTGGGGATTGCAGGGCGGGGCCGACTGGGCAGTGCACTTCGTTCCGTTCTGTCTTGGCCAGACACATGTCGAGCCCGGCGAACCGGACATCTGGGAACGTCCCGAGCAAGATTCGGGATTGCTCGCGCTGCAACTCTCGGTGGCGATTCGCGACACTCAGGCCGAGCGATTCTTGGAGGCCCATCATGCCCTCTACGAGCATCGCCATGCCGATGCGGGAAACCTCCGCGATCTAGACCTGTTGCTTGAGGTAGTGAGTGGTGTCGGCGTCGATGCGCGAGCGGCACGAAGCGAAATAGAGAGTGGTCGCCCCCTGGCCACTATTCGCGAAGAGCACACCACCTACGCACGTTCGCATGAGGTGTGGGGCGTACCCGTCTTCATTCACGACGACAAGGCAGTGTTCGTGCGCTTGCTCGATCGCCCGAATGGCGATCAATCCGTGGCAATACGGACCATCGAGCGAGTCATCGAAAATATTTCGTGGGATTCGTTGAACGAGTTCAAACACACATCGGTTCCCCGTTAGAAATGACTCCGTGACTCCCCCAAGTCGACCAGCCGTTCTCGTCGACATCCTCTTGATCGACGGTCGGGTCGATTCATCGCAGATGCTGCAGCGAATGCGAACTCTCGCTCTGGCAGGCGGAGCATTGCGCGAAGTGTTGAGCGGTGGCAGTGCGATGGCCGATGCCCACTTCGACCCCGACTTCCATGTCCGCCTCGAGTCACTCCCCGAACCACGCAGTATTCGCGAACTCAAGCGCTTGGCCACCCGACTCGTCGAAGAACCGTTCGCCGCGCTTCGCCCGGGTTGGTCACTTCACTACGTGGAGAAGGTGGCCCGAAATCGAAGTGCACTGATCGTGCGAAGGATGGCCGACTTCGATGAACGTCTCCTTGGCGCCCTCGTCGGAAGCCCCGTCAACCCCACCGCATCGGCGAAATCTCCTGGGTTCGATTACGCGAGTCTGCTCGGCGCTGCGCAGCGACTGCTCATGCAACCGGACCCGATGAACGCACTCATCGATCGCGGCGCAACCATCGCGGCTCGGGTGATGCAGGAATTCGACAAGCCAGAGGGTCGCCGCTCCTCGTTGTGGTCTGTCCGCTCAGGTTCCCTCGAGCATCAGGACCTGCGAATCGATCGCCGCGCCATCCAGCGCACTGCGTCGAGCCTGAAGGCCGACGAACGCGCAGTGATTCTTGCCCTGCTTGCCGACGCGTCTGCAGGCTTGCATCGATCGAACCCCACCGACACTCTGCAGTGTGGCGTGGCCACCCGACGACGCGACTCCTCGAAACTCGTCGACGTTTCACTTCCAATCGGAGAAATGTCGTTTGCGGAACGGGTTCTCGCGATTCATGAACTTCTCGTGCATCTTCCCCCGTCACCATCTCCTGCAATGACGATTCCTTTCGACATCAGTGAGTGGATTCCGCCCGCGCTGACCACGTTGATCGGTGAGCGGCGCACTTCGTCCCTCGACCTGGCTTGCGTGTTTGCCGAGCCGTACGTTCCTCTCACCGGCCTGGGTGTCGACCATGGCACGGTCTTGCCATTCGTCTCTTTGCTCGGCGCCGCCATCTCGATGATTGCAACGGTCGATGGAAACTTCATTCGTCTCGGTTTCTCGGTCGACAAAGGAATCGGATCGACCGTCGAGGAAGTGCGACTCAACTACGAAGAAAGTGTTCGTGCCCACGTTGGAGCACTGAGCGACGGAACCCGACTTAGTCGCTGGTGGGCAGCTCTGCGGAGGCAGTCAACAACAGCCTGAGATCGAGGAGCAAGTCCGCTACTTCATCGGTGGAGACCAGTTCCCGATTGAGCATCTCTGCGAGGGCCTTGTCGACCACTGCCAGCGCCTCGGCAATCACCGTCGTCTCTCGCACTGCAGTCATCGTTTCCTCCTCGCCGTTGTTGACAGCAACCTACCCCACCCGACCATCGATTGGGTGGCACGTGCCTAGCATCGCGTTGTGAAACTTTCCGGAAAAACTGCAGTGGTCACAGGGGCTGCGCGAGGAATCGGACGTGCCCTCGCCTCGGCCTTCCACGCCGAGGGCGCGCGGTTGGCCTTGGTCGACCTTGACCAACCTGATTTGCGAGATTTGGTTGGACGGCTGAACGCGACGCGTGCCGATTCGGCAATGGCGATTCCAGCCGACCTCACGACCGAAGCAGCCAACATCGCGGTGATCGATGAGATTCGCAAGGCATGGGGTGACATCGACTTGTACTTCGCCAATGCGGGAATTGCCGCAGGAACCGACCTCACCACCGACGAAGCGACGTGGAACAGAGTTTTCGACATCAACCTTCACGCGCATCGATGGGCGGTGAAGCATCTCATGCCGAGATGGCTCGAACGAGGCGACGGGTACTTCTGCAGCACCGCGTCCGCTGCAGGAATGTTGTCGCAAATTGGTTCGGCGCCGTACACGTTGACCAAGCACGGCGCTCTCGCCTTTGCCGAGTGGCTCTCGATCACCTACGGCAATCGCGGGTTGAAGGTGAGTTGCCTCTGCCCGCAGGGAGTGAACACCGACATGCTCCGGCAAGCCGACGATTTCGGTCGAGGAGCAAACGTCGTGAAAGCGGCCGGTGCCGTTCTCGAACCGGACGATGTTGCACGCGAAGTCGTGCAAGCGATCGAAGAGGAACGATTCCTGATCCTTCCCCATCCCGAAGTGGCCGAGTACGCAAAGGCAAAGGTCAACGATCGCGAGAGATGGATCGGCGGAATGCGCCGACTGCAAATGAAGGTGTACGGCTACTGAGATCGACGTGAAGCGAACTCGGGAACGAGCGAGGCGATCTCACGCCATTCTGCGCTCGGCAATTCCATGAGATCGTCCTTCAACACCTGGATGCAGACATGATCTGCGCCAGCATCGAAGTGCTCGGCAATGCGCTTGGAAATGGTGTCGAGATCACCCCATGTGCAGATGGCGTCCACCAATCGATCGCTGGGCACGCCATGTTCGTTCTTCAGATCGGATTCGGTGAAGCCGTGACGAAGCAGATTGTTCGCATAGTTCGGTAGGCGCACGTAGGTAGCCATGAACTTCCGACCGATCTCGCGAGCCTTCGTTGCGTCACGCTCGAGGATGACCGCCATCTCGGGTGCGAGTAGTGGGCCGGGCCCCATGATCGACCGCGCAGCGGCCGTGTGCTCGGGTGTCGTGAAATACGGGTGTGCGCCTTCCGTGCGGTCTGCCGCAAGTTGCAACATCTTCGGACCGAGTGCAGCGAGCACTCGTCGTGGTGTCGTCGATGGTGGCGCGGCCGCGAACATCGCGCCGTCCATGGTGTCCAAGTACTCCACCATCCGCGTGTAGGGCTTCTCGTAAACAGTCTTGTGTAGTGCCTTGGCCATGTGGCCGTGACTCGCGCCGATACCCAGGAGAAACCGTTCAGGGAACGCCTCCGTCAGGGTCTTCAGTCCAGCTTGCATCGTGACTGCCGTGCGCGCGTACATCGAAGCGATACCCGTCGCAACGACGATGGACTTGCTCCCAGACAACAACAACGCGGCATGAGCGAATGGCTCTCGACCGACGGCTTCAGGGATCCACACCGCTCCGAAACCGAGGGACTCGATTTCGGCAACGGCTTCTTGTGCCCGCCGGGCAGGTTGCGCGTCGAGAGTCCATGTCCAGATTCCGAGTGGTGCAAGTGAAAATGTCACGGCGAAAACCCTAATTCATGCGATGAATTTGAAACATGACCTCGCAGGCACACACTTCCACTCGATGCCCAAATTCGTCATGCCGCTCTGTGCGCTCCTTCTGCTCGGCTGCACTCAACCCGCGAAACCAGGCACTGCAATCGTGAAAAATGTGATCGACGGCGACACGATCGAATTGCGCATCGGCAGGTCGAACGAAACCGTTCGACTACTCGGGATCGACACGCCAGAGACGGTCCATCCCAACAAACCTGTCGAGTGTTTCGGACCGGAAGCCTCGGCAAGAACCAAAGAACTTCTTCCACGAGGGACGAGGGTTCGCATCGAGCGTGACGCCGAGGCTCGCGATCATTTCGGCAGGCTCCTGCTGTACGTCTATCTCGGAGACCTCATGATCAATGAAGTGCTCCTCGATGAGGGTTTTGCTCGCCCACTCTCGATCACACCGAACACCACCCATGCCGAACGATTCGAACGAGCTTCGGGCGAAGCACGTGCCTCAAGCGCAGGACTATGGGGAGCATGTCGGCAGTAGCGTTTGACGGGTGACGAACACGCTGAACGAGCGACTTGGCCATGCCCCGACGGCCAAGTTGCTGATCATCAGTTGCGACGACCTCGGCTCGTTCCACGCGGCCAACGAGGGCATCTTTGCGGCATTGCGCCACGGTGTGGCCACGTGCACGTCACTCATGGTTCCCGCTCCCTGGGCTCGCCACGCCGTACTCAATCAACATGGAGAAGACATCGGTGTGCACCTCACCATGAACAGTGAGCATGACCTCTATCGCTGGGGCCCGATCACCCACGCGCCATCACTGTTGTCGGGCGAAGGTGGATTCCCGCGCACGATCGACGACTTGTGGGAGCACGCCGACACGACAGAGGTGTTGCGTGAACTCCGCGCCCAGATCTCTCGCGCAATCGAGTGGGGAATTGATGTCACCCACCTCGCGCCACATCTCACCGCGATCACGCTGCGACCGGAATTCTTCGACGTGTATCTCGAACTGGCAGTCGAGTTCAACCTCCCCATCCGACTTCCCTCCACCATCACCGAGGCGCAAGCGGGATTCCCCTTCCGCAAATTGGCGAGTGACGAGGGAATCCTCTTTCCGGATCACTTCGATCATGACTGGCGCGAGGGAAGTCGCTCGCGAGTCCTCAATGCGCTCGCCAACTTGCAACCGGGCGTCACGGAAATCCACGTACAACCGTGCATCGATACTCCGGAGATTCGCGCGCTCGGTAACGTCGCCGAGGGATGGATCGACGATTACCGCTTCGTTGTCGAGGACTCGTCGCTGCGAGATGCGATCGAACGCAGCGGAGCAACCCTGATCGGCTACCGCCAGGTCAGGGACGCGATGCGAGCTGGCTGAGCTGCTTCGCCGCGTTCCCGTTCATCAACTCACCAAGAATCACTCCGGTGTGCCCGGTGGCCTTCAGTTTTCCTTGAACGTAAGCAGCAGTCGGATCATCCAGCGCATCGGCCACCGCACAAGCGAAGACCACTTCCGCATCCTCGGGGCCACTCACTCGCACCTCCGCCTTGGACACCGTCACGCGGTATTGCACCGATGCCGTGCTATTTGCGACAGGGCTCTTCGCAACAGTCGGCTTTGCAGTTTTCTTGGTGGCCACGTTGCGACAATACCGCTGGTCACTCGACTGAGATTCCAGCGAGCAGATCGTCTTCGTAGTCGGATCCGCCTTGTGCGACCTCGACGTGCGACTTGGCAAGGATCCAGTCCTCGTACGGGTAGGCGTCGGCCAATTCTTCGTCGCTCAAACCGAACCAAAACGGTTCGTCCGGGTCGATTTGCGTGGCGTGCGCACGAAGCGCACCTGAACGCGCCCAAAGGAACTCGCCCACGTGGACGCGCGTGGTGATGTGGTTGTCGAGATCAGGTCGCTCGAACCACTTCTCGTCGAACGGCGACGAACCGCGCAGGCTCAACATCGATTCGTGGATGGCCGTCAACCTCATCCTCGACCATGTCGAGTAATAGAGCTTCCGTGGTTGCCAAACCTCTCCCGCCTCGGGGAACTTCGTCGAGTCCCCCGCCATGTCGAATGCGAGAACGCTGATCTCGTGCACCCGAACATGGTCGGGGTGCGGGTAGCCGCGCTGATCCTCGTTGTAGGTGATCATCACGTGGGGGCGTTCACGGCGCACGATCGCCACGAGTCGCCCCACCGCCTCGAACAGATCTGCTCGATGGAAACACTCAGGATGCTCGTTGGCTTCACTGCCGAGCATTCCCGAATCTCGATAGCCGAGCATCTCGACATGGTGAAACCCGATGATCGAGGCCGAGGCGTCCAACTCCACGGGACGACGGCGTGCCATTTCTGCACGTTCTGCCTCTCGATCGAGTCCGTGGAACGGTTGACCCGGATCACGCAATCGAGGATTCTGCAGGTCGCCTTCCTCGCCCCCCGTGCAACACACCAGGACGGTCTTCACTCCCATGCGCGCATACTTGGCGAGAGTCGGCGCTCCCTTGGACGCTTCATCATCCGGATGGGCGTGAACGGTGAGGATGCAAGGCGTGCTCGACACGGCGTGGAGATTAGTGGTGCTCCATCGAACTATGCCTGTCGTAATCTGCGATCGTGCCGCGTCGCCCTGCACTCAACGGTCAGCCGATCCCGAATCTGTCGATAGTGGTCTCGCTCCTTGCCCTCGTGATCTCGAGTTGTTCGAGTGACGGGCGCATCATGCGCGAACCCTCTCCGGACCAGACACAGTCGGTTGCCATTGCCACCACTTCGACGATCGCCGAACAATCGGTGGGCTTCTCGATGACGACCCCGTGGGTGTCCGGGGAACGCATCGACGATCGTCACACCTGCCTCGGTGGGTCGATTTCGCCGCGAATCGAGTTTTCCAACGTGCCGATCGACATCGTCACGATCGGCCTCGTGTTGATCGACGAAACGGCGAATGGCGAAGTGATGTGGGCATTGGCAAACGTCGACCCCGCGACACCCATCGTGGAGGAGGGGGTGGTCCCGACCGGTGCAGTCGTCGGACGACTCGCGGACGGAACCGAGGGCTACAAGGCGCCCTGCCCGACCGACACCCACAACTACCAACTGATCGGTTACGCACTTCCCCAACAAGTCGAACTTGAGTCGGGCGTGGATGCCCAGTCGATCGTCGACACATTGGAGGCAGCCGCGCTCGACGTCGTCACCAGTTCATTCGTCTCTCCCTGATTGACGAGACGCCATGGAAAAGAGGCCAAGGGGGCGCCTTCGTGCCTGCCAAGATGGAGTCATTGACCGCTCCTTGAACACGGTGCCGATCGCGGTTTTCGAAACCGATCGAGACGGCAGATTGGTTGATGCCAACGACGCCTTCCGCCAGTTGGTTCTCCACGGTGGACCGATTACTCCCGGTGCGGCTCCATGGGTCAACGCTCAGCCAACCGAGCGCGCAGAAGCCGAAGCGGCATGGCGTCGGGCTGCAGGCGGCCCGTTTGCCTTCGAATTCCGCCTGTGGCGACCGAGCGGCGAGGTGATGTGGATCCGCGTCAGCTCGCAACCTGTGGCGACGAGCGACGGCGCAGTTTCCGGACACTTGGGCGTCGCGACCGAGGTCTCGGAGTCCGTTCGCCAACGCACACTCGGCGAGCAGTTGGTAGGTCTCCTCGACTCGTCCCGCGACGCAGTGGTGGTGTTCGACACGCGCGGCGAGGCGCTGTTCGCCAACGAAGGAGCGCGCACGCTCATTGGTGTCGACGAGCGCAACGAAAACGACCCCGCCACTCAACTCTTCATTCGCGCGATCCTCGATCAACTTCCGCGCGAAGTCCAAACTTCTCCTGCGCTGAGCAAATGGGATGGCGAGATCGGCTTCCGCGGACCGGACGGGATCATGCGCACGATGGCGATCGTTCTGCAGATCGTTCGATCACACGATGGTGTCGTACAGCACTACTCGGCGATCGCCCGTGACATCACCGAGGCCAAACAATTGCAGGACGAGCTAACCCGACAGGCAACTCACGATGCAATGACCGGATTACCCAACCGAGTCCTCTTCCTGCGCAAACTTGCCGAAGCACTTGAGCGAAGCCGCACCCTCAAACGTGGTGTTGCGGTGATCTTCGTCGATCTCGACAAGCTGAAGGACGTCAACGACAACATTGGACATGGAGTCGGTGATCAATTGCTGAACACCATTGCCAAGCGCTTGGTCGCAGCCACGCGTCCATCCGACTTGGTTGCACGAATCGGTGGCGACGAATTCGTCG
>CAZZJH010000003.1:0-14985 GCA_964654335.1 uncultured Acidimicrobium sp.
GTCGCCGGCGTGCACGGGGAGACGAATGGTGCGCCCGGTGTTGGCGATGCCGCGCGTGATGGCTTGGCGGATCCACCAGGTGGCGTACGTGGAGAACTTGAAGCCCTTGCGCCAGTCGAACTTTTCGACTGCGTGCATCAGTCCAAGGTTGCCCTCCTGGATGAGGTCGAGCAATGGCAGACCGGAAGCCTGGTATTTCTTCGCAATCGAAACCACGAGACGCAAGTTGGATTGCACGAACTGCCGCTCCGCACGCGTGCCATCGCGCTGGATCTTCTTCAATTCGCGGCGGCGATTGGGAGTGATCTTCGCATCGTTCTTCTCGAGCTCGGCGGTGGCTTCCTTGCCGCTTTCGATCGCCTTGGCCAGGCGAACTTCGTCGTCCTTGGTGAGGAGGGCGTATTGACCGATGTCGGTGAGGTAGAGCCGAACGAGATCTTCTTCGTCCCGATCAATGCGGTCTTTCGCCACTTCGTGTCCTCCTGCCTGTCCGAACGGGGTAACGATACCGACGGGGTCAAGTTCCACCACGTGGAAAGCCCTATTTTTCGGGCTCTTCGTGGAACTGGCACGATCAGACTTTTGGCGAAACCTGTCCTACGATTTGAAACATGTCAAACCCTCTATTGAACGAACGGGCATTCAGCCAGGCTGCAAACAAGACCGCCGGTCAAGCGGGATGGGCTGCGCCGACGACGGCGCCGCGTGAGTTTGCCGAACCGATGACCGACGGGCCAATCAGCCCATGGGTCGGCGGATCAGGACAGAAGATGACGGCGAATGGTGCGATGAGTGCGACGTTGGTGCTCTCCGTATTGTTGATCGCCGCCGCAACGTTTGGTTGGTCGCAGGTAGCTGAAGTGGGTGTCGGTGAACCGATTGCCTTCCCCGGAATCGCCATCGCCGGATTCATCGTCGGACTCGTAGCCGCTCTTGCAGTGATGTTCAAGCCGATGTGGGCCAGATTCCTCGCCCCTGTCTACGCAATTGCTCAGGGCCTCGCCGTTGGTGCGATCTCGAAGCTCTTCAACATGCAGTACGAGGGAATCGTGTTACATGCCGTCGGCGCCACCATCGGCGTGTTCGTGGTGATGCTGTTGCTCTACCGCACCGGCGTGATTCGTGTCACCAACACGTTCCGTCGCGTGATCGTGGGTGCGACCGTCGGATTGATGGTGTTCTATCTCGCATCATTCGTGGTGAGCCTGTTCGGTCCGTCGCTGATCCCGACGGGGTCTGGCTCGTTCAGCATCCTGTTCAGCGTGTTCGTCGCAGGTTTGGCAGCCTTCAATTTGGCACTCGACTTCGACTTCATCGATCAGGCGGAGCGTGCAGGAGCACCGAAGCAGATGGAGTGGTTCGCCGCGTTCGGACTGCTGGTCACGATCGTCTGGCTGTACCTCGAGATCCTGCGCCTGCTCGCCAAACTGCGCGAGCGCTAGAAAACGCCGCGCTCAGGCGTGGCGGCTGGTGGGGTTCGCTGCCAACACTGAATCAGGAATGGCAGCGCCCGTCACTTCATCCGTGAAGTAGGTGCCCGCATCGAGACGCTCCAGCGACTTCTCGACGTCGTTGAGATCACGCTCGATGGCGTCGAGATCCGGTTGCGACATGCGGACGATCATAAGCCAGTGGGTAGCGTGACCGCATGACTTCATTCCCTCCTTTCGACGGTTCGGCCCCCAAGAAGCAAAAGTTCGATGCCCCACCGGAGATGGGGATCGACCCGTCGAAGCGTTATTCCGCAACCATGGAAACCTCGATGGGGACGCTGGTGATTGCACTCGATGCGATCTCGGCGCCGAAGACGGTGAACAACTTCGTCTTTCTCGCGCTCAACCACTACTACGACGGCGTGATCTTTCACCGGATAATCAACGGTTTCGTGTGTCAAGGTGGCGACCCCGAAGGAACGGGACGTGGCGGCCCCGGATACCGATTCGCTGACGAACTTCCGAAGCCAGGTCAGTACCAGATCGGCAGTCTGGCGATGGCCAATGCTGGGCCGAACACGAATGGCTCGCAGTTCTTCATCATCAGTGGTCCAAGCGGTGTGCAGTTGCCACCTGCGTATGCATTGTTCGGTCAGGTGGTGAAGGGTCTCGACATCGTCGATCAGATGCAGCGTGTCCCGACGATGCCCGGCGATCGTCCGAAGGACGACGTGGTGATTCGATCGGTGACCATCAGCGTCGCTGACTAAATGACGCTCATAGCCATTGCCGGTCGCCAAGGCGCACCAAGCCGTGTTTCGCGGGACTCGGTGTGTTTCGCAGGTCGTCGATACCTGGATTCGGTGCTTCGCGCCGGCGGCGAACCTGTGGTGATCTCGCCGCAGGCGATCGATGACCTTGAAGCAGATGGTCTGATCGCTCGATTCGACGGACTGATCTTGATGGGCGGCGGCGACGTGAACCCTGCGCTGTACGGCCAAGAGGCAGGACCCCACATATATGGAGTGCTCGAGAGCCAAGATCACTTCGAGGCGAGTTTGTTGCAGGCGGCATTGCGCCAGGGAATGCCGGTGCTGGCGATTTGCCGCGGAATGCAGTTGGCGAACGTGGTGCTAGGAGGAACTCTCGTCCAGGACTTGTGTGAGTTACCGAATGCGAGCGAGTTGATCGACCACAAGCCGTCGGGATTTCCCGTTGGGGCGGAGTACACCTTGCATGACGTGCGCCTGGAAGGCGGCTCGATTCTGTCGAAGGCGGTGGGAAACACGACGATCCAAGGTGCGTCGTTCCATCACCAAGGAATTGGAACTCTGGCACCCGGATTCAAGGCAGTGGGCTGGGCACCGGACGGATTGCTCGAAGCAATCGAACATGAACATCACTGGCTGGTGGGAGTGCAATGGCATCCCGAAGACACCTCAGCAGATGATCCGCAGCAACAGCGGATCTATGAAGCGTTCGTGGAGCGCGCTCGCTCTTCCTCGCGACGCTGAAACGGCGAGTCTGGCGCAGTCACCCAACGAAATGCTCGTGTCACTCCTTCGCCGAGGGGCGTCAACGCGAGACGCTCGGTGAGGGGAAGATGTGGAAGACGCAGTAACGGCCGCGACCAACGCGGCAGCGTAGCCACCGTCGCAGCCACGAGCGCGAAGTAGGCGGAGTTGGCCGGGAACTCGAGCGGTGGAGTGAGCGTGAGGTACTTCACCGCATCGCGTGACTCGGGAGTGCTACGCAACTCTGGCCGGAAGGCTCGCAATTGATCCTGCAATGCGCGGTAACTCGTGGGTGGAGCAGGAACACCAAGTTTGCGCGCGATGACCGCCATGTCTTCGACGTATCCATCGCGTTCGATGGCGTCCAACTTGCGCACGCCGAAACGCTGATAGGCGGCGAGGAAGCTGTCGACTTCGGCAACATGAACCCAGCGCAAGAGATGCGGATCGTTCGCCGAGTAATGCCTGCCGTCACTCGCCTGACCCTTGACGAAGGAGTGCACGTGACGGATGCGTTCGATTACGCGGTCGGCCTCGATTGCAGGGCCGAACGTGGTAACCGCGAGGAAGTCGGCTGTTCTCTGTAGCCGACCCCATGGATCATTGCGGTAGTCGGAATGCTGGGCCACACCTGCCATTGCGAGGGGGTGCAGTGTCTGCAGTAGGAGCGCACGCAACCCGCCAATGAACATGCTCGAATCGGCATGGACGAGTCGCACCGGGCGATCTTCGGCGAACCACCTCGCACCTTCGGCGTCCAATAGATGGGCCACGCGTTCCCGTGCGTTCGGACCTGCGACGCGATCGCGCAGTGCATCTGCCAAGCGTTCACGCACGGAGTCGATGTCGGGGATTGCCACCTGCCCATCGTGCCAGCGAAATTGACCATTTGTCGTACCGAACCGATGAGTAGCGTTCGGTGCGTGAGTAAAGAGGGCTCGGCGATGCCGAAATGGGTTCCACGGGCGATCATCGTTTTTTGGGTGGCGTTCCTCGGCGCGTTGGCGGTCCGAGAGTTGTTCCACATGGTTTCGGGCTTCTTGTTGCTGTTGATCGTTTCGTTGTTCCTTGCTCTCGCCATCGAGCCGGGAGTCAATCGTCTGCATGCCCGTGGTTGGCGTCGTGGTGCAGGTACCTCATTCATCTTGTTCAGCGTGTTGATCGCAGGACTGGTGTTCGTTGGGCTCATCGGTTCGCTCGTGTTGAATCAGGCGGCTGACGTGTTGTCCGACAGCGAGACGTACGTCAACGAGACGGTCGATTTCATCAACGGCACCTTCGGCGCGAACATCGATCCAGCCGAAGTGAACACTGCGATCAACGACCCGCGAGGGCCGGTGCAGGAGTTCATCGATCGTCAGCAGTCGCGCGTGTTCAGCCTGTCGCTCAACGTGTTGAACGGGCTTCTGCAGATGCTCTCGATCTTGTTGTTCACCTTTTACTTGGTGGCGGATGGGCCGAGGCTGCGACGAGTCATCTGTAGTCGATTGGAACCGGACAGACAGCGGACCGTTCTCGACACATGGAACCTTGCGATCGACAAGACCGGTGGATATCTCTATTCACGAGCCCTGTTAGCCGTGATCTCGTCGTTCATCCACTGGATCGCGTTCCAGGCAATCGGTATCCCGGCGCCGATCGCGATGGCGGTGTGGGTGGGCATCGTGTCGCAATTCATTCCGGTGCTCGGCACCTATCTCGCGGGAGTGTTGCCGATCTTGCTCACGTTCCTCGAATCTCCACTCAAGGCCTTGTTCGTAGTGGCGTTCATCGTGATCTATCAGCAGATAGAGAACTACTTGGTTGCGCCGAGGGTGACCGCACGAACGTTGAACGTGCATCCGGCAATCGCGTTTGGATCGGCAATTCTCGGCGCTGCAGTGCTCGGACCAGTGGGAGCAATTCTTGGTCTGCCAGCCTCGGCCATGATTCAGTCGATCGTCGGCAGCTGGGGCAAGCGACACGAAGTGATCGAGGACGAGCTCGTTCGCGATTCGGAGCGCAAGAAGCGCAATCGCTGAGCAGCAATGGTCGGGGATGGGAGATTTGAACTCCCGGCCTCCACGTCCCGAACGTGGCGCGCTACCAAGCTGCGCTAATCCCCGGTATTTGCGGAGACGAGCCTAACGGGCAAGTGACGCGGACGAACCGAGCTCGTCGTGCCACGTTTCACCAGCAAGCAATGCCTTGGCTGCCTGTTGCAGACGCAGTGCATCGAGTGGTTTGACGACCCAGCCTTCTGCGCCGCTGCGTCGCGCAAGATGCACGTCAGCATGACGATCGAGGAGCATCAATACGGGAACGTGCGGGATGCGTTTGTCGCTGTGATCGAGTCGCAAGTCCATCGTCACGGCCATCGCCCCCATCGTTCCGAACTGCAGGTCGAGCACGGCGAGATCGGGAACACGACGTTCGATGGCTTGGGGAACGTCGCGACCATTCGAACAGACCACGAAAGAGTTCTCCGGGGAGCCAAGGGCGGCAACTACCTCGTCCAATACCCATTGCGCGTCGGTTCCCACGAGAATGTGCACGTGTGCAGGTTACTCCAACGTCGTCAATGAGGAGCCGCCGACGGTACGGTTGCTACTCGTCGTGAGAAGTATGAATGAATTGCGAAATGCTTGGAGGTGGGGGTTCAGCCTCATGCTCTTTGGGACACTTCTCGGAGTAGTCGTTTCGGGAACCGCGCACGCTGCCGAGTCGGCCGCTGACTTGGCGCCGGTAGACGTGGTGGCGGTAAGCGGGTTGCTCGACCACGTTCTCGTAAACGCCATCCACGACTCGCTCGAACGAGCAACAGAAAACGGCGCTCAGGCCGTGGTGCTGCAGGTGAACTCGCATGGTGCGGTGGTGGCCGAAACCGAGATGCGCGAACTGTTGGCCGAAATTCGGGATGCTGAGGTGCCCGTTGCGGTGTGGGTCGGTCCGTCAAACGCACGTGCCTACGGATGGGCTGCACAGATGTTGGCGGTTGCCGATGTGTCGGCGATGGCACCGGGTGCACGAATTGGCTTGATCGGAAAACCGCTGACGATCGACGGCGAGGAGCTGTCATTCGGCTCTGCCTCGATGAAGTTGCGCACGACGACGATGGGTTTCGATGAAGCTCGTGATGCAGGTGTGTTGAACTTCGGTGGATCCGATGAGGGTGTACCGGTGGTGCGCAACATGTTGCTGGCGCTGGACGGGTTGACATTCGGTGACCGTCAGCTCGACACCGTGGTGGAGTCCACGGATGCGAGTGGCCAAATCGTGCGGGATGCGACGACGGCCCGATTCTTCAAACTCGATGTGCTGGGTCAGCTGACGCACACTGCTGCGAGCCCACCCGTTGCGTACCTGCTCTTCGCATTCGGACTCGCACTGTTGCTGTTCGAGATGTTCACTGCCGGGGTGGGGATCGCTGGAGTGGTCGGCGCAGTGTTCACCGTTCTCGGCTCATACGGATTGGCGGAGTTGCCGTCGCGACCGATCGCCATCGCGCTGATCCTGCTTGCGATGGTTGCCTTCGCCATCGATGTTCAGGTGGGTGTTCCGCGACTGTGGACAGGAGTAGGTCTCGTGATGTTCGTCGTCGCATCGTTCGCGATGTATCGACCGATCGACGGGAGCAATTTGAGGTTGTCGTGGATCACGTTGATTTCTGGGGTGGCATCGATCGCCCTTGCATTCATCGTGGGCATGCCGAGCATGGTGCGTACTCGGTTCGCGACGCCGACGATTGGTAGAGAGTGGATGATCGGACTCGAAGGCCAAGCGGTGGGAGCGGTCGACCCGGAGGGAATGGTGTCGCTGAAGGGTGCGAAGTGGCGAGCACGAACCAATCGAGCGACTCCCTTGAATTCAGGAGATTCGTGCAGGGTCGTGGGGATCGATGGCGTGACACTCGAGGTGGAGCCACTTGAAGGTGGCGCGCGTGACTACCGCGAGATGCGTAAAGGAAAGGATCATTAATTCCTCGATCGAACGGCGCTTGGCGGCCGATGCGGCGACGATGCAGCCGATCGATTGGGTGTTGTTGTTCGTTCCCGGTGTCATCTGGGGGTCGTCGTTCTTCCTCATCGCCGAAGCAATGGAGTCGTTCTCGCCCGGACTCGTGACGCCGATGCGGGTGCTCTTCGGATGCATCACATTGACCCTCATTCCTGGTTCGCGGAAACCTGTCGATCGATCTGCGTGGAAGCCAATCGCAGTGCTCGGTGTGGTGTGGCTTGCAGCGCCATTGACCACTTTCCCTTTCGCAGAACAGCACGTTTCATCCAGCGTGACGGGAATGTTGAACGGTGGCACACCACTCTTTGCCGCGACTGTTGCAGCGATCATCACTCGCAAGCTTCCGCACCGTGGCCAGGTGATCGGGATCCTGATCGGCATGTCGGGCATCGTCTTGATTGCGTTGCCCACGTTGAGTGAGGGCTCTTCGAGCGCGTTTGGTGTGATGCTCATCGTTTCCGCGTTGATGATGTACGGAGTTGCGATCAATGTGGCGGGGCCATTGCAGCAACGATTCGGTGCCTTGCCGATCTTGTGGCGTGCGGAGTTGGTGGCGATCGTGTTGCTTGCACCAATGGGAATTGCCGCGATTCGAAACAGCGACTTCGAGTGGTTGCCATTCGTCGCACTCGTGGTGCTCGGAGTCTTCGGTACTGCAGTTGCCCATATGATGGCCGCGACCATGGCCGGCAGGGTGGGGCCAACTCGTGCATCGGCAAGCACGTACGTAATGCCGGCGGTGTCATTGCTTCTGGGTGTGGTGGTGCGAGGCGAAAGCGTTCATCCGCTTGCACTCCTCGGAAGTGCCGTCGCCGTTCTCGGTGCCTGGGTGTTGGGCAGAGCCAAGCGAGTCTGAGATGAGTGAAGCGCAAGCCGTTCCGTTGCGACCGGCGGCCACCGTGATGTTGATCCGTGATCATCCGATCGACGGACTGGAAGTGTTCATGCTGCAGCGGACGCTGAATGCGGCCTTTGCCAGTGGCATGTACGTGTTTCCAGGTGGACGAGTGGATGCAGTGGACGACGAGCAGGTTCTCGAGGATCTGTGTGACGGACGCACCGACGAAGAGGCGAGCGCGCTCCTCGGCTTGGAGCGAGGTGGACTGGCCTATTGGGTCGCTGCCATTCGGGAGAGCTTCGAGGAGGCTGGCGTGTTGCTTGCTCGCAGATCGCACGAGCGAGACACATTGCGCTTCGACGATCAGGAATCGCATGCTCGCTTCGGTCAAGCACGACAAGGCGTAAACGACGGCTCACTCAGGTTCATCGATTTGTGTGTCAACGAAGGCTTGCGGTTGACGACCGACTCGATTCACTACGTCAGTCACTGGATCACCCCTGTCGGCGAGCCACGCAGGTTCGACACGAGATTCTTCGTCGCACCGGCACCCTCTTTCCAGGAGCCGTTGCACGACGACGGAGAAACGATCGACAGTTTGTGGGTGACGCCTACCGAGGCGCTGGCCCGTCATCGCGAGGGAAAGTTGGCGATGATTCCACCAACCATCAGCAACCTCGAATTCCTACTGAAACACGATTCGGTGAACTCTGCACTTGAAGCAGCAAAGAAGGTGGGAGTTCCGCCGAGCATCACTCCGCGACTTCGGACCGACAAAGACGGTCGAGTGATCGGCGTGATCTTGCCGGGAGACCCCGACTTCTAGACGCGAGTTTTTACTTGTACGGCGACGGCCTCGGGGGTGCGTGCAGAGCAACCAGCGAGTGATTCGTTGGACACCGTGCTTTCGATGATCGAGTTGGCGATCCTGTCGAACTCACGGGCGGCTTCACCCGTTCCATTGAGGGCAACAGGATTACCGCTGTCGCTACCTACCGCAACGGCGTTTTCGATGGGGATTCGCCCAAGCAATTCGGCGCCGATTTCTTGGGCCAACGCTTCGCCGCCTCCGCTTCCAAAGAGCGGGTACGACGTGCCGTGATCGCAGGTGAACGAACTCATGTTCTCGATCACTCCAGCCACACGAAGGAAGCTGCGACGTGCCATGTCCGCTGCCCGGATGGCGACTTTTTGTGCCGACGTTGCCGGCGTAGTGACGATGATCAGATCAGTGCGCGGCAACATGCGCGCAAGCCCCATCTGCACGTCGCCGGTACCCGGGGGCATGTCGATCAAAAAGTAGTCGAGACGCCCCCAGTGCACGTCGTTGAGGAATTGTTCGACGGCTTTGGTCAACATCAAACCTCGCCACATCAGCGCGGTGCCTTCGTCCTCGACCAACATCCCCGTCGAAACCACCTTGAGCAAACCGGGTCCGACTTGTCGTTCGTTCGGGATGATCTTGGGTTTGTCGGTGCCGTCTACTCGTTGAGCCTCGAGACGATCGCTGATTCCAAGCATGCGGGGAACGGAGAAGCCCCAAATGTCTGCGTCGAGAACACCGACGACGAATCCTTTGGACGCAATCGCCGCGGCGAGGTTCACCGTGACCGAACTCTTGCCAACACCACCTTTGCCACTGGCGATCGCCAGCACACGCGCCGAGTTCGGCACCGCCGTATCACTGGCTTGTTCGCGAGCGTTCCACCGCGCGCGGGTCATCACCGCCGTACGTTCATCGGCTGTCATCTCACCCCAGTCGATCTTCACCTTGGTGACGCCAGGGTGTGTCTCGACGCGCGACTCGATGTCCTTCTTGATCTGAGCCCTCAGGGGGCAACCCTTGATCGTCAACTTGATGGGGATCGTCACGAGTCCATCAGGATCGACGATCGGGTCACCGGCCATGCCGAGATCAACGATGTTGTCACCCAACTCCGGGTCGATAACGGCGCGCAACATGTCGGCTACTTGGGCGCTCGTGGGTGGCGCTGTTCGGCGCTCGGACATGTGATTCAACCTACTGGGGGGTATCGAATTTGCGGAAGCAGTGCTTGCCATTGATTGGGCACCCAGCGATAGTCTGAGTCCATGATCACCCTCACCGACTCAGCAGCAAAGAAAGTCAAGCAATTGCTCGCCGACGAGGGCGCCGACGATTTGGCGCTTCGAGTCGCCGTTCGTCCCGGTGGATGTTCGGGATTTTCATACGAGATGTTCTTCGACGGCGACATTGCGACCGACGACCAGACCGCGACGTTTGGTGAAGTGAAGGTCGTGGTTGATCCTGCTTCCTCGCAGTTGCTGGTTGGTGCGAGCCTCGACTACCAGGACGGTTTGCAGGAAGCCGGGTTCAAGATCAACAACCCGAACGCGACGCGTACCTGCGGTTGCGGCAACAGCTTCAGCTGACCCTCGTCAGCTGAGTAGCGAGTTCGCCTCGAGCGACTCGCGAACTTCCACTTCGTCGAACACGGCATCGAGTCGATCGACGAGAACTCCGTCGGCGCCGATGACGAAGAGTGCTGGCTCGTACGTCATGTTGAGTGACGTCACTGCAGGAGCAACCGTGCTGAGTGTGTCATCCGTGTAGATCTCGGCATGGACGAAGGTCATGGAATCACCGAATTCTCCGCGAACCTTGAGTACACCATCGAGTGCCGGTGAGCACGTGCCGGTGGAGCAGTACGCAGGAGTGCCCACGAGATAGAGCACCGGCTTGCCGATCTTGAGTGCCTCGCTGAGGGTGATGTCATGGAGAGGGCATGGTTCGGGATTGCGCGTGCAGATGGGGTTGACTCCTCGCGCATCGGACACGGTTGGCGTGTCGAACGGGGGGAAGCTGTCACCAACGAGTGGAATGAGAATCTGATCGCGCGCTGATACCTGGACGGCGGCACCCGTCGGTGAGACACCATCGATGATCAAGGTGTAGATCCCGGGCTTTTCCACGGTGAACCGGAAAGGCCAGTAGGGAGTATCAAGACCCGCATCGTGTCGAGTGGCGGAGATGCCGGATGTGACCTCGGTTCCGCTTTCGGAGTCGACAAGTACTGCAGTGAGCACATCAGGGATTGCTGTTGCATCGGCGACCGTGAGGACACCGTCGTGATTGGCGAGCGAAATTGGTGTGCGAACGAGTCCGGGAACGAGCATCTGCGGGAATCGCTGGACCACGTTGAGCGAACTGGTATCGAGCGATCCGGTCGATGAGCACGATGTGAGCGCGCCGATGGCACTCGCGGAGCCGAACGTCGTGAGAGCGATGAATCGACGGCGGGAAAGCACGCTTCGAGTGTACGACTCGAGTTTTGGTGACATCAGTTCAGGCATGGTGCCCAAGGATGGCGGTCGAGAGAATCGAAGCGTCTAGATTGTCGTCATGGCAACGAAGAAGCGCGCGCCGAAGTCGGCGAAGAAATCAACGAGCAAGAAGACCGGTAGCAAGAAGGCGAGTGCCAAGAAGGCAGGCTCGAAGAAGCAAGCGAAGTCTGCTGCGCCAAAGAAGGCAGGTGCTGCTCTCGGCCCGTACACACCCGTCGTACGCGCCGGCGATTGGGTGATCGTGTCGGGGCAACTCGGTGTAGTTGACGGCAAGTTGGTGTCGGGTGGTGTAGCCGCACAAACAACACAGGCCGTCGTCAACCTGAAGAATCAACTCGCAACCGTCGGACTCACGTTGCAGGACGTGAAGAAGACCTTGTGTTTCCTCACCGATATGGACACCTTTGCCACGTTCAATGACGCGTACGTCAAGGGGTTCGGTGGGAGCCGACCTGCGCGCAGCACCATTGGAGTTGCCGCATTGCCGTTCCGTGGCGCCGTCGAGATCGAAGCGTGGGCGTTCAAGCCAGTACGGTAGAGACATGGCTGGCGCAGTGATTCTGGTGATCGTGTTGCTCGGATTCCCGATCGTCGTGGGTCTTGGTACTGCAGTCATTGCTGCGATTCTCGGGTTCTTCCTGAACAAGGATGCCGAAGTGCGTCACGCGGGCAGCGAGCTCGTTCAACTCAACGACTGAGTGCCTTGGTCGACCTCCTCATCCGCGACGCTGTCGTCGTCGCGACCATGGACGATGGGCGACGTGAAATCGCCGGTGGGTGGGTGGCGATCACTGGGTCGAAGATCAGCGGAATCGGAGCGAGTGGAAGCGAGCCTGCAGCTCGCGAGGTGATCGATGCTCGCGGTTGTCTGGTGACACCAGGGTTGATCAACACTCACCATCACCTCTACCAAAACCTCACCCGTGCGTATCCGCCGATGACGACTGCACCGCTGTTCGGTTGGCTGCAGTCCTTATATCCGTTGTGGAGCACGCTCGATGAAGAGTCCGCGCATGTGTCGGCATGGGTTGGACTGGCCGAACTTGCGTTGTCCGGTTGCACCACCTCCACTGACCACCTCTACGTTCATCCAGCGGGAGCAGGCGATCTACTCACCGCCGAGATCGATGCGGCAAAGGACCTTGGTGTTCGGTTCCATCCAACGCGAGGTTCGATGTCGCTTTCCGTGAAGGACGGGGGTCTGCCACCTGACAACGTGGTGCAGGATCACGACGTGATCCTTGCGGAGTCAGAGGCAGCCGTGAAACGTCACCATGATCGCCAACATGGATCCATGGTGCGAATCGCGCTCGCACCATGTTCACCATTCAGCGTGACCAAGAAGTTGATGATGGAATCTGCGGAGCTTGCAGAGAAGTTGGACGTTCGGCTGCACACGCACTTTGCCGAAAACAGCGAGGACGACGACTATTCGGTTGCCACGTTCGGCTGCCGACCGACTCAGTACCTGGAAGAGGTGGGTTGGTGCACCGATCGTACGTGGGTGGCGCATTGTGTGATGCCGAATGATGACGAGATAGCGCGACTCGGCAAGGCTGGTATCGGCGCAGCCCATTGCCCGAGCAGCAACTTGATCCTCTCCTCGGGGATCTCGCCCGTGGTGGCATTGCGGCGAGCCGGAGTGCATGTCGGCTTGGGTGTCGATGGATCTTCGTCCGCCGACTCCGCATCACTGTGGCTCGAGGCACGACAGGCGATGTTGCTGGCCAAGTTGCGCGACGGCGCAAGTGCGGGAAGTGCTCGCATGGCACTCGAAATTGCAACGCGTGGTGGGGCGGGATGTCTCGGCCGACTTGGTGAGATAGGTGAACTTTCGGTGGGGGCCGTGGGTGACGTCGCCGTGTGGTCGTTGCAAGGCCCGCGATTCGCCGGTGCAATCGCCGATCCGATCGAGGCGTGGTTGCGCTGTGGCCCGGTATCGGCAACCCATGTCGTAGTCAACGGGAGGTCGGTGGTACGTGACGGTGAGCTCGTATCTCCGCGCGTGGACGAGATGTTGCGTAGCCACGACAAGCTCGCTCGACGAATGCAGAACTTTGTCTCTCGTTGATCTGCACCTTCCATGAATCTCGGTAACGCGTTCGTCGTATTTGGTGCGATTTTCCTCGCCGAACTTCCGGACAAGACGATGCTTGCCACGTTGATGTTGTCCACGCGCTTCAAGCGTCGATTGCCCACATGGATCGGTGTTTCATCCGGTTATCTCGTACATGTCGCGCTTGCAGTCACCTTGGGTTCTGCTCTCAGCAGACTGCCGACGACCCCCGTTCAGCTCGTAGTCGGTTCGCTTTTCGTGATTGGCGGGATCGTGATGTCGCGGGGTGGCGAAGAGGAGCATGACGAAGTGGACTCGCCAACGACCACGAGCGGTCTGCGTATCGCGTGGACATGTGCATCGGTCATCTTGGTCGCCGAATTTGCGGATCTCACCCAATTGGCCACGGCGGGATTTACAGCACGCTTCGAAGACCCCATTGCGGTGGCGATCGGAGCCGGAATTGCACTCGTCACGGTTTCTGGACTTGCCGTAGTGGCGGGGGCGTGGCTCGCATCACGACTTCCGATGCGAACGATTCGTCGAGCAGCTGCGGTGGTGTTCCTTGTAATCGGCGTGTTGACGCTGGCTTCAGCAATTTAAAACCGGGAAGTCAGGCCGACCAACCTGCCTGTCCAAAGCGGTAACCAACACTGCGGACAGTCTGGATCAGGAACGCATTCTCCTCGCCGAGTTTGGCGCGAAGTCGACGCACATGAACGTCCACCGTTCGCGCGCCACCGAAGTACTCGTATCCCCACACGCGCGAGAGCAACGTTTCGCGAGAGAAGACTCGGCCGGGGTTCTGGGCAAGGAACTTGAGCAACTCGTACTCCATGTAGGTGAGGTCGAGTGAACGTCCGGCGAAGGTGGCTTGATAAGTCTCGAGATTCAACACGAGGCGGTCATATTCGACCAACGACTCGCGGTTGCCCTTCAGTTCTCGCCAGAAGAGGTGGGTGAGTCGGGCTTCGAGCTCGCGCGGATGGAACGGTGTGAGACAGAAGTCGTCGTACAGCTCGTCTCGCAACTCGAGATCACTGAGTTGTGCACCTGTCACGAGTACGAGCAGTCGTGCGATCGGCACGTCCCGACGACGTAACGCACGACACATCGCCCAAGCGCCCTCGGGGTCGTCGTCGCACATCACCACGGCGCCGGACCAACCGCCCTCGGGTTCGTTGCGCCATGCCTCTTCGCCGGTCGAAAACGCTTTCCAGCGGTAACCCGACAGGTCGAGCGTGCGGGCGAGTTCTATCGGCGCCGGCGCAGGGAACACAGCCAGCATCTTCAATGCGGGGCCGGGCTCCTTGTATACGGTCATAGCGACCTGAGGTACCGATCGGTTTCGAACTGGCTGATATGAGTCTTGTAGCCGCGCCATTCGGCCCGCTTGTTACGAAGGAACCACTCGAAGATGTGATCCCCGAGCGCTTCGGCCACCAGCTGCGATCCCTCCATCAGCTTCAACGCGTCAGAAAGAGACTGTGGGAGCTGTTGGATGCCGAGCTTGTCGAGTGCGACGTCATCCATCTCGAAGAGATTGGAGTCGGCTTCCATCGGGAGCTCGTAGTTCTGCTCGATGCCTCGCAAACCCGCAGCCAAGATCACCGAGAACGCGAGGTACGGATTACATGCAGGATCCGGAGAGCGGTATTCGATTCGTGTGGCGAGTGGATTGGCTCGCTTCGGAACTGGGACGCGAATCAGGCCACTGCGGTTGTTGCGTGCCCATGAGACATGCACGGGGGCTTCGAAACCTGGAACGAGTCGCTTGTACGAGTTGATCGTCTGGTTGGTCACGGCAGTGATTTCACTCGCGTG
>CAZZJH010000003.1:15085-41640 GCA_964654335.1 uncultured Acidimicrobium sp.
CGCATCCGTATGTCGAAGATCGATTTCGTGTTGGCTCGGAGCGTCTTCGTGGAACGAGTATTCGACAGGTATGCTCATCGTCTCGAGTGTGCGAATCGTTTCCTTGCGCAATGAGCTGGCGACATCGGTGCTCGTCAAATCGAAGAAACCACCGTTGTCGAGAGGAATCGGCTTCGATCCATCTTGGGGTGGCGCAAAATAGAAGTACTCGATGTCCGGCGCCACGTAGAAGGAGAAGCCCTTGTCGCGCGCCAGACGCAGGTTGCGACGGAGAACTTGGCGCGGGTCGCCATCGAATGCGGTGCCGTCCAAGTTGGCGATGTCGCAGAACACGCGAGCCTCGGCACTCTTGCCGTCGACCCAAGGCAACACTTCGAAGGTGTTGACGTCGGGAATGGCCAAGACGTCACTCTCTTGGATGCGGCTGTAACCGTCGATGGAAGATCCATCGAACGACATGCCGTCATTGAGGGCATTCTCCATTTCGGCCGGCGAGATGGCGAACGACTTGAGATTGCCGAGGACGTCGGTGAACCACAGGCGAACGAGCCGTATCCCTCGTTCCTCGATGGTGCGAAGCACGTAGTCGCGACGGTGATCTTGCATCGAACTCACCCCCTCAGTGTGCCGAGTGGAGTGGCGGTCGGCACCCGCGGGGCCGACCGCCACTCGCACTACTTCTTCTTCTTGCCCGGCGACTTCTTGGCCTTGGCAGATGCCTTTGCCGGCATCTTTTCGTTCGAGCACACCGTGTCGAGGAGGAGACGGGTGACTGTGTACGGATCGCAGTTGGCGTTCGGTCGACGATCCTCTGCGTATCCCTTCTTGTCGCGGGCAACGGACCATGGGATACGGACCGATGCACCACGATTCGACACTCCGTAACTGAACTTGTTCCACGGAGCAGTTTCGTGTTTGCCGGTGAGACGGCTTTGGATGTCGTCCCCGTAATTGGTGACGTGCTCGTTCACCTTCTTACCGAGTGCCTCACAGGCTGCTTCGATCGCGACGTAGCTCTGACGCATCGCCTTGGTGGAGAAGTTGGTGTGTGCGCCAGCTCCGTTCCAATCGCCCTTCTGCGGTTTTGCAGCGAGGGACACGACGACGTCGTAATCCTCGGCGATTCGATCCATCAACCAACGAGCGACGGTGAGGTGGTCACTCACCGTGATCGCATCGGCAGCACCAATTTGATACTCCCACTGTCCTGGCATCACTTCGGCGTTGGTGCCTTCGATCATCAGGCCTGCTTCGATGCATGCCCACGTGTGCTCCTCGATGATCTCGCGACCCATCACGCGGCCTGCACCGACGCCGCAGTAGTACGGACCTTGCGGTTCTGGCTCGCCGCTTTCCTCGGGGAAGCCGAATGGGCGCCCGTTCAGGCGCATGAAGGTGTATTCCTGTTCGATGCCGAAGATCATTTCGTGGGCAGCGAACTTCTTTGCCGTCTCCACGAGTGCGGCACGCGTGTTGGTGGGATGTGGCGCACCTGTCTGCGCGAGCATCACTTCGCACAACACGAGGATGTTCTTGCCACCACGGATCGGGTCCTTGCAGGTGAAGACCGGCTTCAACATGCAGTCGGACTTGTCGCCCGTGGCCTGCTCGGTAGAGGAGCCGTCGAATCCCCAAATCGGCGGGGTCTTCACACTGTCTTTCAAGATCTTCGTCTTCGAGCGCAGCATTGGGGTGGGCTTGTGTCCGTCGATCCAGATGTATTCGGCCTGATACGGCATGGTGATCCTCTCGTGAGCAGTGGACCCTGGGGCCCGTTGTTTCGAAGTGCAAAGTCTTGCATCGAGCAGTTTCTCGGCCGTTGCCCGTTTGTAAACGGCGTGTGAAGTTTCCCTCGAGCGCCGAGCCGTAGCCTGAAACACGTGACGACGCTGCGAGTCGCCCTCGCCCAGATGAACCCCTCGGTGGGTGACCTGGTGGGCAACGTGAAAGCACTGACCGAGGCCTATGAACGAGCGTCGAGCCAGCACTGTGACGTCGTCGTCTTCGGCGAGCTGTCGATCACCGGCTATCCGCCCGAGGATCTCGTGCTGAAGGCCGGCTTCGTTACCGAAAACCTCCGAATGCTCGAGCAGTTTGCCGCGACGACTGGCTCGTGTGCGGCGGTAGTCGGGTTCGTCGATCGCGACGATGATTTCCTGTACAACGCTGCTGCGGTCTGTGCCAACGGGCGGGTGATGGGCACTTATCGGAAGCATCTTCTGCCGAATTATCGGGTGTTCGATGAGGAGCGTTACTTCGAGCCAGGCGATTCGTTTTCGCTCTTCCGCATTGGCGGTGTCACGTGTGGCCTCACGATTTGTGAGGACATCTGGTTTACAGATGGGCCAGTGCAGGCTCAGGCCAATGCCGGTGCATCGGTGATGCTCAACATCAACGGCTCACCGTTCCATCGAGGTCGGATTGGTGAGCGCGAAAAGTTGATCGTCGATCGCGCCCGCGACAACGACTGCGCAGTGGTGTACGTCAATCAGGTATCCGGCCAGGACGAACTCGTCTTCGACGGTGGAAGCATGGTCGTCGACAGTGACGGTTCGCTGCTCGCCAGACTTCGCCAATTCGAGGAGGACTTCCTCGTCGTCGACATCGACGCCTCCGACAAGTCGGTCACGAAAGCCGTGGTGAGTGTTTCTGATGCAGAACCTATACGTCAGGAAATTGCCGCCCCCCGTATCGAACCCGTGCTCGACGAATTGGATGAAATTCTCCATGCGCTGGTTCTCGGCACCCGTGATTACGCGCGCAAGAACGGATTCACCGACGTGGTGATCGGTCTTTCCGGGGGAATCGATTCTGCCCTCGTGGCATCGATTGCTGTCGAGGCACTCGGCGCAGCTCGCGTCCATGGAGTGTCGATGCCCTCGCGCTACTCGAGCCAGGGCTCACGTGACGATGCAGCTGATCTCGCTCGCAATCTCGGAATTGCACTTGAGACGATCGAAATCGAACCCGCGTTCGACGCGTACTTGCGAATGACCAAGCCGATGTTCGCCGAACGACCACAAGATCTGACCGAGGAAAACTTGCAGAGCAGGATTCGCGGCACGACCCTGATGGCATTGTCGAACAAGTTCGGATGGATGGTGTTGACCACGGGGAACAAGAGCGAGATTGCCGTCGGCTACTTCACGTTGTACGGCGACTCGGTGGGTGCCTATGCCGTGATCAAGGACGTGTTCAAGACCACCGTGTATCGACTGTGCGAACGGATCAACGAACGCGCCGGTCGGGAATTGATACCTGCTTCGACTCTCTCCAAGCCCCCTTCTGCGGAGTTGCGACCAGAGCAGCGAGACGATCAGTCGTTACCTCCATACGAAACGCTCGATCCGATACTCGCGATGTACGTGGAAGACGACTTGACGACCCACGAGATCGTCGCAAAAGGCTTTGACGAGCAGTTGGTGACTCGGATTGCTCGTCTCGTCGATGCAAGCGAGTACAAGCGTCGTCAGGCGCCACCCGGAGTTCGTGTTTCGACGAAGGCTTTCGGCAAGGATCGGCGAATGCCGATCACGAACCTATTTCGAGGCTGATTGCTCTCTCGCGGCGAGGCGGCCGTGGTGAAGGATGAGTGTGATGGCGACGAAGGAGAGGATCGGTCCGAGCAGCGCGGCGACGCGGATGCCGTGTTCTTCATACACACGGGTCGAGACGAGGGACATCGCGGCCCGACCGAGTGCCCCTGCTCCGAGAACCCATCCGAAACCGACGGCCGGGTTGTTCGGCACGATGGCCGAGGCAACGGGGAGAAGGCTGACGACGGAGAACTCGAAACCCAACAGGTAGATCCCGATGCCGATGAGACCCACCAAGAGCACATCGGATCCCATGGCCAGCAGTAGACCGCCAGGAACGATGAGAAATGCTCCAAGCGCGATGCTGCGTTCCTTGCCCCAGTGATCGGTTCGTGATGCGCTGCCGAAGGACGAAACGAGTTCAACGGCGCCAAGCGAGAATCCGACGATCGTCAAACCCGCTGCATCGAAACCGAATTCATCACTCAGCCAAGAACCAAATGTGACGAAAAGGTTTTGTGCAGCCGACATGATGCAAAACATCGTGAGCACGACCATCCAGCCGCGGCCGCGAATCGCTGCCCCTGATCTTTCGTGCTGGATTCGTGTTCTAGGTTCGTTGGTGACACGACGGGCGATCGCAATCGTGAGTAGCACCACCATTGCTACAGCCACGAGATAGGCAACTCGCCAACCAGCAATCGACGTCACGACGCCGAGTACTGAGACTCCAATCAACAAGCCGAGCGCCCATGACATCTCGGTGAGCCCGGTGATCCGACCACGCTGGGCGTACGGGACATGGTCGGCGATCCACGCGCCAAGGCCGATATCAAAAGATTGCTTGGTGAAGACGAGAACGGTGATGCCTATTGCAAACCAAGTCAGTGAAGGCGCAATGGCAGCTATTACACAGCCCACTCCAGTGCCGACGAGCCCGATCACCATGCTTGCGCGGTGTGAGATGCGCTCCGTGAACCGACCGACCATCGGGGAGAGCAATCCAGTGAGCTCGGACAGGAAGATGGCAAAGCCCGCTTTGGAGAGTGTGACATCGAGATCGGTGACGATGATCGCGAGGAACGGTGGTGCGAAGCGATAGCAGGCGTTGGTGACCAATCGTGCGAGCGTGACGATGGTGATATTGCGTTTGATCTCACCGACGAACGAGTCGTCGAGAATTCGACCGATGACCATGGCGATTAGAGGGATTCCGACGTGGTGGGGTGTTCGATGACGGAGACGACGTCGCCGGCTTGAATCGAGCCATCTCGACAAACGTGGAACCACGACCCACCGAGGTTCGGTAAGCGGGGATTGTCGACGTTCAGCAGGTGCCGCAACGTGCGAATCACGCCCGAGTGACTGACGACCAACGCTGACGCATTTTCGCAGCGTCGACCTAGATCGAGAAATACTGCGGTCATCCGTTCGAGGATCTCTTCGTCACTCTCGAAACCCTCCGGCTTGCGGCGCTCCTGTAGATAACCGGGCCACCGCTCTTCGATCTCGGTGCGAGTGAGACCCTCCCAGGGGCCGACATGTGTTTCCTGTAGACGTTCGTCCACTTCCACCGGACCGATCCCGAGGTGTTCGGCGATGATCGAGGCAGTGTGTCGGGCTCGCTCAAGTTGGCTCGAGGCGATGAGCTCGAAAGAACCGAGCGATTCAGCGGCCAGTGATGCCTGACGCACACCCTCATCGCTGAGTGGGATGTCAGCACGACCCTGCCAACGTTCTTCGACGTTCCACAACGACTGACCATGTCGCAAGACCAACAATGAACTCACGATCTTGCGGTCATTCACGGCAACGCAGGGTAGTGCCAAATGTACGATGGGCTCGTGGCTCGACTTCGCCTGTTTGCATCAGCGCGTGAAGCTGCCGGCACGTCGCAAGAATCGCTCCCGGGAGCGACGGTGGGGGAGTTGTTGGAAGCGGCCAAGCGGAAGTTCGGCACCAACTTTGAAGCTGTGCTGCCATCGTGCAAAGTGTGGGTCAACGGTGAAGCGGCTGAGTTGGGCGCTCCACTCGACGACGATGATGAAGTGGCAATTCTGCCCCCCGTCTCGGGAGGAGACCGATGACCAAGCCCAGCGAACTTTCCGTCGAGCAGTTGCGCGCAGAGCGTTCAAGTCTTCAAGCATCTGAAGACGCGGTGTCGTTCGTACGGCGAGTCGTGCAAGGTCGGCTGGACTTGGCTCGTGACGAGCGAACACGTCGCAGTGAGAACAGGCCATCGGTGGATGTGACGACAGACCTAGCGGCACTATTCGGCCAAGAACACGGTGGTGGATCGTCTCGCCCACCGCGAGACACCGCAGTGCCCCTCGATCATCCGCTGGTCAAGGAACTCGATGCATTGTGCGATGAGGTTGGCTTCGGCGCACTCGCTGCACTTGATGTCGACTCCTTGGACGCAGCAATCGATCGACTGGGTGAATTCGAGCGGAAGTGTTCGAACGAGCGACGATCGTTGTTCGATCAAATCGATGCCCTCACCAAAGAGTTGGTGGATCGCTACAAGTCGGGTGGCGCAAGCGTCGACACGCTTCTAGGCGAGTAGCCACAGAGCTCCGCTACACCCGTCGACCCTTTGGCTGCAACGGTTCGGAATAACACGAGCCGTAGATAGGTTGCATTGGTGATGCAACGCGTGGCTGTGCTCTCGATGCACACCTCTCCCTTGGCGCAAGCCGGTGTGGGTGACGGCGGTGGCATGAACGTGTACGTGCGCGAACTGGTGTCTTCACTGGCCAACCTCGGCGTGGAATGCACCACGTATACGCGACGGTGGCGAGACGACCTGCCACGTGAAGTGCAGATCGAGCCGAATCACCGCGTGGTCCACGTCCCTGCGGGTCCACTGGACTTGCAGAAGGAAGGACTCGTCGGTGTGGTCGACGAATTCACCGACAATGTCGCGCGACACATCACGAAGTCGGGTGGTACCGACGTGGTGCACGCCAATTACTGGCTTTCCGGGCTTGCGGGTCATCGTCTAAAACACGAACTCAACCTTCCTCTCGTCACTACGTTCCACACGTTTGCCAGGGTGAAGAGTGCCGGTGGCGATCACGAGTCGGCCGAACGCGAAACAGCAGAGCTCGAAGTGATCGGTTGTGCAGATTCGATTTTCGTGAGTTGCGAGCAGGAACAGCAACAGTTCCAGTCGTTGTATGGACGGGCCCCCGGCGCCATCGACGTCGTGGCCCCTGGAGTGGAAAGGGCGTTCTTTTCCCCGGGCGATCAACGTGGTGCGCGCAAGGCGCTCGGCTTCGGGAATCATCCGATCTTGTTGTTCGTGGGGCGCATCCAACCGCTGAAGGGTCTGGATGTTGCGGTGCGCACACTCGCTGAATTGGGAAGAACAGATGCGCGACTCGTCGTCGTGGGTGGAGCGAGCGGTATCGAGGGCTCCTCAGAATTGGCGAAGGTGCATGAACTGATCGACTCACTTGGGCTTGGCGACCGTGTCGAGTTTCATCCACCTCAACCGCACCACATCTTGTCCACCTACTACCGCGCGGCAGACGTAGTGGTGGTGCCATCCCGTAGCGAGAGTTTCGGACTCGTCGCACTCGAGGCCGCCGCTTGTGGCACCCCAGTCGTGGCCAATGCCGTCGGGGGTCTGCTCAATCTCGTCGAGCACGCGCGCACCGGATTCCTCATCCCCAACCGGGATGTGACCGATTTCGCCCGACATGTGGCACTGCTGTTGGACGACCATCTGCTGGCCATTCAGATGGGCACGGCAGCGGCAGAGCGGGCGAAGTCGTACTCGTGGGCCGCAGCAGCGCGCAAGGCACGTGCGGCCTATGGCACATTGCAGGCACGCGATCTCGTCGCCTGCGTCTGACCGAGGTTCGGCGTGAGTGAGATTTTCGATCCCGCCGGTCTCGAGCGGCTACGGCAGTCGATCGACGATTGGTTCGAACACCAACTCGCGAGTAACTCGGCGATCGTGGCGATCGACCACGGTGAGGGAGACGAGATTCGTTGGTTCGTTCGAATGCATGGCGAAGAGAAGGAGTTCACGACTCTGTGGTTCACACTCGGCCAACGAACCCTGCGCTACGAGACCTACGTGATGCCAGCACCTGAAGAGAACGCCGAGCAGTTGTTCGACGTCTTGCTGCGGCGCAACGACCAACTCGTCGGGGTGCACTTCTCGATCGGTGCTGAAGACGCGGTTTTCCTCCGCGGCGAAATGCCGAATCACGCGCTGAACGAGGCCGAGCTGGATCGCATCGTCGGCACCATGTTCTCGACAGTGGAGCGTTTCTTTCCCTCCCTCGTTCGAATTGGATTTGCCAGCAGATTCGTCGACTGAGGTACGTCGGTAGCCTGACCGCGTGGCAACGGATGAACGTCGATCGATCACCTTCGTGGGTGGCGGCAACATGGGTTCGGCGATCGTCGCCGGTTTGCTCAAGGCAGGATGGCGATCTGCCGATGTGACCATCGTGGAGCACTCCGTCGAGCGCAGGACGGTTTTGGAGGAGATGTTCCCCGGCGTGAAGATCGTCGACGAAATCGGTGGTGTAGAGAACGCCGTGATTGCAGTGAAGCCAGGCACGGCAGTAGAGGTTTGTTCTCAGCTCGCTGCTCGTGGCGCGCGCCGAGTGCTGTCGATCGCGGCTGGTGTCTCGGTGGAGACGCTGCAGACAGCCGTCAGTGACGGTTGTGCGGTGGTGCGCAGTATGCCGAACACCCCCGCATTGGTGGGCGAAGGAGTCTCTGCCGTATGTGGGTCGGCGCGGTGCACTGAAGCCGATGTGCAATGGGCCGAAGAGATCCTCGGGGCTGTCGGCCTAGTGGTGCGGGTGGAGGAGAGCTTGATGGACGCGGTCACGGCCGTTTCGGGGTCTGGCCCCGCATATCTCTTTCTGGTCGCTGAGGCGTTGATCGACGCAGGTGTCAAACAGGGTTTGTCCCATGACGTTGCCGATGCATTGGTTCGTCAGTTACTGGTGGGTAGTGGCCGCCTGTTGCAGCAGACCGCAGAGGACCCCGCAGAACTTCGTCGCAAAGTGACGTCACCAAATGGTGTTACTGCCGCAGCCATCGCCACGCTCGAGTCGGCAGGGTTGCGCTCGGCCATCGAAGAAACCGTCCGATCTGCGGTGAATCGCAGTCGGGAGATGGGCCAGTAGGTCGCTAGGGTATGCCACAATTCACGTACTCCGGAAGGGGTTTTACCCCCTCCGGGAGCCGCGCTCGCAAGAGTGCGCCGTTTGGGCCGGTGCCGTCGGGGGGTTGGCACCGGCCCATTCGTTTGTTCCGAGTGATTACGTGTCTGCCGAGAAGATGACGATCGACAACGTTTCCTTTTTTTCCGATTACGGAACACGTGACGAGTTCGTTGGCGTGGTGAAAGGTGTGATCGTCGACATCGCGGCACATGCTCGTGTCATCGACATCACTCATGACATTCCCGCGTTCGACGTGCGGGCCGGCTCTCTCGCAATCGCACGATCAGTTCCGTACCTGCCCTCCGGTGTGGTGTTGGCGGTGGTGGATCCGGGTGTGGGCACCAGTCGCAAAGGCATCGCCATAGAGGTTCCGGGCGGCGTGTTCATTGGCCCCGACAACGGTTTGTTGGCCTCTGGCGTTGCACTGGCGGGTGGGGCCCGGCGCGCTTTCGAGTTGAACAATCCCGACTATCAGCTCACTGCGCCAGGTGCGACTTTTGCAGGACGCGACATCTTTGCTCCTGCTGCAGCTCATCTATGTAATGGTGTGGCGCTTACTTCGCTCGGCACCGAGATCGACCCGGCATCGCTGATGCCAGGACTCGTTCCTCTCCATCGCATCGAGGGAGAGGAAGTGCACTGTGAAGTGACGTGGATCGATCACTATGGAAATTGCCAACTCAACGTTGGTCCTCAAGAAGTCGAACAGTTCGGTTCGCCGATTCAGGTGAAGATCGTCGGGGATGTCGCCACACAATCGATCGTGAGGTCCGCACATGTCGTCAAGTCGTTCGCTGAGATCGGCGGAGGACTCGGACTCGTCGTCGATTCATACGGGATGTTGGCCATTTGTATGGATCGGGCATCCGCTGCCGGCGAGTTGGATGCCGCGGTGGGCATGGGGGTCGTGCTGTCTGCTTCAGCAGATGGTGGTACGTCTACGTCGGTGCGACTTTCCCGCAAAACCGATGAGGGATCCGACTCCTAGTCTGATCCCATGCGCCCCGCCACCACCCTCACCGTCGCTTTGTTGATAGCCGCCATTTTTGGCGCGGCAATCATGCAGTTGGTGTTGCGCTAGTCGCCGATCAAGCCAAGGGCGGTCGTCCGTCGCGTGCGGGCGAGCGAGTTGGAGGCCACGAGAAAGCCGACGAAGAGCACCGTGACACCTGCGAGCAACGTGATGGCGAAGGCTTGATCCTTGCCGAACCTTCCGGCGAGAGAACCGCTTCCCGAGAGGATCAGCGTTCCCATCGCAATCAGTGCATTACCGAATGCGAGTCGTCGGGGGGAATCGACATGTCGATGAATCGTCGATGTGACGGTCGGTGAATTGCCGCGCATGATGCGCATCACGGACCACAACGCACCGCCGATGATCACGAGTGCAGGAACGCCAGAGCCGATGGCAGCCAATGCTCGGGAGAAGGGACCGAAAACTTCGCGACCCGTGGGCAGATCGTGACCAGTGGCTGCAGTCCTGAGAGGAGCGAACAACACCACGCCCGAAGCAAAACAGGACGTTGCGATTAGCCACGAACGAACGACATCACCGACTCTTGTTCCGACAAGTAAATAGATAGTGCCAAGCGAGAGCCACGCAACATTGAGTACTGCGCCGGAGAGGAAGAACAGTCGGAAGGCGAACGGGTTCCACCCGACCGATTCACCAAACCACAGGGCGAGTGAACCGACAGAAAACAGCGCCATCGCCACCGACCAGGCCAACTCTTGCGGTTGTCGACGATTGAGAAAGCGGTCGAGACACATCAAGGCGAAGGCGAGGGCGATGAGGGCGGCAGCCGCGGCAAGTACGGCGGTAAGGGGATCCGATCCAGTCATGAAACCTCGCCGCCAGACATCGTGAAATCCTGCACGAGCGCCTACCCTAGAGCCCGTGACCGAGCCAACCCCCGTCAAAACACTGGATTCTCGACGCAAGATCCCGGGTGCCGCGGTGGCGAGGTTGCCCGTGTACCTACAGATTCTGAATGGTCTGAAAGCGGAATCGGTGGAGCAGTTGTCGAGTGATCAGCTTGCCGCATTGGCTGGCGTCAATGCGGCGAAGGTGCGCAAGGATCTCTCGTATCTCGGAAGTTACGGAACTCGAGGTGTCGGTTACGACGTCACCTACCTGATCTACCAAATCAAGCGCGAACTTGGATTGCTCCACGAATGGAAAGTGGTGGTGGTCGGTGCAGGCAACCTGGGTAACGCGCTAGCCAACTACAACGGCTTTTCATCACGTGGATTCCCCGTCGTGGGAATCGTCGACACGGATTCGTCGAAGGTTGGTCGCAAGATTGCCGGAGTGGCAGTTCAGCATCTTGATGCGCTGCCGCAAATTGTCAAAGACGGAGGCGCGAGCATCGGTGTGATTGCAACACCTCCTGACGCAGCGCAAACGGCAGCCGATGCGCTCGTTGGTGCGGGCGTGCGTTCCATCCTCAACTTCGCTTCAGTGGTTCTCACCGTTCCCGATGAAACGTCCATTCGGAGTGTCGACCTCGGAGTGGAACTCCAGATTCTCGGCTACTACGAACAGTTGTCGCGCGAAGCGGTTGAAGCTGGGATGGCGCCAGTGGGGCGCCGCGGCTGACTCGGCCAGTAGTGAAATCGTTCCTCTCTCTGCGGTCGTGGGCCGCTCTCGGATCATTGGTGGCGGCATTTGCAGTGTTGCTCGGAGTGTTCACCTTGGTCAGAGGAGGATCGGATGGTTCCGATCCTGCGCCGATGAACGTTGAGTTGGTTGCAGTTACCGACTCAATCACTGCAACGGACAATTGGGCGATCGTCGACGGTAAGTCGACTGGTGAGGCAACCATCTCACTCGATGACGGTCGGCTCGTGACCGTGTTCGATCAGACGCGCGGGGAGATCACCTGCACTGATTTCGCAAGTGGGTGTGTGATGCTTGCTGACACACTGGGAGAAGCGATCGTCTGGTTTGCTCTCGTTCCAAAAGACACCGACGAAGGTGACATACGGCTTACCTTGCCCGCGCTCGTGGACATGCGTGATGGAGGTGACTTGGGAGTGCTCCAAAACGGGTGGGTGGTGCCGTTGACCGTAGGTGTCGAGCGAAACTGCGAAACCGAGACGACTTCCTTGCGTGACTTCATCAACAAGTTTTCTCCCGATCGCAGCACGACGACCTTGGATTTGATCACCGACGAAGTGACAGAGGTGATCTGTTCGTAGTTCGTCAGGCGTTCGGCGCAAGCCGAACGATCGCTGCAGCGGCCTTGTAAGCGGCTTCTGCAGGACCGATCTCATCAGGCCGCAACAGGTTGGCCATGATTCGTAGTACCCACTCCATCAAAGTTCGCGAGTGAATGCCGACTCGTGAGAGTTCGCGCATGAGAGTCGGACGACCGATGACTTTGGCGAACAACCGTGCCACCTTGAAGTACTGGCCGTATTCGGCGTCGAGCATTGCGGGGTAGCGGTCGAGCACCCGAGCATCGCCCGTTGCCACTGCCTCGGCAATCAGCTCCGCCGCGATACGGGAAGTTTCATACGCGTAGTCGATTCCCTCGCCGTTGAAGGGATTGACGCTTCCCGCGGCATCGCCGACGACGACGAATCCATTGCCAATCTTTGGCCCAACCGATCCGCCCATCGGGATTTTCCCCGAGGTCGCTTTGCATTCAGGGGAACCGGGATCGATACCCCAACTGTCGGCGATCATGTGCGCGTAACTGTCGAGAAGGACAGTGGTGTTGACGTCCTTGAACTTCTTGAACGTGGACAACAAACCGACGCCGACGTTGATCGTGCCGTCGCCAACGGGGAAGATCCATCCGTAACCGGGCATCGAGTTGCCTTCACGGTCCTTCACGTCGAGCGCCGATTCGATCCATGGCTCTGCGTGTCGCGGGCTCTGCCAATACGTGCGAATTGCGGTGCCGTACGGCCATTCCTTGCGTCGCGCGGTACCCAGCGAGCGACCAAATCTGCTGTTCGCGCCATCAGCGACGACTACATGCTTCGCGCGAATAACGGTCGATTCATTGGCATCTTTGTCGAGCACCGTGGCACCGACGAGTCGACCGTCTTCGTGGATCGGCGCAGATGCCTCGTGTCCCTCGAGAAGGGTCGCGCCCGCAGTTTGGGCATTGCGTGCGACCATTTCGTCGAGTTCTCGACGACGCACTACGTAACCGTGACGGGGATAGATGGGGTGTGTGGGCCACTGCAACTCGAGTTCCTTACCGTGTGCGGTGGCGCGCAATCCTTCGTATCGATGGAACGTAGAGAGTCGTGCTCCGAGGCCCATGTCTTCGATCTGTTTCACTGCGCGGGGCGTGAGACCGTCGCCGCAAGTCTTCTCGCGAGGAAAGTGTTTCTTCTCGACGATCGTCACGGAACAACCGTGCTTCGCCAACCAGTAGCCAGCTGAGGACCCGGCTGGGCCTCCTCCGATTACCAGTACGTCAGTATCGATCGAGCGTTCAGACATCGCTTTCAGCGTATGGAGACGTCGCGATCAACGCGCGACGGAGACGGCAATTACTCGCCGGATGAAGCGCGTGGCTTGGTGCCCACCTGCAGTGGAGCGGGCATCAACGAAGCAAAGTCGTCTGCAATGGTGTCGAAATTGCTCGTTCCCGCCTCGAGAGCGAGGAAGATCGGCGACTCCGGAGAACACCAGTGCTCGTACTCCGTTGCCCACGCTTCGTTGGCTGGATCAGTACCCGCGATCTCGTAGCGAACGTGGCACACGACGCCGAGAATTTCGTAGTCAGTCAGTGCACCACCAGCCATTTGTCCTTGCTGCGGCATGGGGTTGCCGTTGTAAGACAGTGGCGCGTGAGCTCCACCTTCACGATTGGGATCTCCGTACACGGGGATCTCTGCCGAGGCGAAAGCCTGGCTTCCGGTGTAGACGAAGTTGAGCATGTCTTCGATCTTCGGGAAGGTCTTCATTACTTCGCCCTGATGTAAGACGCGACCAGCTCCACCCTGACCTGCGGCGCCGTGACAGCCTGCGCAACTTCCGAATATGCCGGCACCGATCGCCATCGGTCCTTCGACGGTTTCCTCTTTTGGTTGAAGAGCAAGGAAATAGAGGAATGCCCACAATGGGAGCAGGCTCAACGCGGCCATCGCCCAGAACGGAATCTTCTTGCGACGTTTTGCGGCAACTACGTACTCAGGATCAGGCGGCGGAGGTGGCGGAGCGCTCGGCGCAGCTGGAACGGCCTTCGCCGGTGCCGCACTCGTGGCCTTCTCGACTTGGGTCGATTCGCTTGCCGCGGGGGCATCATCACCCGACAACGACTGACGACGCTCCTTGGAGCGCTTCAGGAGATGTTCGGGGATTTCAGTCACGATGGTCCTTTACTCGCGGTCGACTCGTTCCGAGCCGCTCCTACTCTAAGGCACCCGCAGGAGGGGTGAGCAATATGGTCGAGTTGCCACGTGTCGTCACAGGGCACTCGTGCACATGTGTTGAACGCAATCAATGACGAGAGTCATGGACAACTGCACGAGTTCACGACCTCGCACCTTTCGCCCTTCGGCGCGAGTGGGCACTAGTCTCGTGAGTGGTTTCACGAGGAAGGACCACCCCGAGACCCATGCTCGCGATCGACATCCTTGAATGGCCCGGAATGAATCAGGCGTTCCTGTTTTCTTTTGCGGTGACCACGGCAATGGCGCTTGCCGTCATACCTGTGGGCAAGCGTCGTCCGGTCAACCGTAAGAGCACATGGGGCGAGGCGATGTTCGGTTCCGTGTACGCATTCGGCGTGATGTTCCTCGCATTCGGCGTGGTGCCGCACCAATTCATCGACCATGCCGACAAAGATCTCGGTTGGCGCAAGGACAAGATCATTTTTGGTCCGTTCGATCTGCTCAAGCCACAGGCGTTCGGTGGGCAATTTCCGTTCACCATGAGTTATGAAGCCATTCGCGACATCCTGGTGATCGTCATTCATGCGTTCTACATCGGCTTGATGATCTATCTCTTCAGTTGGTGGCAGAAGCGCGGAGAAGTCAAGCCGAAGGAAATCGAGACGTCGACCTACGGACGACCGTTGGTGAGGAAAGGCTGATGGCACGCACTGACGCAAACCCGCCGATGCCGGAATGGTCTGACCAGTATCAACTGGTCGAGGTGGATGCCGACTATCTGAACAAGGCGGTAAAGCCGAAGCAGTTCATTCACATCGACCAATCCGAGTGCATCATGTGCGAGGGATGCGTGGACATTTGTCCGTGGAAGTGCATCCACATGGTCACCCCCGAGGCGATTGCCGAGTCGAGTGGAACCGAGCAACCGGGTGCCGACCCCTCGGACAAAGTGGTATTCATCATCGACGACGACGTGTGCACGCGTTGTGCGTTGTGCGTCGATCGTTGCCCAACTGGTGTGATCATTCTCGGCAAAGTGGGTGCTCCGGTTGCAACCGGTGACAGCCACACGCGCACCAACAATCACGGCTACGCATACGGAATGCGCTTCTAGGAATCGGAGACGATATGGCAAGCACTATCGAAGAAAAACCCCGTGTGTCGCTGAAGGATCGCGCTTCCAAACTCGGCGAGTCATTGCAGGGCAGCCAAGTGTGGAACTCGATCTTCCGTCCAGGATCGATCTTCCGTAAGGGCTACACAGACTCCCCGCGCAACCGCTCGTATGTCGTCATGAATTCGGTCTTGTATCACTTGCACCCGGTGAAGGTGAAGCGTCACGCAGTCAAAGTGAGTTACACACTGTGCCTGGGCGGGCTGAGCTTCTTCTTGTTCATCCTTTTGACGATCACGGGCATCTTCTTGATGTTCTTCTACCGTCCGACTGCTGCCGATGCGTGGCAGGACATTCAGTCGCTGCAAACTTCGGTGACCTTCGGCTACATGGTGCGCAACATGCACCGTTGGGCTGCTCACTTGATGGTGTTGAGCGTGTTCCTACACATGGCGCGCGTTTTCTATCACGGTGCGTACAAGGCGCCTCGTGAGTTCAACTGGGTGGTCGGCGTGATCCTGCTCACTCTCACGTTGCTGTTGTCCTTCACCGGCTATCTCTTGCCGTGGGACCAGTTGGCACTCTGGGCCGTGACCGTGGGTACCAACATGATGGGCTACTCACCGGTGATCGGTGCGCAGGTTCGTTTCGTGTTGCTCGGTGGTGTCGAGATCGGCGCTGAAACCTTGCTGCGTTGGTATGTGCTCCATGTGTTGTTGTTCCCATTCGTAACGGTGATCTTCCTTGCCATCCACTTCTGGAGGGTGCGCAAGGACGGCGGCATCTCCGGTCCGCTCTGAGGATGAGGTTGAACTGACATGACGGAAATTCCTGAACACCTTCTGAAGCGAGCCCAGGCTGCGCGGGAGAAGGCCGCGTCCCAAGGCTCAGAGTCTTCGGGTGGCGGAGACGAGTCGCGCATTCCCGACCATTTACTAGAGCGCAGCAAAGCTGCGAAGGCCGGCGGTGTTGCCGTTGCCGACAAGCCTGGCGCCGTCGTTGCTGCTCCCGCCGGCGGCGGACTCCCGGTAGGTGCGGGTCCCGGTGGTCACACACAGCGTCTGCTCACGGTGGTCAAGTCGGGTTCGATCCAAGACGTCAAGGCTGTGCCGGTGGACAAAGTTCATACGTGGCCACACTTGTTGTCAATCGAGTTCGTCGCCGCTCTTGGTTGCACGGCGTTCGTGTTCCTCTTCTCATGGTTCGTGAATGCACCGCTGCTGCAAGCCGCCAACTTCAACCAAACACCGAACCCTTCCAAGGCGCCGTGGTACTTCCTCGGATTGCAGGAACTGCTCACGATGTTTCACCCGATGATCGCGGGTGTGACGATTCCGGGGATGGGTTTGATCGCTCTGATGTTTGCGCCTTACCTCGACCGAAATCCATCGAACAAGCCTGAGGATCGCAAGTTCATGACCAGTTTGTTCACCGTGCATCTGATGTTCTGGGCGGTTCTCGTCATCATCAGTTCGTTCTTCCGCGGACCGGGATACAACTTCACGTTCCCGTGGCGCGATGGCATCTTCTTCGAGTTGTAAAGGCACATCATGAGCACCACATCGATCATCACCATCGCAGTCGCCGTCCTGATCCTCGCGGGACTCGGCGTCGTGTTGACTTCCGCTCGTCGGAGTGAGGTTCGCGGAGCGGGGGCATTGTCGCGCGAGACTCGCAAGAAGGATCGTGGCAAGGTCGATCCGGATCGCATCTCTGGTCGTGATGTGGAAGCACAGGTGGCAGCAGCACGCTCCACTGCACTCGTCGCTGCTCCGAAGGCAGAAGTTGCGCCATGGTCGCCGCCGGATGCGGAAGCAATCGGAGTGTCTCGTCGACAATTCTTCAACCGGGCAACAGTGACGCTGATGAGTGCGAGCCTTGGGGCGTTCGGAGCGGCTGTAGTCGCCTTTCTCTGGAAGGGAAGTTCAGGCGGATTCGGATCGAAGATCACCGTCGGACCAGTGGAAGACGTAGTCGATCAAATCCGAGCGAACAAGGGTTTCTATTACGTCCCGCAGGCACGTGCCTGGATCACCGAATATCCGAAAGAAGCGTTGTCGAAGGCGCGTGCCGTATACGGCGGTCAGTCCGCTGTCATGGCGGGAATCGAATCGGGTGTCATTGCTTTATATCAAAAGTGTCCACATCTCGGATGTCGAGTTCCCGAGTGCGCCAGCTCTCAATGGTTTGAATGCCCATGTCACGGCTCGCAGTACAACCGCGTGGGGGAGAAGAAGGGTGGACCGGCGCCTCGTGGCATGGATCACTTCGGCGTTTCGGTGAACAACGGTGTACTCGTTATCGATACAGGCGCAGTTTTTGGTGGTCCGCCCATCGGAACCAACACGACTGGTCAAGAGGCTGAAGGTCCGCATTGCGTGGGCGGAGGTTCGCACTGATGATTGCCGATATCACCACCACATTGGCGTGGATCGTTCTCGTAGTCGCGACGGCGGGATGGGCCATTTACGGCATTGCCAACATCCGAAAGGGACGTGCCGAGATTGGCTCCGAGATTCGCCTTGCAGCCAATCGCAAGCCCTATTACGACGACGAGGAGCTCGAAGGCAAGAAGCTCGAGCGCACGCAATTGATCGGCGTGTTGTTCCTCGCGGTGATCACCATCGTGCTGCCGTTGTATTGGATTCTCGAACCAGGTCGCCAAGAAGGCGCGCAAAACGGCTGGGACAAGCGATTCGCCAGTTGGGGTTCCAAGTTGTTCGCCACCACCGCTGATGGTGGATACAACTGCGCTGGTTGTCACGGTGGCATGAATGGCGCGGGCGGCGTCGCTGCTTATGCCATCACCGACCCGAATACGGGCGAGGTCAAGGCAGTCGATTGGAAGGCTCCGGCGTTGAACAACGTTCTGTACCGCTACAGCGAGGATGAAGTTCGTTTCATCCTTGAGTACGGCCGTCCGTTCTCGCCAATGTCGGCGTGGGGACTGGCCGGTGGCGGACCGCTGAACAAACAGCAGATCCAAACATTGATCGATTATTTGAAGAGCATTCAGGTTCCTCGTGAGAACTGTGCGTTCGAAACCGATGATCCGCTGACTTGTGATGCCGGCCACTTGCCGGCTTCGACCCAGGACGAGATTCAGGCAGAGGCTGAGCGCTTGGTCAGCAACGGCACATTCGGATCTCTTGGTGAAGCACTGTTCAACATCGATCTCGGTGGCGGTTCGTACTCGTGTGCGCGCTGCCATACGAAGGGGTGGTCCTATGGCGATCCTCAGATCACGGGTGGCGGTGCATTCGGGCCGAATCTCACGGGTGGATCTGCGGTGCGTCAGTTCCCCAAGCAGGACGACATGATCGATTTCATCAAGAACGGCAGCGAATACGGCAAGCGTTATGGAGCACAGGGTCAAGGCGGCGGACGAATGCCTGGATTCGGCAAGTTGCTCACTGAGGAACAGATCACTGCAATCGTCGAGTACGTGAGGGGTCTGTAGATGTTGGCGTCGTTGTTGGCTATCGCGTGGGAGCCGGAGCTTCGCGGTATCGCCGTCGTCATCACGATGGTGGTGGTGTTGATCGGTGGTTCGTATTTGATCGTCGGCACCAACCTCGGTGCGCGTCTCGGTTTTCTCGTAGTTCTTGCGAGTTTGTTCGGCTGGATGCTGTTGATGGGAGCAATTTGGTGGACGTATGGCATCGGCTTGAAGGGGCCCGAGCCATCGTGGAAGCCGGCAGAGCCGATCACGATCGTGCGTGACGCGAAGTTCTTGTTCGATGCGGGAGTGATCAATACTTCTCTCGAATTGGGAGGAGATGCAGTAGCCAATGCCGAAACTGTCTCCAACCAAATACAAGCTGAGGGATGGATGTTGCTCGACGAGGCCGACCCACAACGCGGTCAAGCAGTGGCGGCATCAGACGCGATCATTCAGAACGAGGCAGAGGAATTCGCCGCTGGTGAGTATCTCTCGATCAACGTCTACGACCGCGGTGGTGAGCGGTATCCGCTGATTACCGAATCAATCGACTTCTTTGCGTTCTTCCACAAGCCGCGCTATGCGCTCGTCGAGGTGGCGCCGGTCGTGCCGCAGCGCGTTGAGCCCGGCCGCGCGCCTGCTCGTCCGGTAATCGACAACGAGCAGCCACATCGGTACGTCTACATGGTGAGGGATCTCGGTGCCAAGAGGCAGCCAGCGATCTTCATCACGCTCGGCTCGCTGATCGTGTTCCTCATCCTGTGTTGGTTGCTCCACCGCCGCGATCTCGCCTTGCGCGAGAACGTGAGTGGCGAGCGACTACCCACCAAGGCGTAGGCGCTCGACGTGGGACAGTACCTACCAATCGTCGCCCTGGCGATCGTCGCGTTACTGTTCGCCGTGCTCAGCTTGTTGGCATCACGACTGCTCGCTCCTCGTCGCCCCAACTCCGCCAAGTCCGCTCCATATGAGTGTGGA
This sequence comes from uncultured Acidimicrobium sp., assembly GCA_964654335.1. Taxonomy (GTDB): domain Bacteria; phylum Actinomycetota; class Acidimicrobiia; order Acidimicrobiales; family Ilumatobacteraceae; genus UBA3006. Next base: position 34,709 of record CAZZJH010000003.1, read on the forward strand.
ATCGTGCCGAGCAGGGAAGCGCCGGAGAGGTTCCCGGTCAGCTTCTACGTGATCGCGATGCTCTTCATCATGTTCGACATCGAATTGATCTTCGTCTATCCATATGCGATCGCTCACGAGACTCTCAGTGTGTATGGCTTCTTCGAGATGATCGCATTCAGCGCAGTGTTCTTCGTTGCGTTCGTCTACGCGGTGGCTCGCGGAGCACTCGATTGGGGTCCGATCCAGCGTGCCGTTCGCTTGACGTCGGATGACGAGATGGTGTCGAGTGCCAGAACGACGCGCTCGACGGTTCGTCGAGTCGGACTCGAAGGCAGGGAAGGCGAGGCTGCCTGATGGGAATTGCACAGAATGTCGCCAAGGATGGCCTCGGTGGTTTGGAGCACAACTTCATCACTGCCCGTCTCGAAGACATCGTCAAGTGGTCGCGCTCACGCTCAAGTTGGCCGGCAACTTTCGGCCTCGCATGTTGTGCGATCGAGATGATGGCCACCGGAGCAGGTCATTACGATCTCGCGCGCTTCGGAATGGAAGTGTTCCGCGCTTCTCCGCGTCAAGCAGACATCATGATCGTGGCTGGTCGTGTGAGTCAGAAGATGGCACCGGTGTTGCGACAGGTGTACGACCAGATGATGGAACCCAAGTGGGTGATCAGCATGGGTGTGTGTGCCTCGAGCGGCGGCATGTTCAACAACTACGCGATCGTGCAGGGAGTCGATCAGATCGTTCCGGTCGACGTGTACGCGCCCGGTTGTCCTCCGACACCTGAAACGTTGATTCACGCAATCGAAACGCTGCACCAGTTGATCGAAGACGGCGAGATCATGCGTCGACGCAAGGCAAGTGGTGCAGGTGCCGACGTTCACGTTCAAGAAATTCCGGCAGGTAACTCGACTCCAGTGATTCTCGGAGTTCGCTGATGCTGCACGACTGCCCAGTGGGCGATTCGCGCGGTCAAACCGTCGTGTTCGTGCCGAGAGATCGTTATCTCGCGGTGATGAAGCAGTTGGTGGACGATGGATTCACCATGTGCGTGGATCTCACGGCGGTGGACTACCTCAGCCATCCGGGAAGACAACTTCCTGAAGGTGTGCAAGCAGAGCGTTTCGAAGTGGTGGCAAACCTGTTGTCGATGCAGCGCCGCGAACGACTTCGCGTTCGCGTGCAAGTGCCAGAAAACGATCCGACTCTTGCCTCGTTGTTCGACCTCCATCCAGGAACCGAGGCGATGGAACGAGAAGCGTTCGACATGTTCGGCATCTCCTTCAGCGGACACCCCGACCTGACACGCATCTTGATGCCGGAGGACTGGGACGGTCATCCGTTGCGCAAGGATTATGCACAGGGACGCATTCCCGTGCAGTTCAAGGGAGCGGCGTCGTGACGATCTCCGACTTACGCAAGACCACCGTTGCGGCCGGCACCTCCGAAGGTGCACAAGAGATGAAGACCCGCAGCGAGAGCACGGCGAAGGAACTGTTCCGCGAAGTCGGTGCAGTTCTACGTATGAGCGAAGCCGAAGCTGCGCAACTCGCGGACGCAGGCGTGGTTTCCGACGATCAGACGATGATCATCAACATGGGGCCCTCACACCCCAGCACTCACGGAGTATTGCGGTTGATGTTGGAGCTACAGGGCGAGACCGTCCTTCGTTGCAAGCCGATCATTGGCTACCTGCACACAGGTATGGAGAAAACGGGCGAGTCGCTTTCGTTCTTGCAGGGTGGCACGAACGTCACCCGTATGGACTACGCCTCGCCGTTGAACAATGAACTGGTCTTTTCGTTGGCGACGGAGAAGTTGCTCGGTATCGACCAGGACATCCCTGAGCGTGCCGTGTGGATGCGCATGTTGCTGTCGGAGCTGAATCGCATGAGTAGCCATCTGTTGTTCATGGCGACGAACGGAATGGACCTCGGCGCAGTCTCGATGATGATCTATGGCTGGCGAGAGCGCGAAGAAGTGTTGCGCTTCTTCCAGAAGGTGACGGGATTGCGAATGAACCACAACTTCATTCGTCCTGGTGGAGTTGCCGCCGACCTTCCTCCGGGTTGGCGTGATGACGTCTTGCACATTCTCGACCTCTTGCCGCCGCGGCTCGAGGAGTACGACGTGTTGATGACTGGTCAGCCGATTTGGCGCGAGCGTTTGCAAGGAATTGGTGTGATCACCAAAGACGAGGCGGTTGCCCTCGGCGCCACTGGTCCGATCCTTCGCTCCACGGGTGTCGCATGGGACTTGCGACGTGACATGCCGTATCTGCGTTATGACGACGTCGACTTCGACGTGATCGTCGGCACCTATGGCGATGCGTTCGATCGTTACTCGATTCGCTTGGCTGAAATTCGTGAGTCGATGAAGATCGTGCGTCAGATTCTCGATCGGATGCCCAAAGGCAACTTCCGCATCCAAGACAAGAAGGTGACTCCACCGCCCCGCGCTCGTATCGACGAATCGATGGAAGCGCTCATCCACCACTTCAAGATCTTCACTGAGGGGTTCAAGGTTCCCGAGGGTGAGGTGTACGTGGCGATCGAAAGCCCGCGAGGTGAAATCGGTTGTTACATCGCAAGCGACGGGTCCTCCACCCCATATCGAATGCACGTGCGAGCCCCGAGCTTCGTCAACATTCAGGCATTGCCGCACATGATGCGTGGTGGTCTCGTTGCCGATGCCGTCGCCGTGATCTCGTCCGTCGACCCCGTGCTCGGTGAGGTGGATCGATGAGCAGATTGACCGACGAGAACGTGAAGGTGGCGCACGAGATCGTCGCGCGTTATCCGCGCCCCAAGTCCGCCCTCGTACCTTTATTGCATTTGGCGCAGGAACAAGAAGGGTACGTCACGCGCGAGGCGATGGTGCACATCGGTGAACTTGTGGGGGTTACTTCAGCAGAGGTGTATGGAACGGCCTCGTTCTACGAGATGTTCCGATTCGAGCCGGTGGGCAAGTACTTGATCAACATTTGCGGCACCATGTCGTGTGCGTTGATGGGTGCGCATGAGTTGATGCATCGCGCGGAAGAGAAGCTTGGCGTCAAGGCCGGAGGCACGACCAGTGACGGTTTGATCACGCTTGCGCATGCCGAGTGCCAAGCTGCATGCACGGAAGCACCATGTCTGCAAGTGAACTATCGCTATCGCTATCGCATCACCCCGGAACAGGTGGAACAATTGATTGATGACTTGCGGGCAGGACGCCTCGCTGAAGAGATTCCCCCACATGGCACGCTTGCGCGAGTTCGTCAAAGTGTTTCTGTCGAGCGGGCCGTTGGCGCGGTGAGCCCCGATGCCGAAGTTGGGCAGCCGTCGTGGTTGGACGGAAAGGCCGCGCTGTGACGACGTTTCCACACGCCCCTGGGTTCGTGGCGGGAGATCGCCCACAAATCGTCACTGAGCGTTTTCAGTATGAAGACTCCTACACGCTCGAGCGCTATCGCGCGACCGGTGGGTACGAAGGATTACGCAAGGCACTGCAGCAGCCGTCGAGTGCAGTGCACGAAGAAGTGAAAAGTGCGACGATCCTCGGTCGCGGCGGTGCGGGATTCCCAGCGGGCACGAAGTGGGGGCTCACTCCACAAGGAGTGTGGCCTCGCTACTTGGTGGTGAATGGTGACGAAAGTGAACCGGGCACCTACAAGGACCGTTTGTTGATGGAACGTGATCCGCACCAGTTGATCGAGGGCTGCTTGATTGCGTGTTATGCGGCTGGGTTGTCGCAGTGTTTCCTCTACATTCGCGGTGAGATGGCGCTGGCTCAAGAACGAGTTGCTACCGCGTTGAACGAGGCGTACGCCGCCGGTCTTGTCGGACGCAATGTGTTGGGTTCGACCTTCTCGGTGGATGTCGTGTTGCACTGGGGTGCTGGCGCGTACGTGGTGGGCGAGGAAACTGCGCTGATCGAGAGCCTCGAGGGCAACCGTGGCATGCCGCGCTTGAAGCCCCCGTACTTTCCCGCGGCGATCGGTCTCTACGGCAAACCGACGATCGTCAACAACGTGGAGACGTTGTCGAACCTCCCTTGGCTCATGCGCAATGGATCCGCTGCGTACACGGCGATCGGCACGAAGACGTCTCCGGGCACACGCATGGTTGCTGTCTCGGGTCATGTGAAGCGACCGGGTGTGTATGAGATCGTCAACGGGACGACGACGTTCCGCGACTTGTTGTACGGCGACGAGTTCTGTCAGGGGATTCGCAACGGAAATGCATTGAAGGCTTTCGTGCCGGGCGGTGGTTCTGCGCCGTGGTTCACTGCCGATCAACTCGACCTTCCTTTCGAAGCGAGCCAAGTTGGTCCTGCCGGGTCGATGCTCGGATCGGGTGCAGTCATGGTGATGGACGAGACGACGGACATTCCGGCCGCTGCGCTCACTTTGACGAACTTCTACGCCCATGAATCGTGCGGCAAGTGCACACCGTGCCGCGAAGGTGGAACATGGTTGCAGCGAATTCTCACGCGCGTCGTCAACGGCGACGGAACCACGGAGGATTTGGCTCAACTGGTGGAAGTCGGCTCGATGATTTGTCCGGGAAGCTTCCCGCACGCATCGAATGAACGACTCGGCCTCTCCGCCGTACCGTTTCCGTACAAGATGACGACGATCTGTTTCGTCGGACCATCTGCATATGCGCCGGTGCATTCTGCATTGACGCTTTTCCCGGAGGAATTCGCCGCGCGAGTCAAGCACCGTCGGACGATTCCCGTGACTGCGGTGGGAGCATCAGCGTGACCACCACCGAACCGACGCAGGACGCAGTGGTGGATCCCAATGCCGTCTCGATCACGATCAACGGTCGACAGGTGGCGGCGCGTAAAGGCGAGATGATCATCGCTGCCGCCGACCGTACGAGCGACTTCATCCCGCGATTCTGTTATCACCCACGAATGTCACCGGTGGGTATGTGCCGCCAGTGTCTCGTCGAGATCGACACCCCACGTGGTCCCGCGATGGTGGTGTCGTGTATGACTCCGGTGGCCGAGGGCCAAGTGGTGCGAACTGCAACGGACGATGTGAAGAAGGCGCAAGAAGGCGTGCTCGAGTTGTTGCTCGCCAATCACCCGCTCGACTGCCCAGTGTGTGACAAGGGTGGTGAATGCCCCTTGCAAGACCAAGCCTTCAGTCACGGTCCTGGCGAAAGTCGCTATGTGGAGGAGAAGAGGCACTACGAGAAGCCGATTCCGATCAGCGACAACGTGTTCCTCGACCGCGAGCGTTGCATCTTGTGCGATCGCTGCACCCGATTCGCCGACGAGGTAGCCGGCGATCCACTGATTTCGTTCACGAGTCGTGGCAACAACACGCAGGTGATGACGTTCCCCGACGAGCCATTCAGTTCGTACTTTTCGGGGAACACCGTGCAGATCTGCCCAGTTGGTGCGCTGACCGCCAAGCCTTATCGATTCAAGGCTCGCCCGTGGGATCTCGAGGAAGTAGAGAGCACGTGCACGACGTGTTCGGTCGGTTGTCGGACAGTGGTGCAGAGCAGTCGAGACGAAGTGGTGCGCGTACAGGGTGTCGACGTCGACGCAGTCAACTGGGGTTGGTTGTGTGACCGCGGTCGGTTCAACTTCGAGTCGGTGAACTCGGAAGATCGACTCACGAATCCACTGGTGCGAGACGCATCGGGCAGCTACACAGCAGTGTCGTGGTCTCAAGCGATGGACATGGTTTCGCGCGCACTGCGCACGGCTCTTGCAGGGTCGAGCGACTTGGTGGCGATCATCGGTGGCGCACGTGGAACGAACGAAGATGCTTATGCGTGGGCTTCGCTTGCCGACGCTCTTGGTGTGGATCAGCGCGATGCTCAACTCGCCGATGGGCTTCCACCCGAAGTGTTCGCATTGCCTCAGGCGACCATCGACGAAGTGGCGGCTTCGACGACGACAATCCTGCTGGCGCCTGACCTCAAGGAAGAGATGCCGGTGCTGTATCTGCGACTGCGCCATGCGGCAGAACATCGCACGACCCGCATCGTCGAGCTGACTTCGTGCAGTGCAGGTGGGCTGACGAAGAATTCCTGGCGGTCGATCCTCGTCGAACCAGGCATGTTCGCCTCGGCAATTCGTGGGGGAGCACTTTCTGGTGACATCGCTGCGCAGTTGGCGAAGGGCAGCGTTTCGATCGTGGTCGGTCGACCGAATTTGGCCGAGTCTGCGGATTCAGTAATGAGTGCCCTCGCCGAACTGTTGCATCTGGCTCCACACGCCAAAGTTCTGCCTGTCTTACGCCGCGGCAACGTACGCGGCGCGATCACCGCAGGTCTGACACCGCGCAATGGCGCAGGGGACACCGCCGAGATCCTTCGTCGTGGAGCAGCGGGGAAGCTCGATGTGCTCGTGCTCCTAGGTTCCGACCCGCTGAACGATTTCGTCGACGCAGATCTGGCTCGTCGAGCACTTGCCAGCACCAAGATGGTCGTGTCGATCGACGCGTTCATGTCGAAGTCCGCTCAGGCTGCTCATGTAGTACTGCCTGCAGCCGTACAAGGCGAGAAGACCGGCACGACGACCAACCTCGAAGGTCGCGTGAGCACCGTCAACCAGAAGGTGACTGCTGCCGGCACGTCGCGACCGGACTGGATGATCGCTTTGGAGCTTGCTGGCGCCTGCGGCAAGGAACTCGGGATGCGCTCGTTTGCCGAGGTGCAACGAACGATGATCGATCGTGTTCCCGAGTTTGCATCGTTGCGTGAATCCAAGTCTCTTGCGGGTGATGGCGTGCTGACCGTTCGCGCCCATGAGGTGGCGCTTGCTCGTACGGAGTTCGAGGGAACGCAACGCAACTCGTATCAATTCCGACTGGTCGTCTATCGCAATCTCTACGACGCTGCGGTTTCCACATCCTCGAGCCCGTCGTTGCGAGATCTTGCGGTGGGTGCACAAGTCATCGTCCATCCCCTCGAATTGCCGAGAGTTGGTGGAGCCGTCGG
>CAZZJH010000004.1:0-40853 GCA_964654335.1 uncultured Acidimicrobium sp.
CTACCAGAGAGTTCGAGTTGGTCGATCGATGATGTGGTCGCGACCGGCGCCGACCTCGAACCAAGCACGTTGATCGATGCCTATCGACATGGGTTATTCCCCATGCACATCAGTTCCGACGACGTCCTCGCGTGGTGGTCGCCCGTGTTGCGAGGGATCATCGAACTCGGCTCCTTGCATGTCACACGCTCGATGCTTCGTAGCGCCAAGCGATATCACTGCACCATCGATGAGTGTTTCGATGATGTGATTGCATCGTGTGCGGAACTTCCGCGTGCCGGCAAGTGGATCAATGACGAGATGATCGATGCCTATCGGCAGCTACACCGCCTCGGATGGGCACACTCCGTGGAGGTCTGGCACGGCGATGAATTGGTCGGCGGACTGTACGGCGTGAGGATCGATCGCTTCTTTGCCGGTGAGTCGATGTTCCACACCGAAACCGATGCCTCGAAAGTCGCGTTGATGCACCTAGTCGAAACCATGCGATCGTCGAACATGGCGCTTCTCGACGTGCAGTGGGTGACCCCTCACCTCGCCAGTCTTGGCGCGGTGGAGATCCCCCGTGATGCCTACTTGCGCAGACTGGCCACAGCCATCGACCCAATAGCCTGAACTCATGCGCGATGAACCGTGGATGATGCGCACGTACTCCGGCCACTCCACTGCGGCCGCCTCCAACGAGCTATACCGCACCAATCTCGCCAAGGGTCAAACCGGTCTTTCCATCGCCTTCGATCTCCCAACGCAGACGGGCTACGACCCGGACCATCTGCTTGCACGAGGCGAAGTGGGAAAGGTAGGTGTGCCCGTGGCGCACCTCGGCCACATGCGCACTCTCCTCGACGGTATTCCTCCAGGCGAGATGAATACATCGATGACGATCAATGCCACCGCCGCATGGCTGTTGTCGCTATACGTAGCCAACGCTGCCGAACAAGGTGTCGCATCACATCAGTTGCGTGGAACTACCCAGAACGACATCGTCAAGGAATATCTCTCGCGCGGAACCTTCATCTTCCCGCCGCAGCCATCCAAGCGTCTGATCGTCGACATGATCGCCTGGTGCTCCACCAATGCACCGAAGTGGAACCCGATGAACGTGTGCTCGTACCACCTGCAAGAAGTTGGTGCGACCCCGGTGCAGGAGGTGGCGTTCTCGCTCGCCAACGCGATCGACATCCTCGATGCAGTTCGTGAGAGCGGCCAGGTTCCCGCAGAGAAGTTTCCTGCCGTGTTCGGTTCGATGTCGTTCTTCGTGAATGCGGGAATTCGCTTCGTGGAAGAAATGTGCAAGATGCGTGCCTTCACTCAACTGTGGGAGCGCATCGGTCGCGAGCGATACGGAATCACCGATGAACGTGTACTCCGTTTCCGCTACGGCGTGCAGGTGAATTCACTCGGCCTCACCGAGGCTCAGCCAGAGAACAACGTCCAGCGCATCGTGCTCGAGATGCTTGCAGTCACACTTTCCAAGCAAGCACGAGCACGGAGCATCCAATTGCCTGCATGGAACGAGGCACTTGGTCTCCCTCGGCCGTGGGATCAACAGTGGTCACTACGAATGCAGCAGGTTCTCGCCTTCGAAACGGACCTCCTCGAATATGACGACCTCTTTGCCGGATCCAAAGTGATCGAAACGAAGACCAATGAGATTGCAGAAGCCGCTTGGACGGAAATGAACGACATCATCTCCCGAGGTGGCGCATTCGAGTGCGTAGAGGATCTCAAGGGTCGACTCGTGTCGTCCATGTCCGACCGCACGAGACGCATTGAGTCGGGTGAACAAGTTGTCGTGGGTGTGAACAAGTTCACCGAAGCCGCACAGTCACCTCTGAACGATGTCGACAACATCTTGAAAGTCGATCCGCGAGTGGAACAAGAGACGGTGAACGATGTCGCCACGTGGCGCAAATCGCGCGACAACGACGCCGTGAAGCGCGCTCTCGACGATTTACGAATGGCTGCAGAAGGAAAGGTCAATGTGATGACTGCATCCATTGCTCTTGCCGTCGCAGGAGGCACCACTGGCGAGTGGGCCGGAACACTGCGCGAGGTGTTCGGTGAATACCGCGCTCCTACGGGTGTTGGCGCGGCCATTGGTCGTCGGACGGGAGATCTGGCTGAGGCCGCCAAACGAGTGAAGGCCCTTGCGGGTGGTCCGCCCAAGCTGCTCATGGCAAAGCCAGGGCTCGATGGCCACTCCAGTGGAGCCGAGCAGATCGCCGTCGCCGCGCGAGATGCAGGTTTCGAAGTCGTCTACGCCGGCATTCGGCTGACACCCGAGCAGATTGCCGCATCGGCTCGCGATGAGGATCCGGATGTGATCGGCCTTTCCATACTTTCTGGTTCACACATGCAGCTCATCCCTGACGTTCTTGGACAGTTGAGGCAACTCGGCGTGGATGCACCGGTGGTGGTCGGCGGGATCATTCCCGAATCAGACCGCGAAAATCTGATGAAGAGCGGCGCGGCAGCGATCTACACGCCGAAAGATTTCGACATCGCTCGAATTATCGACGAGATGACCGAACTCGTTGCGTCGCGTCGCAGCTGAAAACTACGGCTGCATCGTCGTCGACGACATGACCGGGACGAATCCCGTCGGTGCCGGCAATTCCAAAACCTGACCTGCATACACCTTGTCGGGGTTGGTGATGCCGTTGATTCGCATCACTTCTTCCATGCTCACTTGGTATTGCTCGGCGATGCCGAAGAGCGAGTCACCCGACTGCACTGTGTAAAAGACCGGTTCATAAGGAATCGTCGTGGTGGTGGTCGCCACCACTTCCGTGGTGGGAACGGTCGTTTGTACCGTTTCCGAACCACCATCTTCTCGCGCAAAGAGAAAGGCAAGCACCCCACTCACCACCGTGATTCCAAGCAGCGACCACTGCAGAGGACCACGAATGTTCAGCACATCGTCATGCTAGACGGCGCGTGCGTTGCACGAGTCTCATGACTCGCGCACGATTGTGTCGCGCGATGATCATGCAGGGAACATTCGCCACCATCGCAAACACGACGTTTGCGATGAAAATCTCCGATGGGTTCCACAGTGCAAAGAAGGGCAAGACCGCGAACATCGCCCAGTGAGTACGCTCGGCCCGCAGGCTCTCAGCCGCAAAGCGCCGCCACCCGCCCACACCGCCATCAGGGAGGCGCTTCTTGGACAACCCACCGAACCATGTGCCTGCATCAGGAAGTCGGTCTTTCCAGGCGTCTACCTTGGCCCATTTACGAAACGGTGAGCCGTCAACCTCCCATTTCGTGAGGCGGGTGAAAGGGCCGGGCTTGGTCAGTGCCTCCAGGGGCTGGCGCGCCTGGTATCGCCCCACGACCACACCCGCCACGAGCCACACCACGACATCGAGGGTTACTGCCCATTGCCACTCCACTCTTCAAGTGTGGCCGTTGCACTACTAGCGTTGTCGCTCATGCGCAGCGTGTTGATTACCGCCGTGGCTTTCCTGATGATGGAGCCGTTCACCTATGCCGCCCACCGTTGGGTGATGCACGGGATCGGTGAGCGACTGCACCGTAGCCACCACCGCAACGCTGCCCGCTCGAAGCCAACGCTCATCGAGGCCAACGACCTCTTCCCCGTCGCTTTCGCGGGAGTCGTGATGGGACTCCTCGGACTCGGGTTCAACGTGTCAGGTTTCGCCGTGCTCGTACCGGTGTGCGTAGGGATCACGTTGTACGGCGCCACGTATTTCACCGTGCACGACATCTACATTCACCGTCGCATCGCTCTGTGGGGCAAGCGAAAGCCTGCTGTGCTCGAACATCTGGCAGATGCACACCGCACGCACCACGCCACGAACGGTGAGCCCTACGGGATGCTCCTTCCCGTGGTTCGTCAGGCCAGAGGGTTCGTGCCGTCCCAGGTACCGATCGAGTCGTAAGGCTCGAATCGGGCGAACATTTCCTCGCCGTACCAACCTTCATCTCGAGTACGACGCATCACTTCTTGGTGTTGCGGGGAGCCATAAGCCCACTGCTTCATGTGCTCGGTGCTCTGCCACAAACTGAACGTGCCGAGCATGCCTACCGGGGCCTCGCCAATGCCCACTACTCGGAGCAGCCCATTCGCACCCTTGAGTGATTGATCGACTGGCACACCGGCTTTACCAAATGTGCGCCAGCTCTTCGTATGCACATGAGCCCGCGTGATGATTGCGATCCGACCATCGTCGCTACCCCGATCCAGCAGCTCAGGAATCGTGCGTCCTTTCCATGAGCCCATGCCTCCCACTGATCGCAACTTCACATGCCAATGCTCTTCGGTTTCATTCATTTGCCGTGCCACTGAATGCTCGCGCAAGAAGTTTTGGAGGGCATCTTCATTACGCCACATCAAGAACAACGCGGTACGCGAGAGATCGGCACTCGGCGAGGTGTCGTCGCCCTTCCCGGTACCGAGTACCCGCCAGAACTCGAGGCCATCCACGCCGCGCAGAGAAAATCGATTGCGGGCAAGCGCGTTCATGCCCTGCAACGCATTCGCCCACCTACAGAGGTGAAACGATGCAATACGACCCACGATCAGCAATGCTTACACCGATGAACTTGGGACACCCAATCGTCGTTGCATTGTTTGGCTACTTGGTTGGCTCCCTTCCCCTTGCCAATCTCGTGGCTCGCCGTGCCAGTGCACCAGACCTGCGTGAGATCGGCGACAAGAACCCGGGTTTCTGGAATGCCAAAGCCCACCTCGACAAAGGTGCTTCAACGTTCGTTTTCGTCGGTGATGTGCTGAAAGGAACGATCCCTGTCGCCATTGCGCTGGCACTCGGGTTGGAGTGGTGGCAGTCGTACCTTGTCGGCCTTGCTGCCATGGTCGGTCATGCGTGGCCGCTCTTCGCTCGCTTTCGGGGTGGGAAGAGCGTCCTCACTTGGGTGGGTGCTCAGACACTCCTTGCGCCCCTTCCCGCGCTGATTTCAATCGGTGCGCTTGGTGCGTTCTGGTTGGTCAGACGAAACTTCGTGACCGCGGTGCGGGTAGCCGTGATTGCATTTCCGTTCGTTCAGATCATCATCGAAGGCCCATGGCGCACCGCCATGTCCGGCGTGTTGATGACCTTGATCGGATTGCGATTCGCTCAGCGATAGGTACGGCCGCGCCAAGATTCGGGCGCGTCCCGACGAGCGACTCCCACAACGAGTGCCCACCACGCCACGACATCGGCGAACGGTGACAACCAATAGGCCAGATCGATCTTGGTGTACGCACTCCGCGTGCCGAACAACGTGCCGATTCGAAGCAGTACGAGCACCGCCGTCACCGCACTGGGATACCAGAACAAAGCGACCAAAGTGGGCAAAACTTGGGCAAAGAACACCACGAAAAGATGCCACCACAACGTGCGCTTAGATTCGACCGAGGCGAGAGCGAGTGATCTTCCCCATCCAGCAAACGTCGAGCCGAAGTTCTCGTACATCCGCGTAGTGAGCATGGTCGAAGCATCGACCATGTGCGAGTTCTCGACACTGCGAGCAAGTGCGACATCTTCGATCGTCTCGGACTTCACCGCTTCGAGAGCAGAGCGAGCTTCGGTAGTGCGCATCGCCATGCATTGCCCGTTGGCGATGCGCTTGTTTCGTTTCGGAGATCCGCGCCAATCAGCAGGTCCGTAGCGATACACGAGCGTGGTCAACATGGCCGGATGCAAGAACCGAGCGCCCCACGTTGGACATTCGAACTTTCCCGCCGCACTCAACAAATTGCACCGCTCCGCAACAGCCCTACTCACCATCGCAGAAGGCAGCATCGCGCTCACACGCGTATCGGCATCAAGCATCACCACCCAGTCACCAGTGGCAGCGGCAACTCCTTGGTGCAATGCCCACACCTTGCCAACCCAGCCTTCAGGCAGAGGTGCACCATTCACCACGGTTGCTCCCGCATTTCGCGCGATAGTGGCGGTTTCGTCTTCCGAGCAGTCATCCACCACGATTACTTCGGTGACGCCACGGGCGCCGACGAGCGCGCTCAAACACTCAGGTAGCCGAGATGCCTCATTACGTGCCGGAATGACCACCGAAATCGACGGCACATCACCACTCGATTCGACGAGCGGTAATCGACGCCGAGCTGCGCGCAGGATCATGCGCAGAGCGGCAACACCCGCGATCGTTTGAGCAACCACGCTCAGCCAGTCGCCACCCATCACGCAGGCAACCTAGCCTGATGCGATGCGCGTACTGGCAGCAGTCGACAAGTTTCGCGGAACTGCATCTGCGCGCGAAGTAGCCACTGCCATCGGGCACGCCTGTTGGAACCTCGGACACGACTGCACGGAAGTTCCCATCGCCGATGGTGGCGAAGGAACGCTCGAGGTGCTCGGCGGGCCGAACCGAATCACGCGTGTCACCAATCCACTCGGCAAGCCAGTGGATGCCGAGTGGCGGCTACATCGTGATGTTGCCGTGATCGAGATGGCTCGCGCGTCTGGACTCACCCTCGTGGGTGGTCGCGACAAGAACGATGTCATCAACGCCAGCACCATCGGCACCGGCGAACTGATCGATACCGCGCTCAACGATGGCGCGAAAAAAATCATCGTCGGAGTGGGTGGCAGTGCCACCGTTGACGGCGGGCTCGGTGCGATCAAAGCCATTCGTGCAGCCGATCGTCTACGAGGTGTTGAATTCATCGTTGCCTGCGATGTTCGCGCACTCTTCACCGATGCTGCGAAGTTGTTCGGCGCTCAGAAAGGCGCTTCGCCTGCGCAAATCGAGTTTCTTACCGCGCGTCTCGAAGGCCTCGTAGTCAAGTACCGCGACCAATACGGAGTTGATGTCTCCCGTCTTCCAGGCTCGGGAGCAGCCGGGGGTCTCGCTGGGGGTCTCGCAGCATTGGGTGCCAAACTCGTCCCCGGCTTCGATGTCGTCGCTGATGAAGTGGGGCTGCACGAACTCGTGGCGTCACACGATCTGATCATCACCGGTGAGGGCTACATGGACGACGAGAGCTTCGATGGCAAAGTGGTGGGCGAAGTGTGTGAACTCGCCAAGAAAGCCAACAAGCCTGTCGTCGTCATTTGTGGTGGCGCGAAAGCAAGCGTGCGCAACCGAGTGAAGGTTCAGGTCTTGGTGGAAGAGTTCGGCGAGAGTGAAGCTTTCAACCAGACACTCACCTGTATCGAGCGCGCCGCAGAGCGCGCTCTCGCAGAGTTTTAGCCCTCGGCGACGGTGGTTTCAGTCGCTGCCGTGACCGGCGGCGCTGTGGGAACAGGAGTGCCAAGTGGCTTACCCGCGATGTCGGTGCCGAGCATGACCAGCACACTCGCCTCACCCAGGTTCCCTGACTCGGTCGGAATTGGCGAGGGCATTGGCGCCGTGGTCACTCCACCCAGTTCTCCTGCCACAAGTGCAGCCTGCGCTTCACTACCAGGCAGGAAGTACACGACCGTGGTGTTCTGCTTCGGTGTGGCGTCGCTGGAATTCAACGCCGGCTGAACGATGTAACCGCGACCCTGCAGCTCGGTGGTGAGCTGGCCGGCACTACCGGAGATCTTCGAGGCGTTGGCCACCTGAATCTTGAATGAGGTAAGCGGAATGGTGGGTACTGCAACGGTGGTTTCCGTGGCAATCGTCTCCTCCGTTACCTGTTCGGTGGCGGTGGTCTCCTCAGTGGCGGCGGGGGACGACGAACCGTCCTGGCTGATGTCACGAAGGATGAAGAATCCGAGCACCACGGCCACGACAGCGATCACGATCGACAGCGTGGAGTTGGATGCCGAACTGCGCGGCAATGGGGTTCGAGTGGGGCGACGGCGCTCTTGGCTCATGGCTCTACCGTACCCTGCCCGTACTACACGAAAATGGCACTGAGCCGGGTGTGGGAATTGAACCCACGACCTACCGCTTACAAGGCGGTTGCTCTGCCCCTGAGCTAACCCGGCGAACGTACTTCGTCAATGATACGAGCAACGATCACGTTGTCGAACGCCGTGCACGCACCACTTCATAGGTGGCGAGCGCAGCAGCAGCAGACACGTTGAGCGAGGAAAGCGCACCACGCATCGGAATGCTGAGTAGTACATCACAGCGTTCGCGAACGAGTCGCGAGAGTCCAGGACCTTCGGCGCCGAGAACCAAGCAGATCGGTTCAGTGGCGAGTGATCCCAACTCCCACACGCTCTTGTCTGCCGCATCATGCAGGCCAACAATCCACACTCCCGCTTCTTTCAACTGACGCAATGCCGTGGGCAATCCACTCACGAGTGCCATGGGCACATACTCGGCTGCACCAGCGGCAGACTTCGCTGCAGTTGGCGTGATGTGCACGGCGCGATGTTTCGGCAGAAGAACTCCTGTCACGCCAGCGCCATCGCAAGAACGCAAGATGGCTCCAAGGTTGCCCGGGTCGGTCACGCCGTCGATGGCGACGATGAACGGCTTCTCGCCCATGCCGCGCAGGAACTCCCCCAGGTCTGCCTCCGGCAGTTCCGCACCCTTGGCGATCACGCCTTGCGGTGCTTCACTGCGCGCCATCCGTTCGATGTCCTTACGTGCCACGCGATGAAGCGGCACTCGTTGATCTGCCGCCAATGCAATGATGTCGTCGACGATCGCAACGTTTTCGATGTCGTCGGCGACGTACACCTCGAACACTCTGCGCTTCTGAGCAATCAACATTTCACGAACTGCTTGACGTCCTTCTACTTGCGTGCCGTCGAGTTCGCGATCCTTGCCCTTCGACGAGTGCTTCACGTTCGTGCGCCGAGGCTTTGTTCGATCGTTGGAACCATACGAAGCACCACGTGAAGAATCTCCGCGTGTGGAGCCTCCGCGGCCACCCGCGCGAGTTGGCTTGCCGTAACTTCCGCTTCGTTCGCTACCGCGTTCGCGGCGCGCGTTCTTTCGTGGCTTCATGCTTGCTCGATCACTGCCACGGCGAAGCAGGCAATGCCTTCCTGTCGACCAATCGCCCCGAGACCCTCTGCGCGCCTACCCTTCACCGTGATCGGTGCGCCTGCTGCCTTCGTGAGAATCTCCTGCATCGCCTGCTTGTGCGGCGCGATCTTCGGTTGCTCACAAATGACACTGCAGTCCACATTGCCGATCATGTAACCCGCGTCACGCACCATGCGGGCTGCCGCTTCCAACATCTTCACTGAATCTGCACCCTTCCATTTCGGGTCTGTATCGCTGAAGTGCTCACCGATGTCTCCAAGACCGGCCGCGCCAAGCAGAGCATCGGCAGCGGCATGGGCAATCACATCGGCATCACTGTGTCCGACGAGCGGACGCTCACCAGGAAACTTCACGCCACCGAGGACGAGAACCCTGTCGCTCGAACCCTCCACATGACGATGGACATCGAAACCTTGACCAACTCGAACTGCGCCCATCAGATTTCCGTCGCCGCCGTTGCACGCGCCCACTCCAGATCCTCCGAAGTGGTGAGCTTCCTGTTGATCGCTTCGCCGTTCACCACGACCACCTTGCCACCCACGCGCTCCACGAGCGAGGCATCGTCGGTTCCTTCGTTGCCCGACTCGTGCGCTCTACGGAGAACCGAGGCACGAAACGCCTGCGGTGTTTGCACCGCAACGAGGCTCGACCGATCGGGGGTATCGAGTACCACGCCGTTTTGATCCACCCGCTTGATCGTGTCGATAACAGGTAGCCCAGGAATCGCGCCATCCGCGCCGCCCACCACCGCCGAGATGACCTCTTTATAGAGGTGTTCCGAGGCGAAGGGCCTGGCCGCGTCATGCACACAGATGATCGTGGCCTCGCTCGGCACGGCTGCGAGACCTCGGCGCACCGATTCGCTTCGCGTGGCACCGCCGGCAACGCCTCCCTCGGCATCTGCAACATCCGCAGGTACCACGAGCACCACACCGTCACCGATCGAGTGCGCAACATCGCGTGACCAATCGATCACGCGCTTGTCACCGAGCACCATGAACTGTTTCTGTCCACCGAATCGATTCCCCGAACCGGCGGCAACGACGATCGTCCAAACGATTTCGTTCGGAACAGGCGACACGTTCATTCAGGGTAGTACCGTTGAATTTGGATGACACACGAAGAATTGCTCTCCACCATCTCGTTTTTTGAGAATGCACCGAAAGATGTCATCGACCGACTCGGTCGGTATGTGCAAACGGTGGAACTCAATCGTGGCGATGTGCTCTTTCGTGAGGACGATGAACCCACCGACCTGTATGTGGTGGTGTCTGGTCGGGTGGTCATCGCTCGTGATCATCACGGAATCGACAATCGCGAGAGTGTCATGGCGCTGATGGAGCGCGGGGATCTGTTCGGCGAACTCGCGCTCATCGACGGCGGCCGCCGCAGTGCCACTGCCCGTGCAGTAGAGCCAGCCATGGTGGCCAGGGTTCCTTACGGACCAGTGCGCGAGGAGCTGAACGCCAATCCAGAGATGTTGTGGGGCGTTGCACGCATGCTCGTCTCTCGCCTCCGCACGATGGACGAAACCCTCGCCGACAGCGTGTTCCTCGATGTCATCGGCCGCACTGCCAAGCGCCTACTAGATCTCTCCAACGGACAAGATCAGTTCGTGCTTCCCGTCACCCAAGAGGAACTTGCTGGAATGGTGGGTGCTTCACGTGAGCGCGTCAACAAATCGATCTCGAGTTTCATTCGCCTCGGCTGGATCGAGCAGCACGATCGTCAATACACGATTCTGCAGCGAGCGAAGCTCGAACAGCGCTCTACATAGCTCTATAGCCAGTCGTTTCGTCGAAACATTCGAAAAAGGCCAGCACAAGCAATTCCCATTGCACCAACAACCACGAAGTACCCCCAACGCGTCTGAAGTTCTGGCATATTCTCAAAATTCATCCCATATATTCCTGCGAGCATCGTTGGGACAGCCGCGATTCCCACCCAGGAGGAAATCTTTCGCATGTCAGCATTTTGTTTAACGGAAATCAGCGCAAGATTTGCCTGAATGGCTGCGTCAATCACTCGTTCCATCGCATCAATTTCGTCAATCACCTTGAGTAGGTGATCCCGAACATCAGAAAACTGAAACTTAAAGGTTAAATCGATGAACTTTGCATGTCCTGCGATGATCTGGTCGAGCGGCGATACCAGTGGCACCACAGCTCGGCGAAAGTCAATTAACTCACGCTTTGTCGCATACATTTCTCTCGCCGGAGCTGGAGTCTCGTCATTGAAAACTGAATCCTCAAGTTGACGAACGTCTTCCCCAACCATACGGCTGGTCTCTACATATTGATCCACAAGCCGGTCGAGAATTTCGTGAACTACAGCGGTTGGACCTTTCTCAAGTCTCTCCGGGCGAGATTCCAAATCGGCCCGAATCGTGGTGAGAGGCATTGCTTCTCCATGTCGCACGGTCACCACTGTCTTGTCCGAAAAGAATGCACAAACGTCTCCGACGAATACCGTTCGCGTTTCCATTCGATATCCGACAGTTCGCATCACAAGAAAGCAATGGTCATCAAAATTGTCGATTTTGGGCCGTTGATGATGTGATACGGCATCCTCCAATGCCAAATCGTTGAAATGAAAGTGGTGCTGATAATCCACAAGCTCTTCCCAAGTTGGATCAAGAATGCCGACCCATGAGAACCCATTCGTTCCTTCGGGGTCATGTCCCTCGTGTCGGACTCCCTTCACGTACACCGCCTCGTCAACTAGCACGCACACTCCTCGTTGGGTCTCGATACAGACCAAGCATGTGTTCTACCGTAAGCCACCACGGGAAGCGTTCTGCGCGTGACCGGGATTCTGATCTTCTCGTGGTCTCAGGGATCTCGAGGATTCGCTCGATCGCCTCAGAGAATGACTTTGCGGAATCAAACGCTATTGCGCCCGCTTTTGAGCGCCCATTCTCGACACCGATCACTTCTCGAACCGCACTTGAAGCGCTCGCAACAACAGGTGTTCCCGAGGCAAGAGCCTCCAACGCAGCGAGGCAAAACGTTTCATGAGGACCAGGAGCCAACACGGCATCCGCAGTGGCTAGGAGCGACGCAAGTTGATCCCTGTCGTTAACGAAGCCCATGAAACTAACTGGCAGGTTCCTTGAGGACTTCTCAAGTCGATCTCGAAGCGGGCCATCGCCAACAACAAGGAGGCGGACGTTATGCCCTCGTTCAACCAAATTTTGCAACGTTTCGATACTCAACTCTGGAGATTTCTCCACAGATAGACGTCCGCAATGTATGAGGAGTGTTTGAGCGCCATCCGCAATTGTTTGGCGCAGGTGTGGATCAAATCTATTTGGAGAAAACTGATTGAGATCTACCCCCAGAGAAACGAGACGCACATTGGAGGCGCGAATTTCTTCAAATTCCTGGGCCGCGAATCTCGTTGTGGCAACAACGTGGTCAAACGACCTTGAAAGATATTGATTCCACATCCGAACCAGTTTCTTGGTCATGTGTGGAAATGGCAAGAATCGACTAGTTAGTCCATCGAGCGTTTCGTGACTAAATGCAGTAGTAACAACACCCTTGCGACGAGCCCACTTCCCGAGTGGAATCAACGTTGATCGATCAGATACCTCAAGTACATGCGGAGCAAAGCTGGCGAGAATCTGCCTCACCTTTCCAACCCTCACCATGATTCGATATCCACCCGAGAACGGAATTTTCAAGCTGGGGATCGTCACCAGATACCCGTAACTCATTACCTCGGTTGTGAACTGTTTACCCGGAACTACAAGCATGACCTTGTGGCCGTATTCGCGATATCCCTCAGCCAGATGATTCATCGTCGTACGCAATCCACCGCTGCGCGGACCATAGAAGTTTGCGACATGAGCAATTCTCATGGACACTCAACAGGAGCAAGAAGACGTTGATGTTCAGCTAACACTTCTGCAAGGTGCTGATCCCATTGACCACAAATCATCCGCCAGGAGCGCTCTTCAACCGACTTACGTGCATGACTTCCTAATTGCTTCCGAAGCAACGGTTCACCAACAACCAAACTGACACAGCGGCGAAAATGCTCCAAGTCATAGGGTTCAAAAAGCAATCCATTTCGAAGCGGGCTAACCAAATCAATGGGCCCTCCTCTGGCCGGAGCAACGACCGGCACCCCAGACGCCATCGCCTCTTGGATGGTTTGGCAAAATGTTTCGTTAAGACCCAAATGAACGAACACATCGAAACTTGCGAAGTGTCGAGCCAGGTCCTCTCCTGAGCGGAATCCTGCGAACTCAGCATCAGGTAACTCTCTCTGGAGAAACGCGCGTTGAGGTCCATCTCCTACGATGACCAACTTGATTCGCTCATCTGCCGCCAACACTCGCAGATCATCTACTCGCTTTTCGTGGGCAAGACGGCCAACGTAACCCACTGCGAGACGACCATTTAGATTCCACGCTGATCGCAGACCATCATCGCGACGAGATGGATGGAACAAGTTCCCATCCACCCCGCGCCGCCAAAGAAAGACGTCATTGACTCCATTCGCACAAAGGTCCGTTACTGATGCCTGAGATGGAGCCAGAGTTCGACAGGCAAGGTTGTGGACATACTTCAACCATTTCCAGAGTGCACCACCTACAAACTTCAGGCCGTATTGTTCCAAGAATCCAGGGACGTCAGTTTGGAAACAAGCCACGGTCGGAACTTGCAGACGGGTCCCGAGTTGCAACGCTCGTGCGCCAAGTCCAAATGGCGCTGCCACATACAAGACGTCAGGACCAAAGTTGGTTAGTGCGCGACGCAATTTCGGTGTCGGAATTCCCAGCCGAAACGACCGATATCGAGGAACGGTAACACTGGGAACTCGCAGTATCGAGAAGTCAGCGAAGCAATTTGCGCCCTTTCCGGGGGCGACCACCAAGACCTCGTGGCCAACAACTGCGGAATGCTCAAGGAGCCGTAGGACTGAGTTTGTTACACCGTTGACCGTAGGCACGAAGCTTTCGGTGACAATGGCGATGCGCACAACCAAATTTGAATCATCAGAGTTACTGATCGATGAACTCAGGCTGATGGCGTGATGAACATCTTGTGTCGAATTATTAAGCTCCCATTTAGCAACATTCCGCCATACGACATGAAGTCGATGTAACCATTGGGGAATGAAGCCGAAATTTTCTTCGACCCGATTTAGACGGCGCCAGAAGAAGCGTCACATCCGTCGTCGAGACTTGTTCAAGTACCGCGACTTTCGATACGTCATCTCAGCCCAAGGAATTTCGCAAGTTGCAGATTCCATGACAACTCTTGGGCTTGCCCAGGTACTCATATTTGACCTAAACGAGTCTGAAACGACGACCGCCTTCCTACAGGCTCTTCTTCTTGCCGCATTTCCGCTCGTTTTTGCAGGACCTTTGGCGGGTTATCTATCCGACAAAGTCTCTCGACAACGTCTCCTCGTTTCGGGACATTTCGTGCGTGCCTCGTTCACTTCCTTGGCCCTGGTAGCCGCCGTGTATTCCCTGCTGCCACTCGGTTATTTGGTTTTCGGATCACTTCTAATGACATCACGCGTCTTGTATACGGCGCGAGCAGTTTCAATTCCACGACTAGTCGATGAAACGGAACTAGTTGCCGCAGATTCGACTTCTCTAATCGTCAGTATGTTTGCAGGTATGAGTGGAGCTGTCTTCGCCAGCGCACTCAATGTGGCGAACGTGAAATTGATATTTGTCTTCGCAACCGCATTCCACCTTGTTTCTTCTTATTTATATTGGAAGGTTTCATCGAACCTCGGTGGAGGTGGTGCAGCCACACATTCAAAGGATTGGGGTTCGGCCAGAAGGTTCTTGTCGAATCAGAAGATTCGATTTGCAATTGCTTCAAGTGGATTCGGCAAATTGTTTGTGGGCATGTCTTTTTCATCTGTGGCGCTAATGGTCGATGCCAAGTTCAGTCTTGAAGCAACGGGTTATGCCGCAGTGTTGGGTGTGTCCGGAATTGGCACATTCCTTGGAAATCTCTCTGCGGAATGGCTGATCGAAAGATTTAAGAGAAAAGCCGTGGTTGTGATGTCTGCGAGCATTTCCGCACTGATTCTCATCTGCGCAGTGTCCATTGACTACTTCCTATCTGCAGTCGTGGCTATTGCAGTTATCTCATTCTGCTTTCAGAATGTTCGAATATGTAACGATGCGGCAGTTCAAGCGAACGCTTCAACGGAGATTTTAGGACGAGTTTTTGCGGCCTACGACGTCGTGTACAACCTGTCGTTCGTTGTGGGTGCAATCTTGGGACTCACTCTGAGCACGGCATTCGGATTTTGGAACGTGCTCGTCCTGTGTGCGGCGTGCTATGCGGCACTTGCCTTTGGGTTGCTCCTCGCCACTGATCGTGAACCGGCCCCGAGGACCTGGATTGAAATCCCTGCATCCCGCCATCCCGCGGCCGGAAGAACATTTCGGGTATCAAGGACGACTGGTGCTGTCATCAAGGAGGCGACTGCAATTGGATCAACGTTCTCAAATTCCGGCCAATCGGTAAGGATTACAAGCACCGATGCACCTACACACGCATCGAGTGCGGTGCCGGCGTAGGACACACCAAGGTGCTCCACCGAGGTTGCGGATACCACCGGATCGTGCGCCACGATATGGGCTCCTCGGGCTAGAACCTTTCGAACCACCGCAAGACTTGGCGAATCCCGAAGATCATTGGTGTTGGCCTTGAAGGTTAGACCCCACACGGCAATTGTTTTACCAGTGAGATGGCCTTCAACCAATTCTTGAATTCGATCAACTACATATTCAATCTGATCGTCGTTTACACGGATTGTGCTTTCCAATTGGTGAAGAGGTTCGCCTATCGAACGTGCGAAACTTGCCAAAGCTCTCGTGTCCTTAGGCAGGCAAGAGCCTCCCCACCCAGGTCCAGCCTTCAAGAACTGTGAACCAATCCTCGGGTCCATACCCAATACTTTCATCAACTGATGAACGTCCGCTCCAAGTGAATCGCAGAGTCTTGCCATTGAGTTGACGAACGAGAGTCGCGTAGCGAGAAAAGCGTTTGACGCATACTTGGTGAGTTCAGCAGTTCGTGGATCAGTGACGACAATTGGGCACTCAAGAGAGGAGTAGAGATCCGTCATTCGCTTTGCCACGTCGTCGTTCAAGGCTCCAATGAGTACTCGGTCGGGTTCGAAAAAATCTCGGACTGCTGATCCTTCGCGAAGAAATTCGGGATTCGATACGAAATGAATGTCGGGTCGATCAACAATTTCTGACAACAGCTCCGACGTTCCTACCGGCACAGTTGATCTCGTAACGACAATCGCATCTCGGCAAAGACTGGGCCCAATATCCTTTGCAACCTCCATAACAGCAGAAAAATCTGCTGCGCCGTCACTGCGTGGTGGCGTAGGAACACAGATGAAAACAATGCTCGCGTTCAATACCGCTTCACTAGCACTGTCAACGAAAGTCAGAGATCCATCTGACAATGCGCTGGAAACCAATATTTCCAAATGCTCCTCGCGAATATCTATATGTCCTTTGCGAAGATCAAACACCTTGTCTTTGTTATTGTCGGCACAAACCACCTTGTATCCAAGTGACGCCAAACCCACAGCTGTTGGCAAACCAACGTATCCCGCACCAATTACCGAGATACTCTCCCCGGATACGCGAAGTCGTTTTACCGCCTTTGCTTCATGACGCATGCATCTCGACGATTACTCACCAAGATGTCGGGTCGGCAAACGAACCTAGTCTTCATGGTTACGGTCGACTGAATTTTGCTTGAGCAACCACTCCTTCGCGCGGGCGAACGCATCTGCGGCATCTGCAGGTCGATGTGCTGGTCGCGCTGCATCGTGGGCAAACCCATGTTCCGCTTCTGCGTACTCCACCACCGAAACGCCAACGCTCCTGAGTTCGGCGATGTCACTTTGCGGCGTGTACGGATCCTTGAGTCCCACCACGGCCATTACCCGATTGGCATGCCCACGCTGCAAGATCTCGATTGGATCACCTTGTTTTGGCCCCTGCCATGCCTGAGGAACATGGATCATTCCATAGAACGAGGCAATGCGAGCAAAGTGTTCGCTACGGGCCGACTTGTGGCAGTACATGCCGCCCATGCAGAACCCCATCAAGCCAACGCGACTGACTCCCAACGCTGCTGCACCCTCTTCCAAGTCACGGAGGTGAAGGTCATCATCCATCGTTGGCATCGCCTGAACCCTGGGTTCGATTTCGAGCGGTAAGCCTCGACCAGGGAAAGGTTCGACGGCTATCACCCTCACCTGCCACTCACGAGCAATTCGGGCAACGAAATCATCGAACAACGGTCGTAAGCCGAAGATGTCTGGTGCCACCACGATTCCCTGCGTGGCCCCAGCCACGGTGGTGTCGATTTCGGCTTCGGTAGCAGAGGGAAGAGTGATGCGCATGCGCTCATCTTGGCACGGTGAGTCTCTGGGTGACTGCAGAGGTGGGAGTCATGTACCCCAATGTCTGCATGACAAACATCAGCCCACAACACCCATCAGTCCGCCACCCATCGGGTCAATCGCCCTTGGTCAAGCAACTCGTTGCCGAATGGGCCGCATTGGCCACCAAGCCGAGCGTGCTTCGCCATGTAAATGAGTGGGGCCTCCCCGGTGATCCTCTGACTCAGCTCGATCAGGTTCTCGACCGCTGCGGTTTCGGTCACGACGCCGATTACTCCGAGGGCGACCGGTGTCTTGCTCAAATCATTGCCCGCGCCAGTCACGACGAACTTGCAGCCCGCATCGTGCTTCAGCGAATCCTGCCCCCACTCATTGCCATCGCCGCTCGACGTGGCCGAATCGTGAAAGGCGGGTTCAACGAAGCGTTCAGCACGACGCTTGGCCATGCGTGGATTCTCATCCGCACGTACCCACTCGATAGGCGACCAGCGAAGATCGCGTCCAACCTCGTCCGCGATGCCGAGTATCACGCGTTCGTCCGAGAGGCTCGATTGAAGAGAGTTACCGAATGCAGCCTGACCGAACGAGTCATCACCACTCAACCGATGGCAACACCAACCAGACAGACCGATGAACTGCACGATGTGCTCGATGAATCACGAGCGCTCACTCGTCAACAAAGAGACATAGTGAGACGATGTGCCGAGGGACATTCCTTCGATGACATCGCCAAGGATTACGGGGTGACTGCCCGAACGGTGCGCGGATGGCGTCGCGAGGCGATCAACGCGTTGCGTGAACGAACGCGGTGTGTTGAGTGAGTTTGGCGGTACGGAGACGGAGAGAGTTGGTCACCACGAACACGCTGGAGAACGCCATCGCCAAACCAGCCCACATCGGGTTCATGTAGCCAAGTGCGGCGATGGGAATTGCTGCCGTGTTGTAAGCGAACGCCCAGAAGACATTTGCGGTAATCGTTCGCAAGGTGGCTCGAGACAACAGGATTGCATCGGAGACCAACCGCAGGTCGCCACTCACGATGGTCAAGTCGCTCGCATTCATCGCCACGTCAGTGCCAGTGCCCATCGCGATACCAACGTCGGCCTGAGCCAAGGCTGCGGCATCGTTCACTCCGTCACCCACCATTGCGACCGCATAACCGCGTTGCTGGAGATCTGCGACCACACGAACTTTCTCCGCCGGCAACACACCAGCAATCACGTGTTGCTCGTCGATTTCAATACCTACTTGCTCCGCTACCGCATTAGCTGTCGCCTTGTTGTCACCTGTAAGCAGGACTGGCCGAAGACCGAGATTCCGCAGC
Source organism: uncultured Acidimicrobium sp. (assembly GCA_964654335.1). Lineage (GTDB taxonomy): Bacteria > Actinomycetota > Acidimicrobiia > Acidimicrobiales > Ilumatobacteraceae > UBA3006. Next base: position 18,662 of record CAZZJH010000004.1, read on the forward strand.
TCGGCGACTGCAGCGGCACTGTTTGGTTTCGGGCGATCAGCAACGACACAAATCCCCTTCGCCGAACCACCGAAAGCCACGAGCACCGCAGTGTTGCCGGAGTTGCGCGCTTCAGCGAGACCATCGCGAAGTGGCTTGGAAATCATCACCAGGTTCTGCGACAGCAGTCCTTCACCGCCCACCATCACCCGCACACCATTCACGACTCCGCGGGTCCCCATGCCAGGAACATTTTCGAACTGTTGCACGCTCTCCAGTGAGCCCAGTTCCGACTTGGCAGCGAGTGCAATGGCCTTGGCCACGGGATGTTCACTCGCCCACTCGACCGCACCTGCATAGCCGAGGACTTCTGCTCTCGTCGTTTCTGGTGAAAAGATGACGTCGACCAGCTGCATCACCCCGGTAGTCACCGTTCCGGTTTTGTCGAACACCACGGTGTCAACCCGCCGAGTGCTCTGCAGCACGTCTACTCCCTTGATCACGATGCCCATCTGGGCAGCTCGACCACTTCCCACCATCAATGCGGTAGGTGTGGCGAGACCCAATGCGCAGGGGCAAGCAATGATGAGCACCGCAACGGCCGCAGTGAACGCATCCGACAACCGCTGAACGTCATCACCAAGGAACCACCATGCGGCAAAGGTGAGAACTGCAATACCAATCACCGATGGCACGAACACGCTGCTCACCCGATCCGCCAATTTCTGAACGGGTGCCTTGGTCGTCTGTGCGTCACGAACCAATTTCGCCATCTGCGCGAATGTCGACTCTGCGCCCACTCGTCGAGCTCGCACCACTAGGCGCCCGGTCAGGTTCACCGTGGTGCCGGTAACTCGGTCTCCCACCTTTACATCTCGCGGAACACTTTCACCGGTAAGCATCGACTCATCGAGGGAAGAAAATCCTTCTTCCACGATTCCGTCTGCGGCGATGATTTCTCCTGGTCGAATCACGATCAGGTCATCGCGTTGAACTGCCGACGCATCAATTCGAACTTCCTCACCATCCCGAAGAATGGTGGCCTCACGAGCTCCCAAAGCAAGCAAGCTCCGCAATGCGTCGCCTGCTCGTCGCTTCGCCCGAGCCTCGAAGTACCGCCCCGCCAACAAGAAGACGGTGACGGCAACCGCTACTTCGAAATAGACATGGACGCCACCATCCATTTCCATACCAGCGTGCGCTGTCACATCCCCCCAAATCAATGCCCACACCGACCACGCTGTGGCCGCAAAGACACCCAGTGAAATCAGTGTGTCCATCGTCGTGGAGCGATGTCGTGCGTTCATCAAGGCGGCCTTGTGGAATGGCCACGCTCCCCAGGTCACGACTGGCGCAGAAAATGCAAGCGCCCACCACTGCCAGTCAGTGAATTGCAGTGACATGAACATTGACACCACTGCGACCGGGACTCCGAACACCAAACTCACGATCAAGCGAGTGCGGAGCATTTCGACCTTCTCCCGCACTTCAGCATCGAGCATGTCGGGGGTGGTGTCTTGCAAGAGGCGCGCGCCATAGCCAAGCGAAGAAACCGTCTCGACCAATTTTTCGGTGTCGACTCTCGCGGGGTCGAAGCTCACCCGAGCAGATTCGGTGGCGAAATTCACCGTCGCAGAAACACCATCCAGGTTGTTCAAACCCTTTTCAATTGACATTGCGCATGCATTGCAGGACATGCCAGTGATCGAAAGATCAAGGCTCTTTTCAGATGTACTAGTAGTTGTCATCGTGGGTCGCCTGGGGCTCGAACCCAGAACCAACGGATTAAAAGTCCGGTGCTCTACCATTGAGCTAGCGACCCTCAACGCGTACCGGAACTCGGAGTGACACTCCTAAAGACTCCGAAACTAACGCCCCTTGAGTTTACGCCCCTGCCTCCTTGCTTATCTCGCTGTACACATTCTCAAAGGCACCTTCCGAGAGAGGCACAGGATGGCGATCAGCGAGCAATCTCGATTTGAGATGCACCTTTAACTATGCAAATTCCTGGGGGACAACGTGGCTAATTCGCTTATGGAACACCTTCCGCCTGTGGGATGGGGCGAAGTTGCACAGAAAAGTGATGTCAATCATGTTCAGCTTCGACTCAATCTCGTCGAAAAGCAGCTGAATAGATTGTCGAGTTTTTTCAGGGTGTTAATTGGCTTACTCCTCTCAGCATCGGTTGCGATTGTCATCCTGCTGATCCAGGTCAATCAGAGTCTCTCCAGCCTGTAAACACTCACTTTCTGGGTGGATGATGGTCGGGCTCCAGCACCACTTACCCTGCAGCACCGCTCCACTAGTTTCATGAGAAATGCAAAAGATCGATGGTGTCACAGTTCTCAGTCCGTCAGATCTTTCGAACCACTTGGCTTGTCACCACCTTTCACACCTGAACTTTCGAACCATGAATGGTGGGCCCAAACCACCAAAAGACGATGACGAACTCACTGAGATTCTGCAGAAATACGGTGCGGAACACGAGTCTCGTTACCTTCAAGCCCTGCAGTCTCAATTAGCTGAGGTTGGCAAATCCGTTGTTGATCTAGATGTTCAACGCTCCGGGCACGGCTCCTACACCACCGTAGAAATTGAGGCTCGCGCAGATGAGGTAGCGCAGGCATTTCATCGCGGACCAAACGCGCTGTATCAACCAACATTTTTCAATCGCGATGGCGAGGTCAGCTGGATTGGCCGAGCCGACTTCCTCATACCGAAAGATCTTCCATCAGAACTTGGCAACTACGCGTTCGAGCCATACGACACGAAACTGGCGAGAATCGCGAAGGTCAATGCGTTGTTGCAGTTGTGCTCATACGCAGAGCAGATCCAAGCAATTCAAGGCACGGCTCCAGACGAAGTCCACATCGTTACTGGCTCCTCCAAAGAAGGAACTGTCTCAGTGCGCTTGTCCGAGGTGTCTGCCTACTTTCGTCATGTCAAGCAGGCATTTCAAAATTCCTTAGCCAATAACTTTCATGACTCCACCGAACCGGCGCCTGTTGAGCACTGTGGAATTTGTCGCTGGAGTCGAGTTTGCACCAAGACATGGCGCGAAAACGACGACGTCACATTCGTAGCCGGAGTCACCAACAGTTATCGCGACATACTTCGTCAAGCGGGCCTTCCATCACTGCCAGACCTTGCAGGAGCATCCACCTCGCCCACCGACTTGCGACCAGAGGCTTTCGAACGTCTCCAATTGCAGGCCCGATTGCAATTGGCAACTCGTGATGCGAAGACGGCCAACCCCTTAGCAAAACCGCTCTACGAATTCATTCGTCCCTTGAAAGAACGGCGAGGGTTCAACTTGCTACCCGAGCCAGCGCCCGGTGACATCTTCTACGACATTGAAGGTCACCCCTATCGAGGCGAAGAAGGTCTCGAGTATCTCCATGGCTTGGCTTGGGTGGATGACCATGGCTCATTGCACTACAAGGCCATCTGGGCGCACGATGAGGACAGTGAGCGAATTGCGCTGCAACAGGTGGTGGACTTCATCTACGAGCGCATCACCGAGCCTGGTGGAAGCAAATTGCGCGTTTATCACTTTGGTCATTATGAACCTTCTGCTCTGCGCAGACTTTCAACGAGATACGCAACCTACGAAACAAAGCTCGAACGCTTGTTTCGAGAATCACGTTTTGTCGATCTTTCTCGTGTTGTCACTCAATCACTTCGAATTGGTGTGGAGTCATATTCGATCAAGAAACTCGAGGAGCTTTATGAGTTCACTCGCGACGATCTCGTAGAAGATGGCGGCCTCAGCATCATCCATTACGAACACTGGATCAACTCCAGGGAAACTGAAAAGTTCGGCCACGATGGCGATGTTTCGATCCTTGATGAATTGGTCAAATACAACCGAAACGATTGTTTTTCAACCATTCACCTTCGAACATGGCTGGAGGAAAAGCGGGCAGAGTTTTCGTCAACACTTAACGAGGAAGAGTCGCGGCAGCTGGTGCGCCCGATCCTCAATGTGGTGGACAATGACGAATCCATTGGCACTGGGCTCGTTTCGCAACTGAACATTGGTCGTTTTGACCCTGACCTCAGCGAAGAAGACACGCAGCGATTGGAGCATCGCTGGCTGATGGCTGACTTGCTTGACTTCCATAAACGTGAACGATCCGTCGAGGTATTCGAGTTTCTTCAAATGGTGAATAAGACTGATGCAGAACTGTTCGATGACCCAAATGTGATTGCTGGCCTCGAGTTTGTGAGTGAATTGGAGAGTATGCCAGCTGCAGGTCGACGAAATCATGCCGTAATTCGCAGATACCGATTTGATCCAAACCAACTGACGAAACTCGATAGTGGAGATCAAGTAACCGCTACCAACTATTACTCGCCACCAAGTCCAGATGGTGAACGGTTGGCAAAGCCTTCGATCTCCTTTGAACGATTGGATGTAGATCGTGGAATTGTCGATCTACGTATTTCGTCCGCCACGCTTCCCATTCCGGATCCTGTCGCCATATTCGAAAACAAATCGGTCAACAAAAAGGGCTTCGAAGATGCTCTCTTAGAATTTGCAACTCTCGTGCATGAGAGCGAAGACTCGACATACCGAGCGTCGCACGATCTACTGCGACGCACGCCGCCCCGCCTCCGATCACACTCGCTTATCGAAGAAACCGATCAAGGTGAAATTGGATGGGAGTCCATCAGTGAAATTGCAGATGATTTAGATCAGTCATATTTTGTGATCCAGGGCCCCCCAGGGACGGGCAAGACGTACTCGTCGGCGAAAGCGATCTTGCAGCTGGTTCGCAACGGGCACCGAGTAGGTATTGCGGCCAATACACATAACGCAGTCGAACAACTACTCTCCGAGATAGCGGATCACGCCGGCTTGTTTGGATTTACGAGCGACGATCCACTGAAGGTTTTGCACAAACCTCGCGACGGAGTCGACTCGGCATTTCTTCCTACTACGCCTGACGTCACAGTGACTGCAAAAACAGACAACAGCAAGGTCAGCGCTGAGGTGGCAAACCATCACTTAGTGGCAGGAACGAGCTTTCTGTTCACCAGCTCTGCAATGCGCGGCCGAGTTGACATTCTGTTCATTGATGAAGCCGGCCAACTCTCGTTGGCTGACACTCTCGGCGCATCTCTCTCGGCGCGAAACGTAGTGCTCGTGGGCGATCCGCAGCAGCTGAAGCAACCGACCAAAGCCGCACACCCAGGGCATTCGGGGCTCTCAGGTCTTGAATACATCAATCAGGAAGCTGATGTGGTGCCTCCAGATTTCGGCGTGCTATTGAACATGACTCGACGTATGCACCCATCGATCACAACCTTCATTTCTGAACAGGTCTACGAAGGCAAGTTGAACTCCGAAAGTTCTTGCTCGCTACAGCAGATTGGAGGTGAGGATGAGTTCTCGGGTGCTGGTTTGCGGTGGATCCCAGTCGAACATGTCGCGAGATCTACGTATTCGCCTGAAGAGTGCGAGGTAATTGTTGCCCTTTATTACCGCTTACTTGGAAAGCCATTCACCGAAAGGTCAGGCAAATCGCGATTGATGACGAGCGAAGACCTCTTTGTCATTGCTCCTTATAACCATCAAACGCATAAGTTGCGACAGGGGCTACTCGCTCACCCTGAAGCATCGATTCACGATGTAACTGAGGAACTCGTCAAGCGACGGGTCGGAACAGTGGACAAGGCACAAGGCGACGAAGCCCCGGTTGTGATTATTTCCTACACCTCATCAAGTGCTGACGACGTCCCAAGAGGAATGGAGTTTCACTACAGCAAGAACCGCTTCAATGTTGCAGTGTCCCGTGCGAAAGCTCTTGCCATCGTCGTGGCCAATCCGCGTTTGCTCGATGTGACATGCAAGACAATTCAACAAGTGAAGCTTGCCAACATGCTGTGCCGCTATGCCGAAGTGGCCGACACCGTCCTGCTCTAACCGCCAACTTCCCTTATTGCCGCTACGTAGTTGCAGTTTCCACATTTCATGCCCGGCTTCGGCATCTCACCCAGTAGCACCTTCGCCACATTTGAAATAAACGTGTTGAACTTGTTTGGATCACGATCAACCGGCTCGTAAGCAGTGGGAAACGAGATCATCGGATCAGTGGAGCCGTCATAAGCAACTTCACCGACTGCCCATACCATCAAGCCAAGCGTCTCAACTTCTCGAGGGTCGCCCATTGCTGGATTGGCGAGGATGTAGTCATAGGCAGCGAGTTGAGGCCAATAAAAATCGCCTTTCCCGTTGTTCTTCCCAACAATCTTGGTGTCGATGATCCCAAAAGTGCCGTGGTCATAACGCAACAAAAAGTCGTACTTCCCCACAAGCGAGAACGGAGTCTCTTCACCATCGACCAAGATTGGCGAACTCTGCACCTTTAGCCCGGTGCTGTCAACCACTCCATTGGGAAGGGCGTCAGAGAAATGGTGTGACGACTTGTCCTTGTACCACTTCTCCTGCCGCGACGACAGGGACGTCACCAGCCCTGGCATCATCCCCGAAGCAACTATCCCGAATCGATACTTCAACCAGAAGCATCTCTTGCAATCGCTCCACGAGAAGGTGAGATCAGAAGGGCTAATGGTCGTCTTGGCAAATTGAATACTCATATGAGAACCAACAGTCTCCCACGAAGTGACGCCATCACATATCGTGGGGACACTGATGAGAACTGCACGGAAGCAAGGCAACCGTCGAAAGACAGGGAAAGAGCAGTACTACACCCCGCCTGCCACAGCATCGGCAATCGTCTCTCGACTCATCCAACATGTGCCGCTTGCTCGCGAACGCACCTGGATTGAACCCGCTGGCGGCACCGGATCCTTCATTGAAGCAGCACGAGCAATGGGAGTAGAGAGCGTCATTAGTTACGACATCGAACCGCACCACCCAGAAGTGAAGCGGGGCAACTTTCTCAAGCAAAAGCTCAAGTTGGCGGGGGCGGTAGCCGTCGGCAATCCTCCTTTCGGTCGCAACAATGCTCTCTCAGTCCCATTTTTCAATGCATGTGCAAAGCATTGCGATGCAATTTGTTTCATCGTGCCAAAGTCATGGCGCAAGTGGTCGGTCATCAATCGGTTGGATCAGTCGTTTCACCTCATCGATGACTATGAACTACAGATCAACTACGACGATGTCCGAGGAAATGAACTCTCGGAAAAGTTCTGGCTGAACACCGTGGTGCAGACATGGGAGCGACGAGAGGATCCCCGCGGCAAGATTTCAGTTGAAGACCGAGGCGTCGTTAAACGTGCCACTCCTCGCACCGCCGATGTGTCGCTCACCATCTTTGGATTCAGTTGTGGAACTTTGAAGACCGAGTTTTCACGCAAGCCGAACACCACGCAGATCTTCCTGACCCTTCATCACCCTCGAGCGCTCGAAGCACTCGAAAATGTCGACTACTCGCGCTTTTCTCAAAACACTGCCTACACGGCGGCGCTCTCTATACAGGAAATCAATTACCTCCTGAACGAGTACCTGTTCGGTGAATCGGGCCTGATCGTCAAACAACTCGTCTAAGGCCTGGTGCTGTCGATCACCCAACGTTCGAATTCTGGGGAACCTGCCTCGAATTGCACGATCGAGATCGCTGGTAAGTCATAGGAATGCAACTGACCGATTACTTCGGCAACCTCTGCTTGTCGATCTTTTGCAGTCTTGACGAGGAGCATCACTTCGGTTTCCTGTTCCAACTCGTCGTTCCAAAGAAACGCACTTGAAACCGGCCAGGAGTTGCCGCAAGCAATCAATCTCTTCTCGAGAAGTGTCGAGCGAATCAAGTTCGCCTCGGCTTCGTCCACACACGTGACGAAGACATCGACGAGTGCCACGAGTAGAACGGTACCTTCATCGGCCTGACGAATGAAGGGGTGCACGATCATCCAAATACCCGATCGGTACAATCGCTCATGGCCTTCCGCGCCGCCCACTCATGGTCTTGACTCCCCCTCAACCTGAGCTCGCCCATTTGGACGAGCAATACCAGCGAATTTGTGCAGCATTCGATTCTGGCGAACTCACCGCGGCCGATGCGCGTGCTCAGGTTGCTGAATTACGCCACGTTGATGAGTTTGGTCGGGTCTGGACCGTAGACACCAAGCGCTCAGGAAAGCATGCCGCATTCCGCCACGAGGGTGGTGAAGAGCCTGTTGCACTTGCACCCACCACCTTGAACCCCGAACTTGCTCCCCTCGACATGCAATACCAACTCATTTGTGCCGAATTCGATCGGGGTGCGATCACCGCTGGAGAAGCCCGTGGCCTCGTCAAGGCTCTGCGACATGTAGACGCCGAAGGGCGAACCTGGACGATCGATACCGAGAAGTCGGGCAGGCATGCCGCATTCAAGTTGGAGGAGCGTGTCGACACAGACAGTCACGACGAAATTGCGACAGAAGATGAGTTCGTCGACGAGCCTCGAATGAACTACACGGCACCCCTCCGGCGCCCCGTGAGCAAGGAACAATCGCAGCGAACGTTGAAAGTTGCGCTGGTGCTCGGACTAGCCATCATTCTTCTGTTTGCCGGAATGCGTTATGTAATAGGTGCCACTTGGGGCTCGGTGTCTGGCGATTCAGCCGCGACCAACGAAATCTTCATCCCCGAAGGAGCGGTACAAACCGTGCCATTCGAGACGGTTGTCACCACCCCGCAATCTGGCCCGCTCACCAAGATCGAGGCATACGGAACTCGTGATGAAGTTCCCTTCAACTTGGATGTCGAATTCGGTCGCTCGGTAATGAATGAACCGCTCGTTGTGCATCGCCGCGGCACCGTAGGGGCTCCTCGAGTGCTCGTCGTTGGAACGATTCACGGTGATGAGCTTGCGGGCCTCGAAGTAACGGCGATCCTGCGCACCATTCGCATCGAGGACCCGATCGATTTGTGGATCGTCGACAACCTGAACCCCGATGGATCCAAAGCGGGAACCAGACAAAATGCAAACCAGGTGGATCTGAATCGCAACTTTGCACGTAGGTGGGAACCAGTGGGAAAACTCGGCTACTGGCAATTCTCAGGCCCGAGCGCAGCGAGTGAACCCGAGACGAAGGCAATGTCACGACTTGGTGAATTGATCAATCCTCAATTCACCGTTTGGTACCACCAGGACTACTTCCGCATCACTCCGGGAAGTGGTCGTGAAGGAAAGATTCGCGAGCGCTATGCCAACCTGGTGAATCTTCCGCTCCTGACGATCTCCGGCGGTAGTTACAGCGGCACCGCGAACATCTGGGCGCGGTCGGTGGATACCGATGACGGCGTCTCTCTCACCGTGGAGTTTGGACCTTCTCCGTTACGTCCAGGCGAAGCCGCCGCCAACGCAAGCGCGGTCTTCTCGATCGTCCGTGAGTTCTACCTCAATCAATAACTAGATCCGACGATTGGTGGTACAGGCGAGGATCCGACTCTTGCCGTCTTCGTAGCAATGCCGATTGGTGTCTCGCACGTCGTACTTCTCCATCCAGTCGATTTTTGAATCTGCGATCACCGGAATCGAACACGGGTATGCGTTGTCCTCGGGACAAGGATTGTCGACGACATTGGCCACCACTCTGGAGATGTACCAACCGAGTGCCAGCGTTCCCTCGAGTTTCAAGTGAATTCCATCCCTTTCGAACCAGTCGGGGCTCGAGTAACTGAACAGGTTCCAGTTGGCAACGGTCAGCTGCGGATAGTCGCCGCTATCGACAATTTCACGGAGCTGATCATTGAAGTCCGAATAAACCGAGCGCTCACCGCGTGACCCTGGTGCAGGAAACTTGAGCGACTCCTTCAAGTTAAGCATCACCAATTTCGCCCCTCGATAACGAGCCATGTCGGCAAGTTCGCGAACCTCTCCACCGAACTGGGTGGTCCAACTGTGATAGCCAGCCATCACCACGACTACGTCAACCGGCTTGTCATAATTTTCGATGACAGTGACGGCACTCTCTGGAACACGCTTTTCGCGACCTTCACACGACTGCAGTGCGATCTTTCGGCAACTCTCGACATCCAGTGTGTAATCGAACCCTTCGATGCTGCGTTGCCCGTCCTCGAACCATCGAAGCGAAGCCATCGTCGAGTCTCCGAGAAGAAGAACATCGACATCTTTTGGTTCAGGTGCAGGCAGTGACACTACGTTTTCACTGTCAGCATCAAGTTCGGCGAGTTCCTCAGGAACAGCAAAACGTTGTGCTCGCGCATCGATGCTCGGAGCAACTCCAAAAAGCACTGTGGTCGCCGTGAATACGGCCACCACTGAGCCAAGTCCCACGGTCACGCTGCGCATCGAACGCAACGACAGCCAGTCGTTGACGCGAACGGGATGCTCAATCGCGGTGTATGTGAGACCGGAGAGAGCTGTCGCAAAGGCAATGAGAAGTGTCCAACCAAGAAACGTCGGCGTGCCGAATTTCGCCTCCACCAGCACAAAGATCGGCCAATGCCACAGATAGAGCGAGTAGCTCCATGCTCCGATGTGCTGCAGTGGTCGCGCCCTCAGCGCCAGCTCGGGACCAAATTGGGTGCCACCTGCAACGAGCACGAGGAGTGCGCCGAGCACGGGAAGTAGCGCTGCGTATCCCGGGAAAGGAGTCGCACTACTGAACCCGACTGCTGAACCGACGATCGCTGCAACACCAACCCAGCCCGCAACTGCCCGCAGATGTTCGGGGATCTCGCGAACACGCGATCCATAGAGAGCAAGAGCCGCACCAACGAGGATCTCCCAAACGCGCGCCTGAGGCAGATAGTACGCACCGCCCGGATTACTAGGCGTGAGCACGACGCCCGTGACGAACGAAGCCAGTAGTGCCACCACGACAATGCGTCCCAACCACTGGCGCCACTGCTTCTTTGAATAGTGAATGACCGCAAAAATCACGAGCGGCCAAACGAGATAGAACTGCTCCTCGACTGCAAGCGACCAGTAGTGCTGCAAAGGAGACGGGGGCGTGACACCAAGCAAGTACTCGCTGCTGGTGTAGTAGAGAACGAAGTTCGTGGAAAAGCCAATTGCACCTAGTGCCACCGTTGTCAGCTCGCGAACACGCCCTGGTTCAAGCATGAACACACCAGCGGCAACCGTGACGATCGTGACGAGAAGTGACATGGGCAGCAACCGCCGAATCCGACGAGCCCAGAAATTGCGGAGGCTCACCTGATCGAATCGGTCTGCTTCTTCCACCAAGAGATTGGTGATCAGAAACCCAGAAATAACGAAGAACACATCGACGCCGACGAAGCCCCCAGCCACAAAAGTTGTGCCTGCGTGATACAGCACGACCAACGCAACCGCGACGGCCCGGAGACCTTCGATGTCAGCGCGGCGCTTGGAAGGGGCCGAACTCATTGACTCTCATTTTGCCATTGATTGGCAATGTGGCGCTGATTAGTCGACTGTTGTCTACGCCGCGTTGGCCACGAGCACACCCGTTGCAGCGAACTGCAATACACCAGCCACCACAGTGAAGACATGCCACACTTCGTGGTAGCCAAACACATGCGGCACAAGACGTGGCTTCTTCATGAAAAACAGCACTGCACCAACGGTGTAAGCGATTCCTCCAAGAGCGAAAAGGAGAAGACTCGTGAATCCTGCTCGGTCGTATACCCAGGGCAACACGCCAAGAACCGCCCAACCAATAACGAGATACATCGCTGCCGCCGTCTTACGCGCCTTACGAACGAACTTGAGCCCCATACCAATAGCTGCCGCAGTCCAGATAGCGATCAGGAATGGGATACCGAGAGCCCTTGGAAGCGCCAACAGACTTACCGGTGTATAAGTACCTGCAATCAATACGTAGACCATGGCGTGATCGAGCTGCTGCATGGTGTGTTGAGCCCGATACGACCTGGTGAACAAGTGGTAAGACGCCGAAGTGGAGAACAATGCGAGCAACGAGATCACGTACACGAGCACTGCCGCCCGCGCCAGGCCACTCGGTGTGACCGACGTAAGAATGACACCGGCTGGAATTGCACACCCCACGGCGATCGCGTGTATTCGTCCGCGCCATCGCGGCCGCCACTGACCACTTGCGTGATGGAAGACAGGTGTTCGAGCCATCTCCCTCCTTACGTGAAGGACGCTACCTCACTACCGAACTTACGGTGCGACTGAATCGCGCGGAACGAGATGAACAACGCTGGTAAGACGAGAGCGAAGTTCGACACCGCAAGTAACGGATCATCGATCATCAATGAGTAGATTCCCCACGACATCGTCGTAAGTGCGAGTAGTGCGTTGCCTGAGCCAGAAACACCACGCAAATGCGACTGCCTCGCTGCTTTCCATACTTGTGGGACTATGCCGGCACCACCGATCACACCTGCAAACACGGCCAAAATGTTCAAATTCACGGCTTGCATAATCAGCGCAAATCCGTAGACACCCACCACGATGCTGACGAGAACCTTCGCGGAGAGAACGTTGAGCCTCACCATCTGTATGAGGACGATGCCAATCCCGATCACCACCATTCCGTTCCCAGTGGAAATAAGTGGCTTAGACGAGACGATCCCGTAGACGAACAACAGGCTCGCGCTAGCAATACCCTGCGCCTGGCTCAAGATCGAGATTCCCTCCACCGTGTTCCGTCTGACCACGCGCCATGCCTGCGGAATCGTGAAGGTGAACGACAGTGCGACACACCATGCACTGAACAGATCCCGAAAACCCACATGGCAACACTATGGCTCCGTCGTGGGACACAAGGTTTTCTCTCGTTAGCGTGAGCCACGATGCAATGCACGTTTGCCGTCACCCTCTCCACAAAGAAGTGGACGAACGAGACGAAGACTGGATGCGTGGAAGCCATAAATGGTTGGCTCGGAAAGAGCTTCCCAGCCGATCGACTACCAGCCAACATTCGCGTCCGCGTTCGTCCTCTTGGAGACGACGACGTATATCGGGCCGAGGTGTTGAACACTCAACCGAGTGGGGTTGATTCCATCTTGATCACACTCGCCGCCCTCTCCGGCCAACTCGTGTTCGATCTTCGTGAGCGATTCGCTCCAACGAGCAACTCAGTAGTCCCACGTCGAAAGGCTTCGCTGCCCCCGAAACCCGTGCTTGGACTGGTGGCAGCGATGTCTCAGCTGCTCGAGGTGTACGACGCCGAACGTCGTGTGGATGGCAGGGTGCGACAAGTTGCGAGCGAACTTGACGGTGAAGCATTGGCTGCCGATTTCCGCGATGCGCCAGCCAGACGGCTACCGATCATCGCTGAATTCGTGAAAGGGCGAGACCCCAGCAGCACTATCACTGGTTCGCTCGCCGTCGACCTGGTGGGAGTCGCCGTAGTGGCCCACTTACTCGACGAAAAGGCGCTCGAGGCCTTCAACGAGTACTGCGCATCTCCAATTCTTTCGACGAACTACGTCACCGTGTTGTGGCCGCGAGGCGTACAGCCGTTCACGCTGCACACTTCTCAGCCATCGAAAGAGCAGATCCTCGGTCCAATCCTGGAGGCTGCATCGACACAACGCGAACCGGTGGTGCAACTTCTTGGCAGACCAACGCCACGCGTAGTTGAACCAACACCCCGCACCATCGTGGTGACACCAACGTCTCCCAATACCGAAGAGTTGGACCAGTTACGTCAACAAATCGATGAACAGCGCCAGCACATCGACCTACTCGACCAAGAGTTGGAAGAAGCCGAGCTTGAACGTGACGAATTCGCCGAAACGGTCGAGGCACGAGACCAAGAAGTGTCGCTATTGCGCAGCACACTTGCCGATTTGGCGATCGAATTACACGATCTCGACACTGAACTCGCGCGCGTGGCACCCGAACGTTCAATGCGAAACGTATTGGAGGCGGTGATACGCGCACGGAACGAATGTCGCAACTTGACATTCGCTCATACTGCGCTGGAAACCGCCGACAAACTGCAGGGACCGATGCCCCGCAAAGTGTTTTCGATCCTGAAGGCGCTCGACACCGCGGTTGGCGAATGGCGCGCAGACCGATTTCCGCTGGCGGGCCTGCGGTCGTACCTCCGCGATGAACTTGGTCTCGACTACGTAGCGGGAATCAGCGACGATGCCGAGCAGAAGTTTGGCGCCGACTACACCATCTCTCACAACGGCAGGACGATCGTGCTCGGCCCACATGTTCGCCACGGAAGAGGACGAACCTTGCTGCGCATCTACCTCCATGTCGATGAAGGCACGAAGTCAATGATCGTGGGCAAGGTGACTCGGCACCTCGAAGACCGCACCTCGTAGTTCCCAATAGGGTGACGGCATGACATCTGCCGTCTACAAACTGTCTGATCGGTACATCGAGAAGCAGGCTGCGCTCGACCCTGGCACTGCCACCTACCTCGGTATTGCAGGTCACGATCACGAGATGACCGACTTCAGCCCTGCCGGACACGAAGCGCGTGCGCAGCTCGATCGTGGCACCCTCGCCGAGTTGAATGGTCTCGATATATCAGCGGACAACGATCGACTTGCCGCCGGCGTGTTGCGCGAATCACTTGAGCTTGGCGTCCAGGAATACGCCGCAGGTGAACATCTGCGTTCAATCAGAGTGATCGCCGGTGATGTGGACGCGGCGAGATCGATCTTCGATCTCATGCCCACAAATACCGCCGAGCAGTGGTTCACCATCGCTGAGCGAATGTCGGCAGTGCCTCAGGCATTTGCAGGAATGCGTGAGTCATGGGGCCTTGGAATTTCGAAGAATGTGGTGGCACCAGTGCGCCAAGCACTCGCGGTTGCCGCGCAGCTCGAATCATGGGCGGGTACTCCCGGCGCACCGGGTTTCTTCACGACATTCGTCGAGCAAGCGGCTTCCGTTTCTGGCGCGCCGCTCGAAAAACTTCGCGACGAAGCAAAGCGCGCATCGGTAGCTCTCGCCCAAACCGCGGATTACTTGCGTAAGGAGTACGCGCCGAAGGCCGATGCTCGAGATGGTGTCGGCCCCGAACGCCACGCGCTTGCTCGCCGTCGTTACCTCGGCATGTCGATCGATGCAAGAGACGCCTACGAATGGGGATGGCAAGAAACGAAACGACTCGATGCCGAGATTGCTCGCGTATCGAATGAGATCAAACCAGGCGCCACAGCAGCAGAAGTGCGTCGCCTTCTCGACACCGATCCCGCTCGCGCCATTCAGGGCGAAGAGAACTTGCGCCATTGGTTGCAAGAAATCATGGACGAAGCCCGCGACTTCCTTATCACGAACAAGCACTTCGAAATTCCGCGCGAGATTCACACCTGCGAAGCAATGATCTCTCCGCCCGGTGGCGCAGCAGCGATGTACTACACGGGCCCAAGTGAAGACCTGAGCCGTCCCGGACGCACGTGGTATCCAGCAAATGGACGCACCGTGTTCCCGAAGTGGAGTGAACCCACGACGGCGTATCACGAAGGAGTTCCCGGACACCATCTGCAGGTAGCGACGGCGACGATCAACTCATCGAAGTTGTCTCGATTCCAACGCAACACTTTCGTTTCCGGACATGGTGAAGGTTGGGCGCTCTATGCCGAACGGCTGATGGACGAGTTTGGCTTCTTCAAGAACAACGAATACCGACTCGGCTACCTCTATGCGCAGGCGTTCCGAGCGGCGCGCGTCGTGATCGACACCGGTGTGCACTGTGGATTGCCGATTCCCGCAGATTCGGATTGGCACCCCGGCGAGCAGTGGACGCCCGAGTTGATGCTCGAATTCCTGAGTGCCCGCTCATCGAGCGACGCCGAATTCAACCGCTCCGAGATCGACCGCTACCTCGGATGGCCAGCTCAAGCGATCTCCTACAAGATTGGCGAGAGAGTGTGGCTGAATCTGCGCGATCAGGCGAAGCAGAAGCATGGCGCGAAATTTGATTTGCGTGCATGGCACGCACACGGCCTCAACCTGGGCAACCTTGGTCTCGACTTGTTGAAGACCGAAATGGCGATGTTCTAAGCGAGCAGGCTCTAGGACACCACCACCACTTGGGTGCCTGGTCGGGCCCAGCGGTAGATGAACATCGCATCCTCAGTGGATGAACGGAGACATCCACTCCCCTGCGGAGTTCCAAGTTGTGCTTCGGTCTGCATCGGCTTGCCGTTCTTCTTCGGAATCTCGTGAAAACCGATGTTTATCCCGTTCAGGCCTTTAGCAAAACGAGTCATGTAGCGAAATGTCACACCCGACTCGAGAGGGCTGAACGACTCGGGTGACTGGCTGAACACGCGATAAGAACCCCTTGCTGGGCGATCACGCTTTCCGGAAACAAGAAAAGTCCGAATGACCTGCTCGTTGTCGTCCACCACCCACACTCGTTGACGAGCAATCGAATACACCACGCGACGACCTTCACCCGACTTGATCGGCAGTGCAAGCACATCTGACGTGGAAGATTGACTGTCCGACGGGCCGGCGTAGCCGAGGGTTGAAGTCGTAGGACCAAGAACGAATAGCGCACAAGCCACAAGAAAGGCTCGACGCAACATCCTTCGAATTTTATTGGCGGTGTTCCTATTCCACTCGTCAGGCAAGGATGGCTCGAGTTGACGAGGTGTCATTGCGATTGGCCACTGCTTCAACCATCGACACCGCAGCATTCCAGGTTTAAATGCCACCGCTCGCTTTTCGCCCCGATTCCTCTGCCCACCGCCTGGCGCATGAGTTTTACAGACTCAAGTGACCCACCAACCGACTTGTGAAATCCGGGGCTCGACTTTACGTAGTGCCCCCGCCTCGTACTGCTGCAGAACAGGTGAGAACAATCTCATCGTTGGCGAGAGCAGCGTGTGATCGATCATTGCTGCAACCTGCGCTTTGGCGCGCGACATTCCCGCAGGTTGCGGCAGGGGCGCGATCGGCATCGAAGGGAGTAGTTTCGTCTGCGCAATGGCCACACTGCGATTCAGCTTCGGAACGATGGGCTCGGGAAAGAGCACTTTGGCGCTGCAGATCCACCACAACATGACATCACGAGGAGTACGTGGCTTGTTGGTGACCAAACTCGATCGAGAAGGAACGAAAGTGACCAGCCGACTCGGCGTCTCTGCACCAGCCATTGAGATGACTCCAGAACTCGACCTCTTCAAACTCGCAGAGGATCGCATGCCGATCTCATTCATAGTTTGTGACGAAGCGCAGTTCTACACGATTGACCAGTGCAATCAACTTGCGCGCGTGGTGGACGAACTCGACATCGACGTGTACGCATTCGGCCTGATCACCGATTTCCGCGGAATTCTTTTCGACGGCACCAAACGACTTTTGGAAATCGCCGATCAACGAACCGAGATGCAAGTGGAGGCACGGTGTTGGTGTGGGCGACGTGCCAACAACAATGCGCGACTCGTCAATGGACGGATCGTCCACGAAGGTGAAACCGTCGTGGTGGGCGACACCGACAAGTCGAAAAGCGAACCACTCTTTGGTGATGAGGTTCGTTACGAGTTGCTATGCCGTCGGCATTACCTCACCGGCGAGCTCGGCTGATTCGCACCCCTCACTCGAGTGATCACACCAATAACCAAAGCAGCTGAAGTTACTCCAATCGCATTTCCCACGTAGTCGGCAAGTTGTCGAGAACGAATCTCCGTGAAAATCGGTTGCAGCGTTTCCACCACGGCACTCCACATCAACAACGAGAAGAGTGCGTGAATCCACTTGCTTCGGAAGGCCCACGCGAAAACCAGACTGGTAGCCGCCCAGACGAGCACATGCAGATCGACATCGTTTCCTGGACGGGTCTCAAGAACTGATTCGGTGACGCCCTCGTTCACACGAAGGAAGAAGTCGAGCGTGGCTTGCCACCAATCGATGACCGAGTCCGACCACATGAACGCCGTGACAACGACAAGAAGTGCGAATGCGAGAATTCGACGATTCACGCGACGCGAATGGCGCGCTTGACCGGACGATCCCAGCCAGGCTGACCAGTGGATTTCGGGCTCGGCCAAAGGCCGGGACCCATTTCCACCATTCCGTGGTGTGCACCGTAAGCACCGAGCAAGTTGAGGAATGGAGCAGCATCGAATGCTTCTGCACCACGCACACCCGTTCCCTTCCAACTTCCTGTGCTCAACAACTCGAGCGCGACCACCGGGCAGATCGCCGTCTGCCACAACACCGCTTGCGAACCCCACTCGCGCATCGTCGTCTCATTGTCTGCAACGTGATACAGGTACAACTCGCGAGGCTGACCGTCGTAGGTGCCCTTCACCCAGGTTCCGGCGCAAGTCTTGCCGTGCATGACGTGGCCGAGCTTGGCAGGGTTCGGCAACACGGCTGCAAGCACATCGCGCGGAGCGACGCTCACGTCGCCCACCTTGATGCGCTCCTTGGAGTCCAAGCCGAGGTAAGCGAACGTCTTCAGCCAATCGATGAACTCTGCACCGAGGCTGTACTTGAACGTCACACGCTTGCAGTCGATCTCACGCGGGATGAGGAGGACTTCTTCGTGCTCTACGTTCACGCACTCGCTAGGCCCAATACCTGCCGGGAAGTGGAAGACTTCCGGCTCGCTGAAGCAATCGGTGGTGTACAAACCATGCTCCGCATCCCACACGATCGGCGGATTCAACGTTTCCTCGATGGTCGTCCAGATGGAGAACGTTGGTGCGAAATCGAGCCCGTCGATCGACAGGTTCGAGCCGTCCCGTACGCCGATCTCGTCGATCGTGTCGAAAAGGTTGTCGGCTGCATAACGAGCGAATACATCGGAGAGCCCCGGCTCGACGCCCATGCCAACGAGAGCGAGAATGCCCCGATCGCGCCACGCCTGATCGGCGTCAAGTTGTGCCTTACCGAGCGGAACACCCACCTCTTCATACGGATTGGTGGGGTGCGGCTCACTCAGGTTCATCGCCATGTCGATGTAGCTGACGTGACTGTCATAACACGCCTCGAAGATTGGCTCGTTGAGCCGCGGGTCACATGCGTTGACCACCACGTCAGCTTTCACGTCGGCGATCAATGACTTGATCGACTCTTTGTTGCGGGCATCAACCTGCTTTGCGACGAATCGTGAGCGATCATCGAGCTGTTTGAGAGCGTCCTCGGCTCGCGACGCTGAAATGTCGGCGAGGATGAAGGAATTGAAGAACGAGCGGGTCTCGGCGATGGACGCCATGGAGGCTCCAACACCCCCCGCCCCTATCACCAAGATGTTCATTGTCTGTCGTCCCTGTCACTTCCCTGCGTTGTGCAATTGGATTCGCACAACGTTTCGGAGTTGCTTCAGGCTACCAACGAACCTTGAATTTCGGCTTTCCGTGCAGGGACAAGAGATTCGAAAGGTATCTAAAAAACATTCAACAAGTCGACGACAAAGACAAGTGTTTCTCCGCCTTTGATCACACCACCTGCACCATGACTGCCATAACCCATGTCGGGAGGAATCGTGAGTGTGCGACGTCCACCAACTTTCATACCAGCGACACCTTCGTCCCAGCCTTGAATCACTTGTCCCGCGCCAAGACGGAAATCAAACGGCTCACTGCGATCCCATGATGCGTCAAATTGACGGCCCGTGCTCCAAGCGACTCCCACATAGTGGACGGACACATTGCGGCCCTTGGTCGCCTCGTCTCCCGAACCCACTACATCGTCGGAGATGGTGAGTTGGCTCGGTGGAGCTTCATTGGGGATGGTGATTGATGGCTTGTTTTCCGGCATTTGAGCACCCTAGCAACCGCACTTCGGTACCTGTGTGCGACCGCTTCACGACGACACGATGAGCGCGTGGTGCAGTCATCGGGGAAGAGACATCTGATCTCGACACATCGGCACCGAGCATTGCACTTGTTTTTTGCGCAGTTCACGAGTCCGATCATCTTGATTCTGATCGGTGCAACGGTTTTATCGATGGTTCTCGGTCAAGTTGCTGATGCGTCGATCATCCTGGCAATCGTCTTGAGCAGTGGACTACTTGGCTTTTGGCAGGAACATGGAGCCAACAAGGCCGTCGATGCACTCCTCAAACGAATCGAAGTACATGTCGAAGTTCTTCGCGAAGGCAAGGTGACGAGTATCCCTCTCACACAAGTACGTATGGGCGACGAAGTGGTGCTCAACGCGGGCGACATCGTGCCCGCAGATTGCGTCATGGTCGAATCACGGAGCTTGTTGGTGGACGAATCAGCGCTCACCTTCGACTGAGATCTCTTTTCAAGAGATGCCTAAACGCAGTAATTCAGCGGTAGGCTGTTTGACGTGGCCATTCGGGTCACGTTGTACAGACTTCCGTTGTCTCGGTTGCTTGTGCAGATCGATTGACAGGAAGAATCAACATGACTACCCCCCTTTTCTCTGACCTTGGCTTGCCCGACGACGTCATTCAGCGCCTCGCCCAGCAAGGCATTACGACCCCGACGGCAATTCAGGCAGCCGTCATCCCCGACTCGCTCGCTGGACTCGACGTGTGTGGCCGCGCCCCAACAGGCTCGGGTAAGACCCTCGCATTCGGTCTGCCACTGCTGACCAATCTCGGTAAGGGCTCGCGTCGCAAGCCAACCGGGCTCATCCTCTCGCCAACCCGCGAACTTGCCCACCAAATCGCAGAAGCGCTGAAGCCTTTTGCGCGTGAGAAGGGTCGCTCGATCGTCGCCATCTACGGCGGCGTTGGATACGGACCGCAGATCAAGGCATTCGACAAGGGTGTCGATCTCGTTGTCGCGTGCCCCGGCCGCCTCGAAGACCTCATCAAGATGGGCTCAGTGAACCTTTCAGATGTGAATCAAGTGGTCATCGACGAAGCAGACCGCATGGCCGACATGGGATTCCTTCCCTCCGTGCATCGCCTCGTGGATCAGACCAGCAAGGTGCGCCAGGTGCAGTTGTTCTCCGCCACTTTTGACGGTGCCGTTGGCAAGTTGTCGAAGAAGGTGCAGCAATCACCAGTGATTCACGAGATCGGCGAGGCCAAGCCCGACATCACCAACGCACGTCACGTGTTCTGGAAGGTCGATCGCGCAGAGCGCTCCAAGCACACGGTCAGCATCGTGGAGAAGATGGGTTCGACCATGGTGTTCTGCCGCACTCGTCACGGTGCCGATCGTTTGGCACAGCAACTCGTTCGCTCAGGCCTCACCGCAGCTGCCATCCATGGTGGCCGCAGTCAGGCACAACGCGATCGTGCACTCCGCGATTTCGCCAAGGGCTCGGTCTCGGCTCTCGTCGCCACCGATGTGGCATCACGCGGCGTACACGTCGATGACGTTGCAGTAGTTGTTCACTTCGATCCACCGGAGGACGCAGCAACGTACGTACACCGCTCAGGGCGTACGGCCCGCGCCGGTGCGTCTGGCGTGGTGGTCTCACTCGTCGATCAATCAGCTCAACGAGCAGTGCGCTCATTGCAGCGCGAAGTGGGAATCGAAGCACAGATGGAAGCGGCCTCGACCGCAACGTTGGTGGCTCCCGAACGACGCGCGCAAGGCGGAACCTTCAATGGTGTAGTGGAATTCTTCAACTCCGCCCGCGGCTACGGATTCATCACCCGCGAGAATGGCGAAAACTTGTTCTTCCACATGACTAACGTGAAGTTGGACGGTGGCAAAGAGCCGGAGATCGGCCAGACCTTGCAATACGAGATCGGCGACGGTCGACGTGGCGATGAGGCAATGAACCTCCGGGATTTGCAGCGCTGAAAGCAGAAGTCCCGGCCCCTTGTGGGAACCGGGACTTCTCAATTGGTGGCGGGGAGAGGATTTGAACCTCTGACCTTCGGGTTATGAGCCCGACGAGCTACCGGACTGCTCCACCCCGCGTCGTTGAGCAACTACGGTAGCCACGCGGGACTGGTTCTCCAACCCGATTTGTCGATCATGGCGCTCTTTTCTCGCACTCCCAAAGCCACCGCATCCGAGGTGGAAGCGATCCGTGCGGAGTTGCAATCGCTGCGTTCGGAACTGACGAAACGGACGAACGAACTCTCACTCGTCACTGCATCGGCGAATGCGCTCGATCAACGAATCAGTGCGCTCGATACACGTGTCGTGGGCATGTCGACGGAGCTCACCAACCAATTGCATGAACTCGGCAACGAGATTCAGCAACTTTCAGAACGCCAGAACGACCCTGCCGTGATTGCCGCTCTCGATCAGTTGAAGGTGAGCCAAACCAGAATTGCCAACGAGCAAGCCCGTTATGAGATCGCTTTCCGCCAGGACTTGGCGATGCTCGCGGAACAACTCAAGCGCGGTCAGTAACTATTCGACGAGGGAAATCGCGCGGGCGATCAAGTCCCGCGCTTCCTGCATCTTCGCTTGATA
>CAZZJH010000005.1:0-39840 GCA_964654335.1 uncultured Acidimicrobium sp.
GTGCTGTTCATGGACCTCGCTCAGCGCGCCGGCCTCGGCGGCATTCAGGAATGGCTGTCGTTCTATTACAAGAGCCCACAGGTTGCTCCCGGCCTCACGCCAGAACACGACCTGTTCGTGCAGTTGGCCAAGTTGAAGAACACACTGCGCTGGATGATGGGTGAAGAGCAGATCACCCACCTCGGTCGCGAGTATTACGACGAAGCGTGACCGCGAAACTGATCGACGTCCTCGCCGTACTCATCTTCGTGGCCATCGGCCGTCGAAGCCATGAGGAAGCGAACTCGATCGCAGGGTTGCTTCAAACGGCCGCACCGTTTCTGATTGCGGTGGCACTGTCTTGGATCGTGGTTGCCGTGACAAAGCCGAGCGGCTCGTTCGTTCCCGCGCTGGTGACATGGGCGATCACCGTGAGCGTGGGTATGCTGCTGCGAAATCTCGCGTTCGGCGAAGGAACAGCAACTTCCTTCATCATCGTCACCACGATCACACTTTTCGTGCTGATCGTTGGTGCACGCCTCGTTGCGGCGCGAGTCTTCTAGTTACTAGAAGTTGGTGATTGCGCCCTTGTCGGCGCCCTGCACGAGCTTGGCAAACTTCGCCAGCACGCCAGTCGTATAGCGCGGAGCCATCGGCTTCCAACCCACTTTGCGCTTGGCCAACTCGGCGTCATCCACCAGCAGGTCGAGCCGCTTGGTGGGCACGTCGATACGAATGCGATCGCCATCGCGCACGAATGCGATCGGTCCTCCATCCACGGCCTCTGGAGCAACGTGGCCGATGCAGAAACCCCAGGTTCCACCACTGAAACGACCATCGGTGATCAACGCGACATCGGCTCCACGTCCAGCACCTTTGAGCGCCGCGGTGATCGCGAGCATCTCCCGCATTCCTGGGCCGCCCTTCGGACCTTCGTAGCGGATCACGATCACGTCACCCGGCTTGATGTTGCCCTTGAGCACCTCGTCCATGGCGCCGTCTTCACCATCGAATACCCGAGCGTTGCCTTCGAATGTGCGCTGATCCTTCGTCAATCCCGCCACTTTCACCACTGCGCCATTGGGAGCGAGCGAGCCGGTGAGGACGTTGATGCCACCTTCGGCATGAATCGGCGAACTGAGTGGGTGCACCACATCACCATCGGGCGCAGGCGGGTTGTATTCCGCGAGGCTCTCGGCCATCGTCTTGCCCGAGCAGGTGAGCACATCGCCGTGCACCAACCCCGCATCGAGCAGGTGCTTCAACACCACCGGCACGCCACCCACACGATCGATGTCGGTCATGTGGTACTTGCCGCCCGGCTTCGTGTCCGCGATGTGTGGCACCTTCGCCGCGATGCGGTTGAAATCGTCAAGGGTGAGGTCGACACCAGCCTCATTCGCAATGGCCAACAAGTGCAACACCGCATTCGTACTGCCGCCGAGCGCACTCAAGATCGCGATCGCATTTTCGAACGCCTTCTTCGTCATGATGTCGCGCGGATAGATACCGAGGCGCGCGAGGTTCACCACCGCTTCACCCGCTCGCTCGGCGTCGGAATCACGTCGCTTGTCGACGGCGGGTGGCGAGGCCGTACCGAGGAGACTCATGCCAAGGGCCTCGGCGATCGAACTCATCGTGTTTGCCGTGAACATGCCGCCACATGCGCCTTCGCCGGGACACGCTGCTCGCTCGATTTCGCCAAGTTCCTCCTGTGTCATGGTGCCGGCCGCACAAGCACCGATCGCTTCGAACACCGTCGTGATGTCGATGTTCTTGCCGTCGTGCACTCCGGGCAACGTCGAGCCGTTGTAGACGAACACACTGGGCAAGTTCAGTCGCGCCGCAGCCATCAACATCGCAGGAATGCTCTTGTCGCAGCCAGCAAGTCCGACGAATCCGTCGAAACGCTCGGCATGCACCACCGTTTCCACGCTGTCGGTGATCACCTCTCTACTCACCAGGGATGCGCGCATGCCTTCGTGACCCATGCTGATGCCGTCGCTCACCGTGATGGTTCCGAACTCGAGCGCCACGCCACCCGAGGAGCGCACACCCTTCTTCGCACTGTCGGCAAGTCGTCGCAACGACATGTTGCAGGGAGTCACCTCGTTCCAGGCAGAGGCAATACCGATCTGTGGCTTGTCCCAGTCATCGTCAGTGAGGCCGACTGCGCGCAACATGGCTCGGGCGGCAGCTTTCTGATTACCGTCCGTGACATCACGGCTCCGTGGCTTGACGTCGACTCGAGTTTCCTTGGGCGCAGCCATGGCGCCAAGGCTAGTTGTGAACGGTCGAGTCTCGACCGCGGATATCAGGCGGTGGCGCCGACTGCCGTCGAGTTCAACGTCTTTGCCGCGCGATCACCCTTACGGAAGTAGATGTACATCACTGGCAACAAGTATCCGAAGTAAGCAACGAGTGCCAACAGCTCGGGGCTCTTGCTCCACCCAAAGAGGCCGCGCATGAAGTCGTAGAAGGTGCCTGACGCCCACATGCCACCTTCGATCGTCCACACCGGCTGCGCGAACCACACGTCCTCGGCACCTGCGAGTTCGATGAACTCATGGACGGCCTTGCCGGCCAAGCCAGCGGCAAACAACAGGAGCAAGACTGCAGTGACGTTGAAGAACGCCTTGAGGTTCACCTTGCGGCCACCGGCGAACACGAGGACACCGATCACCATGGCGGCGACCAATCCGATCAGTCCGCCCACCACGACACTCGAGCCGGAAGAGCTTGAGGTTTCGGCGCTCAACAAGAAAAGCACCGTCTCCAACCCTTCGCGCATCACCGCAACGAATGCGATCGCGAACAGTGAAGCCTTGGCCGCGGTGTCCACTTTGTGACGCAACTCAGCCGACAGACTCTGCGAATTGCGACGCATCCAAAAGATCATGTGGGTGAGCACGACGGTTGCCGCCAGCGCGATCGAACCTTCAACGGCGTATTCCACCTTGCCGTTCAAACCGTCGACCAAGACGTAGAGCAACGTGCCGACGATGAGACATACGCCCGTTGCCGAGAGTGTTCCCCACCACACGAAACGGCCCTCTTCTCGTCGCCCGGTCTTGCCCAAGTAGGTGAGCAAAATCGCCACGATCAGTGCGGCTTCAAGTCCTTCACGGAGGGTGATGAGGAAACTGGAGATCATGGTCGAAGGTTAGGCATACCTAACGAAGATGTCAACCCCGGGGAATGCTCAACCCCGACGCGACTGGAGGATGGCCGTGACGACCTTGCCGTCCGCCTTGCCCTGACTGGCCTTCATCACTGCTCCCACCAGGGCTCCCATGGCCTTTTCCTCACCACTGCAGTACTTGGACCACGCATCCGCCTGTGCGGCAATCGCTGCATCGACCATCGCTTCGACGGCGCTGGTGTCGAGTGCTTCGAAGCCTTTGCTCTTGGCAATGGTGGCCGCGTCGCCGCCACCATTAAGCACGATCTCGGCGAGGATCGTCTTGGCCTGCGTTGCAGTCACTTTGCCATCGCGCTCGAGCATCGTCAGCGCGGCGATGTCCGTGGCAGGCACGCGCGGCTTCGATCCCTCTTCGGCGAACGCTTGCTGAACGTAGACCACTGCCCGACTCGCTTCTCCCCCTAGGCGAATGACTTCAGCGACGTATTCGTCCTGTCCACGTTCGACCACCACGTAGGCGGCCTCGCTTTCTTTGTCGATTCCGACGAGAGCGGCAAGCGCGGCACGACGTGCAGCGGGCAGCGCGGGCAACGCGGCGCGGATCGATTCCACCCATTCGCGTTCCGGATCGAGCAACACGAGGTCTGGTTCGAGGAAGTAGCGATAGTCGTCGGCATCTTCCTTGGCGCGAAGAGTATGCGTGCGACCTTCTGCATCGTCCCAATGGCGGGTTTCCTGGCGAATCGTGCCACCCGACTCGATCTCCTGGATCTGTCGTCGCGCTTCGTAGTCGATTGCTCTACCGACTGCTCGAACCGAGTTCACGTTCTTGATTTCACAGCGCGTACCGAGTGGCTCGCCCGGTCGGCGCACCGACACGTTCACATCGACGCGCATCGAGCCCTCTTCCATCTTGGCATCGCTCGCACCGATGGCCACGAGGATGCTGCGCAACTCGTTCACGTACTGACGAGCTTGATCGCTGGTGCGAATGTCCGGCCGACTCACGATTTCCACGAGGGGAACACCCGCACGATTGAAATCGACGAGTGAGTAATCACTGCCGTGGATGCGACCACTCGATCCACCGAAGTGGGTCGATTTGCCCGTGTCTTCTTCCAAGTGTGCGCGTTCGACTCCGATCCGCACATCACCCGGCAGCATCAAGAATCCATCGACGTTCAACGGCTGGTCGTACTGGCTGATCTGATACGCCTTCGGCAAGTCTGGATAGAAGTAGTTCTTGCGATGGAACGTGCATGACTGCACCGTGCAGTTGAGTGCGAGACCAAGTCGAATGGCCAGCTCCACGGCCTTGCGATTGAGCACGGGCAATGCGCCAGGAAGTCCCAATGTGACGGGATCGATGTGCGTGTTCGGATCATCCCCGAAGTGATTGGGGCTGCCCGAAAACAACTTGGTCGCGGTGTCGAGCTCCACGTGTACCTCGAGACCGACCACCATCTCCCAGCCGTCGGGCAAAGCAGTGGCGTTGGACGGTGCGCTCGTGGCGTTGCTCATCGTGCACGTTCCAGTTCGGCTGCAACCCGGAACATCGTGGCTTCACCGAGCGCGGGTGCAAGCACTTGCACGCCTACCGGCAACGAGTGGGCACCGGTGCCAAATGGCACGCTCATCGCAGCGTGACCGGCGAGGTTGGTGGGAATGGTGAACACGTCGCACAAGTACATCGCCAACGGATCCGCGGTCTTGTCGCCGAACGGGAATGCCACCGACGGCGAAGTTGGCGTCAACACCACGTCACACGACTGATACGCCTTGGCGAAGTCGTCGGCGATCAATCGACGCACCTTCAGCGCCTTGCCGTAGTAGGCGTCGTAATAGCCGGCCGACAACGCATACGTGCCGAGCATGATCCGGCGCTTGACCTCGGCTCCAAATCCTTGCGAGCGAGTGGCTGCATACATGGCGTTGAGATCGGGGGCATCGACCCGCATGCCGTAACGAACTCCGTCATATCGCG
Organism: uncultured Acidimicrobium sp.; assembly: GCA_964654335.1. GTDB lineage: Bacteria > Actinomycetota > Acidimicrobiia > Acidimicrobiales > Ilumatobacteraceae > UBA3006. The sequence goes on from CAZZJH010000005.1 coordinate 5,106, forward strand.
CAAGGTTGCTGGATGCTTCAGCAGGAGCAACCAAGTAGTACGCAGTGAGACCGAACTGCAGTGACGGCAACGTGACGTCGACGATCGTTGCTCCACGTTCCTTGAGCGCCGCAAATGCGGCATCGAGACGTGCCAACACGTCGGGTTCACTTCCTTCCGGCATGTCCACCACGCGACCGATACGCATGCCCTGCACGCCTTGGTCGAGGACACTCGTCAAACTCGGTGCAGGTTGCGGCAACGAGGTCGAATCCATTGGGTCGTGCCCGGCGATCGCCTCCATGACGAGCGCGGCATCTTCCACCGTGTGCGTGAATGGACCGATCTGGTCCAAGCTGCTGGCGAAGGCGACCAATCCGTACCGACTGACCACTCCATATGTCGGCTTCACACCGACCAATCCACACAATGCGGCTGGTTGGCGGATGCTGCCACCAGTGTCGCTACCGAGGCTGGCTGCAGCAAAACCGGCTGCGACTGCAGCAGCACTGCCGCCGCTCGATCCTCCGGGTACGCGAGACGTGTCGAGCGGATTGCGCGTCGGCCCAAAAGCGGAGTTCTCGGTGCTCGAACCCATGGCGAACTCGTCCAAGTTCGTCTTTCCCACGATCACCGCACCTGCCTCGCGCAATTTCTTCACCACCGTGGCGTCGTACGGCGGCTTCCATCCTTCGAGAATCTTCGACGAGCATGTTGTCGCGACACCGCGCGTGCACATGTTGTCCTTCAGCGCGATCGGCACTCCAGCCAGTGGCCCGAGTGGTTTGCCAGCCTTGACCGCGCCGTCAACCTCGGCTGCCGCCGCACGAGCGTTGTCCCTGGTGACGAGGTTGAACGCATGAATTTCGCCTTCACGTTCGTCGACTCGCTTGAGGTGTTCCTCGAGAACGGCCGATGCAGTCACATTTCCATCACGAATGTCGCGCGCCAGTTGCGCCACGGTGGGGAACGACATCGCTACTCCGTGAACCCGATGGTGGGGGGCACGCGGAAGCGCTTGTCTTCGGCGGCCGGGGCATTGGCGAGCACCTCATCACGATCGAGCGACGGCATCACCACGTCTTCACGAAACACGTTCTTCAGGGGCAATGGCTGTGGCATCGGTGCTACTTCAGCAAGATCGAGCTTGTCGATATCGCGGAAGTGCTCGAGCATTCCCGAAAGCTGCTCGGTCATCCGAGACAACTCGTCCGGTGTCAGATCGAGACGAGCCAGTCGTGCCACCTTGGCCACCACTACGTCGTCGATTCGCGCGTTTTCCACGCGCTTCAGGCTACTGAGCGTCGTCGAGAATTTGGCCGTGTGGTCGCGCGCCGCGCATCTTCACGATGAAGCCGAGTGCGATCGCAAACACCACCACCGAAGTCCACTGGTTGAGGCGCCAACCACCCAAGTCTCGAGCAGGGTCGATACGTAGTCCTTCGATGAAGAACCTCATCAAGGTGTAACCAGCGACGTACCAGGCGAACAGGGCGCCATTGCGTAACGGCTTTCGACGATCGAAAGCGATGAGTGCGAATCCAAGAAGTGCGCATCCGATCGACTCGTACAGGAAGGTGGGATGGAACAACGTCCCCGAGACGTATCCATCGGGAAGATGACGATCATCGATCTCGAGACCCCAGGGCAACGTCGTCGGTCTGCCGAACAACTCTTGGTTGAACCAATTGCCCCAGCGACCGATCGCCTGAGCAAAGGCAAGCGCAGGTGCGACACAGGTAAGTGCAGCCGCTGGCTCGATGCCTTGACGTTTGGTGACGACGAGCCCCACTGCGACACCGAGGGCGATTCCGCCCCAGATACCGAGGCCACCCCTCCAAATTTCGATGATCTTCAACGGATCATCTTCGAAACGACTCCAATCGGTGATCACGTGATAGAGCCGCCCGCCGATGACTCCGGCAGGTACACCCCATAGGGCGATCGTTGAGGCGTCGTCGCGAGTGCCCACACCGCGACGCTCCAATCGACGTCCAAAGATCATCACTGCGACCACGACACCAATTGCGATCATCGCGCCGTACGCATTCAAACGAAGTGGCCCAATCGATAGAGAGCCACTGGACGGACTGGGCAATGAAGCGAACAGTGCAGCGAGATGCGACATGTGAGACCGACGCTAGTTGAGGGAATGAGGTCGTTCCCGTCGCGATGGTTGAATGAACCCATGGATCGGCGCCGCGTTGATGCTTCTGCTTTCACGGCACTCGCACCGCTCGCAGTATTGCTTCCTCCCTGGGTCGTATCGATCTTCGTGATGTGGATTCCATTCGGCATCGCCACTCCGGTCGATTTCTTTGTCTTTGCCGCGGTCGCACTCTTGGGATGCGTGGTGTTGTTCCTGCGACCTGTGCAACGCATCGTGTTCGTTCGTCTGCTCGGTGCCCGAACACCAACCCCGAATGAACTCGAGCGCCTGGAGCAGGCATGGAAAGAAGTAGCCGAAGCGAACGGTTTCGAACCTGCCAGATTCGTCTTGGCGGTCGTCGACGCCGATGACCTCAACGCCTTCGCCTGCGGTGGACACCTTCTCGTCGTGTCGTCGTTTGCAGTGGATCACCTCACCGACGATGAACTCACTGGCGTACTCGCCCACGAACTGAGTCACCATCTCGGTGGGCATACGGTGGCCCTCACCATTGCGCAATGGATGAGTCTCCCCGTCCTCGGCGTTGCACGTCTGGGAATACGTCTCCGCAATTTGAGTGATCGAGCCACCACGAGATTTGGTGCGCGCTCCACACTCCTGCGCATTGCCGGCATCGCCATCACGCTGGTTCTCACTGGCGCTTCTCGACTGCTGCTACTTGGACTACTTCTCGCGCAGATGCTCGGCAACTTCGTCGGACGTGGCAGCGAGTATCACGCTGATCGGCGCGCATACGAGATGGGATTCGGTCGCGAGTTGTTGAATGCGTTGCGTCACGTAACCGACAAGCAAAGTCCAGTGGAGACACACGCCGGCATGATGGTGATGTCACATCCACCTGCGCGCACTCGTATCGCTCGACTCGAAGCCATGATGCGCGGTGGCGCACGACCATGAACCGAGTGGCGAAACACTCCGCCCTGATCGGAGCTGGTGCGCTCGTTGCAGCGAGCCTCCCACCATGGGGCTTCTGGCCACTTGCATTCGTTGGAGTGGCGATCTTCGCTCGAGTAAGCACATCGTTCGACAATGCGCTCAGCCGTTTCTTCGGCGGGTTCATTTTCGCGGTGGCGTGGTTCGCGCCAGGAATGGGCTGGATGTGGCACCTCACTGCACCGGGATATTTGGTTGCGGTTCCGCTGTTTGCTGCCCTCCACGGATTTGCGACCGTGACCTCCGCGCGTGCACGACACTTCATGGTCGCCGCGCCACTCGCACATACCCTCGCCGAGGCTCTTCGTTTCTCGATGCCGTTCGGTGGTGTACCACTGGCGACTCTTGCCATTTCGCAAGCCGATTCACCGAGCGTGCACCTGGCAGCAATCGGTGGGCCAATCCTGTTGTCGTGGTTCGTGTTCCAGGTGGGATTCGTCGCGAGCCACTTCGTTGGACAGCGAAATATTCGCCGAACGTTTCTCGCTGCTGGCATCTTTGCCGCAGTCGTCATCGCTGCGCCTCTGGCGGGCGGAGGCAGCAACACCGGCGAAGTATTGCGTGTTGCCGCCGTACAAGGCGGTGGTCCTCAAGGCACTCTTGCGATCAACACACGAGCGCATGACGTAGTCGATCGTCATCTTGAAGCCACCCGTTCGATAGACGCGTCAGTCGAACCAGACTTGGTGATTTGGCCGGAGAACGTGGTCGACGTTGACGAGTTTTCAATGAGCGCCGAACGCAAGGAGATCGCCACAGAAGCCGCACGTCTGAACGCTCCCTTCCTCGTCGGCATCACCGAGGACGTCGATTCGCAAGCCTTCACGAACGCCCAAGTCGTGGTGAACGTCGATGGAACTCTCGGCGATAGATACGACAAGGTTCGCCGCGTTCCATTCGGTGAATTCGTGCCGCTCCGTGGCGCACTCGAGTCACTTGGCGCTCCCGTCGACCGCATTCCTCGCGATGCACGTGCCGGTGAAGGACCGGGGTTGTTGCGCGTGGGCAACTCTCTTTTGGCCGTCGCCATCTCGTGGGAAGTGTTCTTTGCTGGACGCGCCAACGAGGGAGTCGAACTCGGAGCAGCCATGCTCGTCAATCCCACCAATGGGTCGAGTTACACGGGAACGATCCTGCAGACACAACAGGTCGCATCGTCAAGGTTGCGTGCCGTGGAAACTGGGCGATGGGTGGTACAGGTTTCTCCCACTGGGTTTTCTGCGTTCGTTTCCCCCGATGGCAAAGTGTTCGATCGCACGGGCGTGAGCGAACGACGCGTGATCGTCCGCGACGTTCCGCTACGTGAGGGTCGAACGATCTATTCCTACGTTGGCGATCAACCGATTCTGATCCTTGCCACGGCCACCCTGCTGTCCTTGCTCCTCCTCGGAAGGCGCAGAAGGGATGGAATTACCGCTCGGTAGGCTGACCCAACTATGTCGACGCCGTTCGATCCAAACGGTATGTCGACGCCGTTCGATCCAAACGGCCCGTTGCGCATCGCGTATCTCACCTACCGCGGTAAACCCCACGTCGGCGGGCAAGGCGTCTACACCCGCCACCTCACCAAAGCCCTGGTCGATCTCGGGCACCACGTCGAAGTGTTCGGAGGACAGCCGTACCCCGTTCTCGACCCACGAATCCCCCTCCACAAACTTCCGAGCCTCGACATCTTCAATGACCAATACCCCGGCCGATTCCCCGCGTATTGGGAGATCAAGGACTGGCCTGCGTTCGTCGAAATGGCACAGTTCCTGAAGGGAACCTTCGGTGAACCGCGCTCATTCTCGCTGCGTGCGCTACGCACGTTGCGAACTCGGGTGAACGATTTCGATCTGGTTCACGACAACCAATGCCTCGGCTACGGGATTCTCGACATCGAGAAACTGATCCCCACCATCGTCACGCTTCATCACCCAATCACCAAAGATCGCAAGTTGGAGATGGACCATGCGCCGAACTGGTGGAAGAAGCAGGCAATCGGTCGCTGGTACTCCTTCGTCAAAATGCAAGGCAAGGTCGCGAGCAAGATGCCACGAGTGGTGGTGGTGAGCGAAAACTCGATCAACGACATCCACGAGGACATGGGCGTGTCACTGGATCGAATGCGCCTCGTTCCGGTGGGCGTCGACCCTGATCTGTTCACCCCGCTACCGGACATCGCTCGCAGACCCGGTCATATCATCACGACCGCATCGGCAGACGTAGCGCTGAAAGGTCTCTCCTATCTCTTGGAGGCGATCGCCAAGTTGCGCACCGAACGAGACATCCACCTCACGATCATCGGCAAGCCGCGAGAAGGAGCAAATGCGGATCTCATCCGCAAGCTCAATCTGCAGGATTGCATCACCCATGTCTCGGGCGTCAGCGATGAACGCATCGTTGAGTTGTACGCCGAAAGTGAACTTGCCGTCGTTCCCAGTTTGTATGAAGGCTTCAGCCTCCCCGCAGTTGAGGCAATGGCAACCGGAATCTGTCTCGTCGCCACAACCGGCGGCGCACTACCCGAAGTGACCGGCCGCGACAACGACACCGTGCTGTCGTGCGTTCCCGGTGATGCCGAGGCTCTCGCTGCATCCATTCGACGTGGTCTCGACGATGCAGAACTGCGCAATCGAGTGGGCCTCGCTGGTCGTCGACGAGTGATCGAAAGATGGAGTTGGCGTTACTGCGCCTCCTTGACGGTCGACCAGTATCGGGAAGTACTTTCCATGCCGCACAACCAAGAGAAGCTTCGTCGCAGGAGCGTCCGCTGATGTTGACGGTTCGTTTCGAACAACTCCCGATCGGTGAAGGGACACTGTTTCTCGATGCAGGTGCCGGATTCGGTCGTCACGCATACGAGGCAGCACGACGCGGCGCGCGGGTGATCGCCCTCGACTATGCGGAGGCCGAGACCACGACGACTCGTGCCACGTTTGCCGCCATGTTCGAGGCGGGAGAAATCACGGCCGATCGACTCGTCGGCGTGATGCGGGGTGATGCCACTCGGTTGCCGTTCCGCGACGGATCATTCGACGTCATCGTCACGTCGGAGGTACTCGAGCACATTCAGAACGACGTCGCTGCGCTCGCCGAACTGAGTCGTGTGCTCAAGCCCGGCGGAACGTTTGCTGCCACGGTGCCGTCATGGTTTCCGGAGAAAGTCAATTGGATGCTTTCCGATGAGTACCACGCGCCCTTCGTAGAAGGTGGTCATGTTCGGATCTATTCGGCGACCGAATTGAGCGCCAAGGTTCGTGCCGCTGGACTTGCCGTCATTTCTCACCACCGTGCCCATGGTTTGCATTCGCCGTATTGGTGGCTGCGATGTGCCGTAGGACCAACGCGCGAAGACCACCCGCTCGTCATGCGTTACAAGAAATTGCTCGAGTGGGACATCATCAAACGTCCAGCCATCACGCGCATCCTCGAGAAGGTGATTGCTCCGGCAATCGGCAAGAGTTACGTCCTTTACGCCCACAAGCCACACGAAACGGTCGATCGATGACGATCGATGATCGACGACTCGACGGAATTCTCACGACCGGTGAGTTGATGGCGACCGCTCAGTGGATCGCCTCGCTCCAACAACCAAGTGGAATGATCTCGTGGTTTCCCGGTGGTCACTGCGACCCGTGGAACCACGTCGAAACTGCGATGGCACTCGATGTCATGGGGATGCACGAGCACGCCAGGCGCGCGTACCAATGGCTTGCTGACATCCAGCGCCCCGATGGCTCGTGGCACAACTATTACTTCGCCGATGGCTCGGTAAAAGAGCACAAGCTCGACACCAACGTATGCGCGTACATCGCCACTGGTGTGTGGCACCACTGGCTGTGCACCGAAGATCGTGCGTTCATCGAACACATCTGGCCAACCGTGAAACGTGCCCTCGAGTGGGTGCTCTCGATGCGCAAGGCAGACGGCACCGTGCTGTGGGCCCGTGAAGTCGACTCCAAGCCATGGGACTACTCGTTGCTCACGGGTTCTTCATCCATCCGACACGCTCTGCACTGTGGGGCCAACATTGCGGCGATCCTCGATGAACATCAACCCGAGTGGCGCGTCGCCGCAGATGCCATCGACGAACACATCAACGGAGATCTCAGCGTTTTCGAACCGAAGGAACGTTGGGCAATGGACTGGTACTACCCCGTTCTCTCCGGTGCGTTGATCGGAGTCGATGGCGCAAGGAGGCTCTCAACCGACTGGGATCTCTTCGTGATCGATGGTGTCGGTGTGCGCTGTGTGAACGATGAGGATTGGGTGACGGCAGCCGAGACCGCGGAGTGTTCGTTGTCGCACGCCGCGATCGGCGACTTCGACACTGCGAAGGAACTACTCGCTTGGACACGTGCACATCGGACCGACAACGGCGAGTACATCACCGGCATCGTCTATCCCAATCGCGTGGTGTTCCCTGCAGACGAGAGGAGCGCCTATACCGGGGCAGCAGTGATCCTCGCCGCTGATGCAATTTCCGGTGGCTCGCCTGCAAGCGAAATCTTCCTGCGAGCTACCGTCGTCGACTGAACATGGACCATCTCGACGATCACGCGCTCGCGCTCCTCTTCACTGAGGCTCACACTGCACACGACTTCACCGGGGAGCCACTCTCCGAATCAGAGCTCCGTCGCTTGCACGATCTTGTGAAGATGGCTCCGACCTCGCTGAACTCACAACCGATGCGAGTGGTGTACGCGCAGAGCGCCGACGCACGCTCGAGACTGATCGGACAGCTCAGCGAGGGAAACAAGGCAAAGACTTCGAGTGCACCCACCGTGGCGATCTTGTGCTTCGACGGTGAGTTTCACGAATGGTTTCCCACCGTGTTGCCGCACTTCGCTGCTGCTCGAGACTTGTTTACCGACGAGACGCCCCGCCACACCTTTGCGCTCGGTCAGGCTTGGCTGCAGGCCGGTTACTTCATCCTCGCCGCACGCTCACTCGGCTACGTCGTTGGTCCGATGACCGGCTTCAACTCGGCGGGAGTGGACAAAGATTTGCTCGCCTCCACCAACCTCAAGTCGTTCTGCGTGGTCAACATCGGTCAGCCCGGAGGCAACCCCTACAAACCACGCAATCCCCGCGTCGAATTTTCCGACGCCGTGACGATTCTCTGACGGTCAGGCTGACGGTTTGCGCAGAATGCGCAACGAGCCGGTCCGCGACACTTCGATGAAGCCAGCCGAGATCGCCGGCAGATAGATCTCCTCGAATGGCGCTTGGCCACCGTCTCGTTCATCCTCGAACACGTCGTGAATCGCCAACGTGGTGCCCACTCCCAGAAGAGGTGACCACGATTCCCAATCGGTTCTCGCCACCTCGCGACCGTGACCGCCATCGATGAACAACAATGCGATCGGTTGTGACCATGAAGCAGCAGCCGTGCTCGACTCTGCGACCACGGGAAGAACTACATCGTTCAATCCCGCCCGCTCGAGGGTGGCAAGAAAATGCGGCAACGTGTCGAGTCGACCCGTGACGGGGTTGACGAGAGATTCGTCATGCCACTCCCAACCCGGCTGATTTTCCTCGGAGCCACCGTGGTGATCGACTGCATGCACCTTGACGCCACTCAGTCGTGCGGCAACACCGAGCCACACCGTGCTTCTCCCACAATATGACCCGATCTCCACGAAATCGGCCGAGGGCAATAGTCGCGACGCTTCGATCGCCGCCAAGAACAGCGCATCACCCTCGACCTCGGGCATGAATCCCTTCGTCGACAGCGCAATCTGCTTCAACTCGCCCGGCATCGACACGGTCATCTAGTTCGACGCTACAGCCGTAGTTTTCGTCGCTCATGCTGGCAACATTGGAGGCGTGCCAAGCCCCCTCGATGACCTCATCACACTCCTCGATCTCGAATTGATCGAAGTCAACATCTTCCGCGGTCAATCCCCCATGGAAAACAGGCAGCGGATCTACGGCGGACAAGTGGCAGGGCAGGCACTCGTTGCTGCATCTCGGACGATCGACGAGCCCGATCGCCACGTGCACTCACTGCACGCTTACTTTCTTCGTCCTGGTGCGCCCGGCGTTCCAGTCGTCTACGAGGTCGATCGCATTCGCGACGGCAAGAGTTTCTCCACCCGACGAGTCGTGGCAATCCAAAATGGCAAGCCCATCTTCAACCTGCATGCCTCGTTTCAGAAACGAGAAGACGGTCTCGAATATCAGATTGACATGGTTTCGGATACACCAGAACCGGAATCACTCCCCGACTTCCCCACCCGCATGGCTCCATACAAAGACAAGCTTGGCGAGTGGTACGACCGCCCGCGCCCGATCGACCAGCGCTATGTCGATGGAAACCCGATGACGCGAGCGAAGAATCCGTTACCCGGTCAGCGCGTGTGGTTCCGTGCCGATGGCACGCTTCCCAATGACGAGGTGTTGCATGCCTGCATCGTCACGTACGCGAGTGATTCCTCGTTGCTCGACACCGCATTGTTGCCACACGGTCGTGGGTGGATGGATGGGACCGTGCAGATGGCTTCGCTGGATCACGCGATGTGGTTCCACCGCGGATTCCGCGCTGATGAGTGGCTGCTCTATCAGCAGAAGTCGATTAGCACCTCTGGTTCACGCGGGCTCGCTGAAGGCCACATCTTCACTCGCGACGGACGACTTGCCGTCACGGTCGTACAAGAGGGACTGACTCGCCTGATGAAATAGCCGCCAATTGCGGCTCAAGCAATCGCCGCGCTCAGCGGCGCGAGTCCATGAACATGCCCTTCAAGGCTTGGTAGTTCTCGATGCAGTGACCTGCGCCGAGAACGACGGCCTCCAAAGGTTGTTCGGACATCACGACGGGCACCTGCGTGTCACGTTCGAGCCGCTGGGCCAGACCCCGCAGCATCGAGCCACCACCAACGAGATACATGCCTCGGGTGAGGAAATCTTGCGACAACTCGGGTGGCGCAACGGCGAGGCAGCGCATCACCGACTTGACCATCTGCGTCACCACCTCGTCGATAGCTTCACGCACCTCAGCTGCCGTCAGCACCACCGTCTTCGGCAGTCCCGTGACGAGGTCGCGACCTTTCACTTCGGCATCACAGTCTTCGGGAGTAGGCATTGCGCTACCGATGGAAATCTTGATCTGTTCCGCGGTGCGCTCACCGATAGCCAGGCCGTGCGCCTTGCGAACGTGTGCCTGGACCGCCGCATCGATGTCGAAACTTCCGACGCGCACGGCTTCGAGTGCGACGATGCCACCGAGGCTGATCACGGCGGTCTCAGTGGTGCCACCACCGATGTCGATGACCATATTGCCAACCGGTTCGTTGATCGGAAGGTCCGCGCCAATTGCAGCAGCCATCGGCTGCTCCAACAACTGTGCATCAGCTGCGCCAGCCTTGCGTGTTGCATCGGTCACTGCACGACGCTCCACTTCCGTGATCGCCGATGGCACACAAATCAACACCTTCGGGCGAGAGAACCGCGAAACACCGGCACGTTGGAGCAACAGGCGAATCATCTTCTCCGTGATTTCGAAGTCGGTGATCGCACCGCCGCGCAACGGACGAACCGCAACGATGTTGCCTGGCGTTCGACCGATCATGTCCCACGCTTCTCGACCCGTTGCCAGAACCTCGCCGGTGGTGCGATTGACCGCGATCACCGAAGGTTCGTCGATGACGATTCCTCTTCCCTCCATGTAGACGAGGGTGTTGGCCGTACCGAGGTCGATTGCCAAGTCGCGGGCCATGGGTTACCTGTTCTCGCGGATTCGGTTCTTGGACTCCTGCAATCGCTGGCGCAGATGGGCTCGGGAGTCGTCCGACAAGGCATTCAGGTGGCGCTGGAATGCAGCCATTCCGTTGTCTCTCGATTCACGGCGCGACTCCTGCAACATCAAATATGCGAGTGCGAGTGCAGACGCAACGGAAATTCCCGCAAACAGAAAAGTGAGTGGTGAGTACGCGATCATCGTGTTGCTCGCTCGGCAACGAATGTCGAAAGATCGGTGACGTGTTGCGCAGTCTTCGCCCAGTCGTCGCCTCCCTTCCACGTCTCGCGTTTCCAGATTGGTGCAGTCGCCTTCAACGCATCGATACCGAATCGAGCGGCTTCGAATGCTTCTGGCCGATGCGGAGCCGATACCACGACCAACACCGATGATTCACCGACGGGAACGTTGCCCACTCGGTGGATGAGCGCCACGCGCCGCACTGCACCCCACTTCTTGCGCATCTCGTGGACAACTTCCAGCAACGCAGGGAGTACTGCTTCCTCGTATGCCTCGTAGGCCAAGGTCTCCACGCCTTCACGGCCTTCCGAATGGTCCCGGGCCGTGCCAGAGAACATCACGACGGCGCCACTCGACGGCACGACTGCCCAGTCGTAGGTCTCGCCCACCCTCAGCGGCTGATCCGTCAACTCGATCAGGGTGTCCCCACCCTCGATGAGTTGGCGTACATTCACGGCCTCAGCGTATCCGAGTGACTCGACACCACTGTGAAAAGCACGATGACTAATCTGCCAACGATGTCCGCGAACGAGGGCGACGATTCGTCCGGCGAAATATTCTTCAATCCACCCCTGCCGATGTACGAACGATCGTGGCGACATCCAAGCGAAATGGCGGCTCATGCCGACACCGAAACGATTGGTCAGCGCACCCTGCGCAAGGTGGCGATGGCAACCACCGCGATGAGTCTCGTCACGTCAGTGATCTTGGCGGCAGTGCTTCTTCCTGCCCGGCCCAGCCGCCAACCCGAATCTCCGCTCGCCGAGTCGTCATTCACCACATCACAGCGAGCACTCGACCTTTCGAATGAGACCTCCAAGTTCGGTTACCTCGACGGCACCGAGGTGGCGGTCGCAGCGATGTCGTCATCAGGATTCCTCGTCACGTCGCTCGCAGATCCCGTGAAGGGCGAGGCCGTCAGGATTCGGGCCGTCGACGACACTCTGGTAACCGCGATCGTGGTCGACCACGAACATGACCTCGGCATCACGTGGTTGCACGTCGTGGACGAAACATCGGGCGAATACGTTCCGCTCAGTCCTCAACTCAACGTTCCCAACAAACAGATCGTTTCGTTCTCACGTGGGAGTCGCGTGTGGGTGCAGACCACCCCCTCCAAACTTCATGAAGCAGAGGTCGGGATTTCGAGTGACAACAGCAAGCAACTGGTACCAATCGATCCCAATTCAATGCCCGAGTTGATCGATCGCGGTCCGGCATTCGACGAAGGTGGCAACTTCGTCGGATGGTGTATCAAACGTGACGGGAGTACGTGGATGGTTCCACTCGCCGTGCTCGAAGAACGACTCCTTAGGCTTGAGTCCAGTGTCGAATAGTCCGGACGAAAACCCATTCGGGGGAATGCCGTTCTTCGGCGACTTGGCCAAAGCAATGGCCTCCCAAGGGCCGCTGCAATGGGATGTTGCGCGCCAGGTGGCAATGATGACGGCCACACATGGCTCGAACACCGAGACCAACGTCGATCCAGCTTCGCGAATCTCCGTGGAGAGGCTTGCCCCCATCGCCGAAATGCATGTGCGAGAGAGCACGGGTATCGATCTCGGCACAGCCAATTCGGTTCAGGTCGTCAATCGCTCCATGTGGACGCACCTCGCGCTCGAGGCCTACAAACCGATGTTCCAGAATCTCGCCAACTCGCTTTCCTATGCACCCGCAACGACCGAATCCAGCGACGACCCAATGGCCAACATGCTCGAGTCGCTCAACAAGATGATCGCGCCCGCGATGATGGGAATGTCGGTGGGCACCATGGTGGGCCAATTGTCACTGCGCGCATTCGGACAATACGACTTGCCCGTACCTCGGGATCCAAGAACTGGGGTCTTGCTCGTTGCACCGAATGTCGAGGCCTTTGCATCAGATTGGAGCATCGTCCCCGACGACATGCGGATGTGGGTTCTCATCCACGAGTTCACTTCACATTCGATCCTCTCTCGTGACGTCGTTCGTATCGCTCTCACCGAGACACTCGGTCGTTACATCTCTGGTTTCCGCCCCAACCCGGACGCGTTGATGGATCGACTCAGCAGCGTGGAACTCGGCACCGACGACCCGATGAAAGCGATGCAGAAGTTCCTCACCGATCCCTCGATCCTTCTCGGTGCAGTGCGCTCACACGCCCAAGAACAACTCGCACCTGAGCTCGATGCAATTGTCGCAGCGGTCATCGGTTACGTGGATCTCCACGTCGATCGTGTGACCGAAAAACTCTTGGGCACCGACTCACGGATCGCCGAGGCAGTTCGACGTCGTCGAGTGGAGGCAAGCCCGCAAGATACGTTCGTCGAGCAACTTCTCGGACTCAGGTTGTCGATCTCTCAAGTGCAACGTGGCACGGACTTCGTCAATGGTGTGGTGGACCGAGCAGGGATTCCGGCTCTCGCGCAAATGTTCGCTCTCCCAGGAAACTTGCCCACACCGAACGAACTCGTAGCCCCGGGGTTGTGGCTCGCACGTCTCGACGTTCAGTGATTCACGACGAATACAGGTAGTAAGCAGCGGCAAGTCCTGTTGCCACGCCGACGAGTACGAAGCCCACTTGGTCCGAGGGCGTGATGATCACGGCGAGCAAGCCTGCGGCCACCCAGGCCAACTGATTGTGCGTTTCGTATCTCGTGAACGCGCGCGCCCGGTTGGCATCGGGAGCATTTACTTGGACGATCGACTCGAACGCCAACTTGCCGATCGCTGCCATCGCATTCACCACACCGACGATCACTATCCCCCACGTGACGCCGCCAAAGAATCCTGCAACCAAGGCGATCACCGATACCACCACGAGTGAGGCGTCGAGGAGCGTGCGCTCGCTCATTCTCTTGCGCAACACCGGGCCGATCGAGTTGGCGAGGAAGATCGAAATGGAGAGCACGACAACCGCCAAACCGAACCACGCCGTACCCGCTTTTTGATCGCGGAACCAGAAAGCCAAGTGGAAGAAGACAAAGCCCACGGAGGCACGCAACACGAGCATCGCGAATGCGGCCCAGCGAACTTCAGGAAGATGCAACTCACGCAACTCCTCGCTGCTTGCAGGCTGAGCGGCTGCAGCCACTTTCTTGGGAAGGGCGAGAGCAGACGTGGCTGCGAGCGCGAAACACAGCGCAGAAAACCCGAGCGACCATCGTGAATCGATCAATTGCAACAATGCGGCAGGTCCTCCCGCGAGAAATCCCACCACGCCACCCAGACGCCCGAGCTTGCCGTTTGCCGCAACGAGCCCTTCGTCGCCCTCGACAACGGTGGGCACGATCGCGGAGCGTGACACCACGTACACCTTCGCGAGTACAAGTGAGGCGAATGCGAGTGGGAAGAGTGCGAGCGAATCGAGATAGCGCATCATCCCGAGCAGAATTAGTGCGCGCAACGCCCCCACTCCGCTCACCGTCAACCTGCGCCCTCCCGGAAGACGATCGATGAATGGGCCGATCAAGGGGGCGAGGACGGCGAATGGAGCGAGGCTGATCGCAAGGAACAGCAACACCTGGGAACGTGCGGCATCCGGGCTGATCGAGAGAAACAAGGAGTCCGCCAGCGAAACCGCGAGTGCGGCCTCTCCGGCCACCATGAAACCGTGGACGCGTGTCAGCCGCGTCAGTGGAGCAACTGGAGGAAGTCCTGAACTGCGATTCGCTATCGCGTCAGTTTTTCATACTTGTAGCCGAGCCCACGGATGGTCACGATGTTCGCAGGAATGGCAGGATCGCTTTCCACCTTGGATCGAAGTCGCTTGATGTGTACGTCGAGCGTCTTGGTGTCGCCGAAGTAGTCGGATCCCCACACGCGATCGATGAGGTTCTCTCTCGTCATCACCCTGCCCGCATTGGCCATGAGTACGTACAAGAGCTCGAATTCTTTGAGGGGCAGTTTCGCCACCTCATCGCGGATGGTCACGACGTGTCGTTCGGGATCGATGAGAACGTCTCCCACCCGAATCGCACCGGAGCCAACGTCGTCGATCTCGGTTTGGGTGAGCGTGCTTCGGCGCATCACGGCGCGCATTCTCGCCACGAGTTCACGCAGCCGGTAGGGCTTGACGATGTAGTCATCAGCTCCCACTTCGAGCCCGACGACCGCGTCCACTTCTGAACCCTTGGCAGAAACGATGATGATCGGGACTTGGCTCTTCTTACGAACTTCCCGACACACGTCCGTGCCGGACACTTTCGGGAGCATCACGTCGAGAAGCATGATGTCGGGATCCAACTCATCGAATTTCGACAATGCTTCTGCGCCGTCGCGAGCAACGACCACCTCGAAGCCCTCTCTCGCAAGACCAACCTGTAGAGCCTCGATGAATGCTTCTTCGTCCTCGACCAGCATCACCCGAGGTGAAACTCTGCTCATCGTGCACCTCCCCGCGGCAAGGTGATCGTGAAGGTTGACCCCTGTCCTTCGGTCGACCTGACGGCGATCGAGCCTCCATTGTTTTCCACCGCGTGTTTGGCAATGGCAAGACCGAGCCCCGTGCCACCAGTTGCGCGACTTCGTCCGCGATCGACTCGGTAGAAGCGCTCGAAAATTCGTTCCAAGTCACCCTGTGCGATGCCGATACCCTCGTCAGAAACCTCGATTCTCACCGAGTTTCCATTACTCAGTCGAATCCGCACGGTGTCACCACGGTCGCTGTACTTGATCGCGTTCTCCACCAAATTCGAAACTGCCGAAAGCATTTGCGTGCGGTCGACTCGAATCGGATCGAGACGTTGAGTCTCAACATCCAGGTGAATACCTGCGCCATCGGCATTTATTCGCTGCAGCGAAACTGCCTCGTTGACGATGGCCGACACATCAACATCTTCGAATCGCACATCAGCGCGTGATTCGATACGGGAAAGGTCTAATAGGTCATCGATGACCGCAGACATGCGCTGTGCTTCCGAGGCAACTCGCTCGGCTAGTCGAGCAATTACCTCATGGTCTGTTTCGCCGATCATCGAATCGCTCAAGGCCGCCATGCCACCGAGTGGTGTCTTCAATTCGTGACTCAGGTTCGCCACGAAATCTCGGCGCATCGACTCGAGTCGCTCTCGTGTGGTCACGTCATCGGCAAACACCACAACTTCACCCGAATCCAACCGCGAAGAAATCAAGGCGTAGTTGCGGGCAGGGGGGCCAGCAACTGCAAGTTGAGTTTCATTGGTCGTCCCAGCCGGCGTGTTTACCGCCAATCGCTCCACAGCATCTTCCACCAGCGCATCGATGTGTCGCACACCTGTCATTGCGTTGGCCGAAGTATTCCTCACCACCACTCCACCATTCGTGCCGAACAAGGTCACGCCGATCGGCAACTGATCGATCAGTGACTGGAATCGAGCAAAGGACTCAGCGGAGACGTCAGTTGTGACCTCAGAATCGAATTGATCATCCTTGCGGGAACCAATCTCGGTTCGCTTGCCGAGAGCGCGTCCAGCGATGAACGCAGCGACTCCCACGACGAGAATCGCTACCCAAGCGCTCGCGTTCACCGGTCGTGTCGATCAGGCGTTCTCGTCGGTCTGCTGCTTGGCCTTGAACCGAGCAGCACCCTTCAACTCCGGCACCCAACCGGTGAGAAGGAACCGAGTTCGGTCACCGACGTTCACCGCATGATCACCGATTCGCTCGTAGAAACGAGCAACGACGGCGAGTTGCACCGCCACCTGGAGGTCGATCTTTTCACGCGAATGACTCTCGAAGATTTCCTGCACGAACTGCCGCTGCAGACCGTCGAGATACGAATCCATGTCGTCGATCGCCGCTGCCTTTGCAGCATCATTCGTTTCGAATGCCTCCATGGCCGCAACGTACAACTGCTGAGCCTGATCGCTCATCTTGCTGATCAATCCACGCAAGACCGGATCGATGTCGTGGCCATAGATTCGGCGAGCGGCTTTGCAGATGTTCACCGTCAGGTCGACCGAACGCTCCAACTCGCCGGTGATCTTGATGATCGCCACCAGCTGGCGAAGGTCGCCGGCCACCGGCGCCTGCAGAGCGAGCATTTGGAAGCAACGGTCCTCGATGTCGACCGCTCGGGCGTCGATCTCGTCGTCCGCTTGGACCATCAGGTCGGCACCTTCCAAGTCTCCCGCCAACAACACTCGCGTGGCGCGCGGGATCGCTTCGATCACTTGAGCACCCATCCGCACAACGTCGGTACGCAGTGCGTCGAGTTCCTGATGGAACGTCCGTCGAAGTTCTTCCACTGTTCACGCCCCTCTCAACCACCAAATACGAGAAGTACCGTACCTTCTCTCGGTTAGCGGAACCCTAACCACAGGTAACGCCTCAGTAAACGGGCATCCGTTTAGCGAACTTGCGTGGAGTACACCCACCGATGAAGTCGTTCCTGGGCGTCCCCGAGCGTCAAAAAGTCGCCTTCTCGCGTCCACAAATTGTCGGCGTGGAGTTCGAAACGCGTGATGTCGTCGGCCATCAAGAAATCATGCACCTTGTCCAACCATGCGCGGTGCTTCGGATGAGTGAGCGGTACGAGCACCTCGACTCGACCGTCGAGATTGCGTCCCATCATGTCGGCAGACCCGATGATGTACAGGGTCTCACCCGACTCCTGGCCGTGTTCGAAGCGGTACAGCCGTGAATGCTCCAGATACCTGCCGAGTATCGACCGAACACGAATGTTCGACGACATTCCTTCTACGCCTGGGCGCAAACAACAGATTCCTCGAATGACCAAATCGATCTGAACCCCAGCTTCACTCGCTCGGTAAAGGGCTTCGATCACGTCCGGATCGGAGATCGAGTTCAGTTTCATCATGATTCGACCTTCCGAGCCGAATGATGCCTCCCTGTCGATCAATTCGATGATCCGAGGTCGCAACTGATGGGGTGCAACGATCAACGTGCGGTATTTCGGCTCGCGGGCGTAACCGGTGAGGAAATTGAACAGGTCGGTTGCATCTGCACCGATTTCTTCCTCACAGGTGAAGTACCCGACGTCCTCGTACACCCGCGCCGTCACTGCGTTGTAGTTGCCCGTGCCGATATGCACGTACCGACGAACCCGATCGTCGTCTTGGCGCACGACGAGAATGCACTTCGCATGGGTCTTCAAGCCGACGATGCCATAGGTGACGTGAACTCCGGCATATTCCAGCTCCTTCGCCCACGAAACGTTGCGCGCCTCGTCGAATCGAGCCTTCAACTCGAGTACTGCAGCGACTTGCTTTCCCGCCTCGGCGGCCTTGATCAGGTGTCGGGCGATCGACGAGTCGCCAGAGGTGCGATACAGCGTCATCTTGATCGACTGGACTTTGGGATCCTTGGCCGCCTGCTCGACGAATTGCTCGACAGATGATGAAAACGATTCGTTCGGATGATGAACGAGGAGCTGACGTTCCCGGATGACGTCGAAGAAGGACTGCCCCTTCTCTTCTGCCGCCGAAAGTCGTCCTGCCACGACGCGCTTCCAAGGAACGAACTTCAATGTCGGCACGTCGAGCGCACTCAACTGGCTGAGACACGTGGTGTCGATGAATGAGCGGTGTCGATACACGTCATCGCTGGTGAGATCGAGTTCTTCTTGCAACAGTTCGAGCATCGATCGCGGCATGTCATGGTGTACCTCGAGTCGAACTGCCTTGCCGAAGCGCCTTCGACGAAGTTCTGACTCCACCGCTGCGAGCAGATCCTCTGCATCTTCGTCGTCCACCGCCAAGTCGGCATTCCGGGTCACTCTGAAGAGATGAATCTCCTCAACCTCCATCCCGGGGAAGAGCGCGCCCAGATGAGCTCCGATCACATCCTCCAGCAATACGAATGTGTTCGAGCCGCCGACATTCACGAACCGAGGCAGATTCGGCGGCAGCTTCACACGGGCGAAGCGATGTTCTCCAGATTCGGGATCCTTCACCTGTAAGGCGAGGCTCAACGCGAGATTGGAGATGTACGGAAACGGATGGGCAGGGTCGACTGCCAGCGGCGTGAGCACGGGAAAGATTCGTAACTCGAAGAGCTCACGCAACTCGGCTTTCTCGGCCTCGTTCAACTCGTGGGTCTTCTTGATAAAAATACCATGAGTTCCGACCAGTGGCAGCAATTGCTCGAGCAGTATCGACTCTTTCTCTGCAACCAGATGTTGTGCGTGAGCACCAACGTCCTTCAACTGTCGTCGAGGTGAACGCCCGTCAGGAGTCGGTGTGGTGATCTCTCCCTCAATTTGATCCTTCAACGCCGCAACTCGAATTTGGAAGAACTCATCCAAGTTGCTCGAGAAAATGGAAACGAAGCGAAGGCGTTCGAGAAGAGGAACTCCCGAGTCCGTCGCCAACGTGAGTACGCGCGCGTTGAAGTCCAACCAACTCAGTTCGCGATTGATGAATCGAGCGTCGATGTCTTGATGGTAAGGATCCGCAACGAACGACATCGTCTGCCGCAACAAACGTCGCCAAAGGCTCATCGAAAATTCACCTCAGCGTCACTTCGGACGCTTCTTATTGCCCTTAGTTGGCTTCGACGGGATACCCAAGATCCCATTCGACGCTGATGAGCTCGCGCTCGGCATCCCGGTTCACACGTTCTTGATTGCGACGGAACTGTGGGTCGTTGCGGGGCAACAACACGAGGCGAGCAAGTACGCGAGCACGGAACTCCTCGAGAAGGTTCGGATCGCCGTAGTCGCTGTACACCTCCCAGTGCGGAGAGACCGGGCCGAGGTACACGATTCGCGCGTGACCGCGCGGTGGTTCGTTCGTCAGGACTGCATCAGACACTCGGTCAGGCTACCGCCGATGCCCTGGGATAAGGTGAGCCCACCCCCATGGATTCCGTATCGAAATCCACCGAATGGATGGCTCGCGGCAACTGCCGCAACTTTCCGCCCGCCATGTTCTTTCCGAGCGACGGCGCAGGTGTCGAGCGAGCACGAGCAATCTGCGCGGACTGCCCGGTGATTTCCGACTGCCTTGAGTACGCATTGACAGAACACATCGACCACGGCGTGTGGGGCGGTTGTTCCGAACGCGAGCGTCGCCGTATCGCCAAGCGTCGTCGTCTCGAGGTGCGGAGCGCGCCGCAGTAATCTCGCGGGAGTGGCCACGGTCTCGGACAAAGTGATCGCCGCCCTCGACATCGGCACGAACTCCTTTCACATGGTCGTCGCGCGGGCGCTCGACGAGGGATTCGAGGTCATCACCCGAGAAAAGGAAACCGTTCGTCTGGGTCGCGGTGCCGACGAGATGCGGATGCTCGCTTCTGAGGCGATCGACCGTGGCATCGCGTGCCTCGCTCGGATGCGCCAAGTAGCGGACTCCCACGATGCCGAAATCCGAGCCGTCGCCACGAGCGCGGTTCGCGAGGCGAAGAACAGGGACGAATTCATCAAGCGTGCTCGACGTGAGGCCGGCATCGATGTCCGAGTGATTTCCGGAGTGGAAGAAGCGCGACTCATCCACCTTGGTGCGCTGCACGGTGTAGGCATCGACGATCAAGCGATGTTCCTCTGCGACATCGGCGGTGGCTCAACCGAAATCGTGGTCGGAACTGATGACGAGGAGTTGCTCGCCCGCAGCTTCAAGATCGGCGCGGTACGCCTCACCGATCGTTTCTTCACGAGCGAGACGCTCCACCCAAGTGCAGTCGGTAGTTGTCGAACCTTTGTGCGCTCCGCATTCATGAACATCCGCACCGAAGTGGCCGACTTGGGATTCGAGTTTGCGGTCGCATCCTCGGGTACCGCCGAAACCGTCGCCAGGATGATCGCAGACTCGACCAACCAGCCAAAGTCGTTCAACAAGTTCGAGATGGCGAGCACAGACATCACTCGGATAGTGGACGAACTCGCATCGCTCCCCTCCGTGGCCGAGCGGATTTCCACCTTCGGGCTGGAGCGCAATCGCGCAGAGATCATCCTCGCTGGCGCGATCATCCTCGAATCGATTGCGGACGTCTTCGGCATCGACAAATTCACGTTCAGCGATTACGCATTACGCGAAGGTCTGCTGATCGACGAGTTACACAAGATGGGCCGGGGGCCAGCCAGCGACGGTGATGCGGCGATGCGCAGCGTGCAGCTCCTTGCGGAACGCTGTGACGATCGACCCGACCACTCGGAGCATGTGGCTCGTATCGCACTTGAGATGTTCGATCAACTCCACACGGTGCTCAAGGTGGACTCTGGAACCCGCAAGTTGCTGGAAGCAGCTGCCTTGCTCGCGAACGTTGGAGTGGTGGTGTCGCACTCCAAACACCATCTGCACTCGTATTACGTCATTCGAAATTCGGAACTGGTCGGTCTCACCGACCGTGAAATCGAGCTCATAGCCCAGATTGCCCGTTACCACCGCAAAGGATTACCCAAGTTGGAGCACGCGGAGTTCGCCGCACTCTCTTCGGACGACCAACATGTGGTGCGATCTCTCGCCGGCGTTCTGCGAGTCGCCATTGGACTCGATCGCACACAAGATGGACGCGTGAAGAAGGTGACGACGAAGTTGGAGGATGACACCCTGGAGATCCACTTCACCACGGGCAAATCAAAAGAAGGCGACTTGAACGCCTACGCCGCGACAGAACGTCGTGCCCTTCTTTCCGAAGTGCTCAATCGCCGCGTGAAGATCGTCGCGGCCTAGCCGCGGCTCTCGCTATTGCGCGGGCGGTGGCGTTGTTCCGCCACCCTGCTGATCAGACGACGGGGTGCTCTGTGAGCCCTGTGACTGACCCTTCTTGAACTCTTGCTGCGCCTGGCCCAGATTGCGGGCGATCTTCGGCAAACGTGAGCCGAACAACGCGACCGCGATGACCAGAACGACTATCCATTCCCATCCGCTTGGCATGCGGCCAATCTAGCACCCTGCTGGCGCGCTTGGTCCTGAGTGCGATATACCGTTGCGGTGCTTGAGTGCGTAGTGAACATCAGCGAGGGCGAGGACAAGACCCACCTCGCAACGTTGACCGACAGTGTCGGCGCAGATCTCCTCGATCTCCATAGTGACGCGGATCACAATCGCAGTGTGTTCACGCTCGCGGGCGTCGAGGCACCGCGAGTCCTCGCGCGCACCGCGCTCGAAAAGCTCGACATTTCGGTACACGCAGGCGTGCACCCCCGTGTCGGCATCGTGGACGTCATTCCATTCGTTGCCATCGATCCGAGCACGTTCGAGGAAGCGCTGACTGCACGTGACGACTTTGCACGCTTTGCAGCCGAGGAACTTGGCGTGCCCTGTTTCCTCTATGGACCGGAGCGAACGCTTCCATTCATCCGTAAGCACGCCTTCGTCGATCTACTCCCCGACTTCGGACCGAGCACTCCTCATCCCAGAGCCGGAGCAATGTGTGTCGGTGCTCGACCGATCTTGATCGCCTACAACCTCTGGCTGAAGGACTCGACGCTCGAGGTCGCGAAACAGATCTGCAAGGAACTGCGCTCGGATTCGGTTCGAACCCTCGCTTTGCAGGTGGGCAAACATGCGCAGGTGAGCATGAACCTCATCGCTCCAGAAATCACGGGGCCAGATGCCGTCTACGACTTCGTTGCAGAACGGGCAGAAATCGACTTCGCCGAACTCGTTGGTTTGGTACCCGCGCGGACACTCGCGCGAATCGACCGGTCACGATGGGAACAGCTCGATCTCGCAAGCGACAAGACGATCGAGTCGCGGCTTGCTCGCCGCAATCAGTCGCGCAGTTAGGCGCTGGCGATATTGCGGGTGGTCTGGGCGCGCTGACGACGCAGCTTGCGACGCTCTCGCTCGGAGAGCCCGCCCCAGATGCCGAACTTTTCACCGTTGGCGAGGGCGTACTCAAGACACTCATCGCGCACGACACAGCCCCTGCACACTTCCTTGGCTTCGCGGGTGGAGGCACCTCGCTCCGGGAAGAAAAGGTCGGGGTCGACACCCAGGCAGTTGGCTTGGTCTTGCCAAGCGCGATCAGCACTCAGCCCGAGTAGTTCTTCGTCCACCGATTTGTTCCCTCCCTGCCCCGCCGAGTCGCGCATGCGCGCCTACACCGGGGTAATTACAACGGTGTCATTGTGACAAATCCGCCAGAAAAATGCAAATAGGGGCTTTGAGGGGTCAATCGATCGTCGCGTGACGACCCCGACGTCCCGATCCTCGGGTCATCTGTCGTTTGTGCTCGAGGAAGTCCACGAGCACATAGTCACCGAGGGTCTCATGATTGGTGAAGAAGGCTCGACCACGATTGATCCTCGTCATTTGTTCGACGAATCGGCGAAGTCCGTTGTCGGCGTCCAACATGAAGGTGTTGATTCTGATGCCAGCCTTGGTACAGCGCATCACCTCGCGAAGGGTGAGTTCGACGGTTTCGTAGACCGGCGGATAGTTGAAGTACACGTCGCCACGTGGAGTGATGTGAGCCGTGGGTTCACCGTCGGTGATCATGATTATCTGCTTGGTGCCCGACTCGTGGGCCAGCATTCGACGAGCAAGGGTGAACGCGTGATGCATGTTGGTGCCGTAGGCGAAATCCCACGAAGCCTCGGGGAGCGCTTCCGGCTTCAGTTCTCGAGCCGTCTCTCCGAATCCCACCACGCCTAGGTAATCCCTCGGGAATTGACTCGTGATCAGGTGATGCAAGGCAATGGCCACCTTCTTGGCAGGAAGGAAGTTGTCACGCATCGGCATTGACATCGAAAGATCCAGCATCAAGACCGTGCTCGACCTCGTGCTGTGTTCCGTGCGCTCGATCTCGAAATCGTCAGGCGAAAGTTCGATCGGCACCTTTGCACCGTTGCGACGAATCGCATTGCGAAGGGTGCCGTGCAAGTCGAGTCGAAACGGATCTCCGAACTCGTAGGGTCGCGATTCCTCGGCACGCTCGTGACCGAATCCCGTTTGGTCGATGACATGTTGCCCCACCATGTCCTTGCGCAGCGATCCAAAAAGATCCCGCAAAGCATTCGCACCGAGTTTCCTGATTGCCCGCGGGCTGAGGGTGAGACGACCCTCCTTGTTGTCGATGAGACCGGCCTCCTGCATCAACTTCGTGAGCTCAGACAACCTCTCCAACGACCGAGCTGAGTCGTCGCCGAGCAGGTCACGAACCCGATCCATGTCCACCTCGGCGAGCCCGGCCGGGGAGGTCGCATTTTTCAGCATCGACTCCAATGAGTCGATGTCCTGGATGTCGCGCATCGCCTGCATCGCTTCTTGAAAACCCATTGGCGAGGTGCCGGAAAAACCCTGCGATTCTTGCCAGCCCGCGTCGGGAAACATCCCACGGAGGTTCTCTCCGAGCCTGCTCATTTGCCAGCGCAGGTCCATGTCCTCGAGCAACTGATCGGAAAGTTGCTGCAACTGCTCCCGCTGGGCGGGCGTCATCGAGTTGAACATTGCTTGCGCCCGCGCCATTCGCTCGGCCATTGCCCGCAGCAACTCATCGAGATCTCTCGGGTTCTCCGGGAAGAAGTCACCGTATTGCTCCATGAATTCCTCGAACCGGGGATCTTCGCCGTTTTCTCGACGTTCGATCATCTCGTTGAGCGCGGCCATCATGTCCTTCATCCGCGCCATCTCTTCAGGGTTCATGTTCTGGATTGCCGAGGACATCTGATCGAGGTGTTGCTGCATCACCTGCTCACGCAATTTGTCCATCAGCTCTTCGAATCGTCGTTCGGCTTCGCGCGACTGAAAGTCATAACGCTGCAACTCCGCAACTTTTCCTGCCAGATCGTCAGGCAACATGTCGAGTCGGAAATTACGTTCGTCGGCGGAATTCTTCGCCGCTTCTGCTCGACGCTCGTCTCCTGATTCCTGCGCGGCACGTAACTGCTTGTCGACTTCCAATCTCTCCTCATCGACGACGTCGTTCAGCGCATCGGCGATTTCCGAGTAGACACCGCCGAGATCACCACTCTCACGAATCTCGTCACGCCGTTCACGCAACTTGCGCATCATTTCGCGGATGCCCTCGATCCGCTCACCGTTGGCATCTCGCAATCCTTCTTGCATCATCCGGCGCAATGCGCTGGCGGGGTCTCCGTGGTAGAGCAAATCATCGCCAAGTTGGTCGAACAAAGAATCTGCGTCGAGGTCGAACCCGCGTTGAGTGCCGTCCCACCGGGAGTAGGTGAAGCGCTGCCCCATGGGCGCACCATAGTCCGACCTCATCTGCGCACGCCCTGCTGATCGAACCGTTGTCGAGATCTATCGCGAGCGATAAACCGCGCGACCACCTGATTCGTCCTTGTTCAGCCGCTTGGAGAGATGCAGACCTTCCAACACGAATTCGGTGGCACTGGCGATCAGGGCAGGCGGTGCTTCGGATCCGACAAGTCGCACCACTACGTCACGGAGTGGCGGCTGCTGCTCGACCAAACGCACGTAGTCGGCCGACGTGATGTCGTCGCCAGCGTGGGCCACCAGGCCCTCCTCGAAACTTGCCACCACTGCAGGGAGCGCTTCGGTTTGGACACTCTGCTTGAAGGTCTCAAGTACTGCAGCGCGCACCACGTTTTGAAGGACCGCCGACTCACGGCCATCTTCCATCGACTCCACTTCCACCTTGCCCGACATCGATGCAGCAAGCGAACCGAGATCACTGACTCGTGGAGCGACGACCTTCTCGCCCACTCGCAACGCTCGTCGCACCGCGTTGGCCGCCAAAATCTCGTGGTTGCTCACCGAGAGACGCACGCTCACTCCACTGCGTTGATTGATGTGCGAACTCGACCTCGCCACTTGACTCACCGTGGCAACGATTCGTTCCATGAATTCTGGCCAGTGGACGGTGACACCGTCGATGTTCGAATCTCGTGCTTCCCGCCGGACGATTTCGATCTCCGTGTCAGCCTCGAGCGGATAATGAGTGCGGATCTGGCTGCCGAATCGGTCCTTGAGTGGCGTGATCAAACGACCTCGGTTCGTATAGTCCTCCGGGTTTGCCGACGCCACCAACATCACGTCAAGTGGCAATCGGATCTTGTGACCACGTATTTGCACGTCACGCTCTTCGAGCACGTTGAGCAAACCCACCTGGATTCGTTCCGCGAGGTCGGGCAATTCGTTGATGGCAAAGATTCCACGGTTCGTGCGTGGCACGAGACCGAAATGAATGGTCAACTCATCGCTCAGATAGCGACCCTCGGCAACGCGAATGGGATCCACTTCACCGATCAAGTCCGCAATAGACGTGTCCGGAGTGGCCAACTTCTCGCCGTATCGATCGTCTCGATGAACCCAAGAAATCGGCGTGTCGTCACCCTTCTCGGCGACCAATCGCTTGGCCATGGCCGACACCGGGTGAAACGGGTCGTCGTTGATCTCGCTGCCCTCGACGATCGGCATCCATTCATCGAGCAGGCCGGTGAGCGATCGAATCATCCTCGTCTTGGCCTGACCTCGCTCACCGAGAAAAATCACGTCGTGCCCCGCCAACAGCGAGTTCTCGAGTTGCGGCATGACCGTGTCCTCGTAACCGAGAACACCTTCGAACAGTGGCTCGCCTGCCGCAATCCGTTTCACCGCATTGCGTCGGATTTCTTCCTTCACCGGGACCGATTGCCAACCCGATTTGCGGAGAGCGCCGAGGGTGTTGGGTAACGACTGAGTCATGGGCGGAGACTAACTCCGAGCGCCTCGGGAACGACAGTCGGCGATCACATAGCCTCGAACGAATGAACTCAAGTGCTCACCCGATCGCGATCGTAACGGGAGCCAACACCGGCATCGGCCGAGCAACTGCCGTGCATCTTGCAAGCAAAGGTTGGCGGACTTTCGCCACCGTTCGCAGTGTTGGCAAAGCCGACAAGTTGCTCACTCATGCGGAGAAGAACGGCACCAGCGTCGAGGTCGTCGAGATGGACGTTGCCGATGACGAGTCGGTGAGCGCCGCATTTGCAGAGGTCCATCGCTTGGCGGGACATGTCGACGTACTCGTCAACAACGCAGGAATCGGTGGCAACGGCGTGGTGGAAGAGGCGTCTGCTCAGCAGTATCTCGATGCATTCAACGTCAACGTGCTCGGTTCGCTTCGTTGCATCAAGAGCGTGTTGCCGAAGATGCGCGAACGCCGAAGTGGAACGATCGTCAATGTCACGTCCGTCGTCGGTCGACTGGCTGCGATTGCGCAGGCTCCCTATGTGACCTCGAAGTGGGCATTCGAAGGATTGAGCGAAGAGCTCGCGCACGAAGTAGCGCCGTTCGGCATTCGCGTCGCAATCATCGAACCAGGGATCACCCGTTCGTCGATCTTCGGCAAGAACGTCGATGCTCCGAACGAATCTGGTGAATACGACTCGCACTACCGACGGATGTTTCGTTTCTACGAAGTAGGGGCACGCCATGCCAGCCCCGCAGAGGAAGTTGCCGACGTGATCCATCATGCAGTCGTCACTGACGACCCTCGCCTTCGTTACGCCTGCTCGTGGGGCGGTGAAGTGATCACCGCGGGCCGCAAGTCGATGAGTGATGAGCAATGGTTGGAACTTGGCGCAGCGCTTGAGGACGAGGACTATTTCGCCTCGTTCGCGCAGTACTTCGGTGTCGATCTCAGCAAAAGTTGACCATTTTGGTCGGATTTAGATAGGGTGCCTGACTCTTATTCATTCATTTCCCATCAAGGAGCACACACATGGCCATTCGTCTCGGCGATACCGCACCCGACTTCATCGCCCCCACCACTCAAGGCGAAGTCAAGTTCCACGATTGGCTCGGCGAGTCGTGGGGCGTGCTTTTCAGCCACCCGAAGGACTTCACTCCGGTCTGCACGACTGAGCTTGGCTACGTAGCTCGAATCAAGCCTGAATTCGACAAGCGCAATGTCAAGGTGATCGGTCTGTCTGTCGACTCAGTGGAGTCGCACGAAAAATGGGAGGGCGACATCGGAGAAACTCAAGGCACTCCTGTCAACTTCCCGATGATTGGAGACCCCGAGCGCAAAGTCGCAGATCTCTACGACATGATCCATCCGAATGCCAATGACACGCTCACCGTCCGCAGTGTGTTCGTCATCGGACCAGACAAGAAAGTCAAACTGACTCTCACCTATCCGGCTTCAACTGGGCGAAATTTTGATGAGATCATTCGTGTGATCGACTCATTGCAGTTGACGGCAAAGCACAAGGTGGCTACACCGGCGAATTGGAAGAACGGTGACGATGTGATCATCGGTTCTGCGGTCTCCGATGATGAAGCAAAGAAGTTGTTCCCCAACGGTTGGAAGACGATCAAGTCGTATCTACGAGTACTTCCCCAACCTAAGTGAGGCATGTCTGGCTTGAGTCATGTGCAGCAGCCGTAGGCTAGAACGCATGACTCAAGCAGCCGCAACGGCCACCGCCGCGAGCAAGATCTATGGCTCCGGTGACAGCGAAGTGAGAGCCCTCGACGGCGTCACCATCGCATTCGAAAAGGGCAAGTTCACCGCAATCATGGGCCCCAGCGGCTCGGGCAAGTCCACCCTCATGCACTGCGTGGCAGGCCTCGACTCATTGACGAGTGGCAGCGTTGCCATCGGCGACACGCAACTCGAATCGCTGAGCGACAAAGATCTCACCACCTTGCGCCGGGAGCAAGTGGGGTTCATCTTCCAAGCGTTCAACTTGATCCCCACGCTGAACGCCATGGAGAACATCATGTTGCCTCTCTCTCTCGGTGGGCAGGAAGGTGACATGGAGTGGATCAACAAGGTGATCGACACGATCGGGCTTCGCGACCGACTCGAGCATCGTCCGAATGAACTTTCAGGTGGTCAGCAGCAGCGCGTCTCCGTCGCCCGCGCGCTTGCCAGTCGACCATCGGTGATCTTCGCGGATGAGCCAACCGGAAACCTCGACTCGAAGACCGGCGGCGAAGTGCTCGGATTCATGCGTCGCGCGGTGAGTGACCTTGGTCAGACGATCGTCATGGTGACGCACGATGCCAACGCTGCTTCCTACGCGGATCGCATCGTGTTCCTCAAGGACGGCAAGATCGCTGGAGAGATGACCGAGCCGAACCCAGAGAAGGTGCTCGACTACCTGAAGCATCTCGGCGAGTAAATGTTCGCGCTTTCACTCAAGATGTCGCTCGCCCGCAAGGGGCGCCTCATCCTCACTTCGCTCGCCATCATTCTTGGCACCGGATTCCTCTCGGGAACGTTCATCTTTTCCGACACGCTTTCGCGCACGTTCGATCGCCTGTTCACCGACGTGTTCCGCGATGTCGACGCCTACGTCCGCTCCACCAACTTCATCGAGGTTCCCTTCGGCGGCGAACAACGAGCCGGCACACCGATCGAAGCACTCGATTCAGTGCTCGCCGTTCCAGGCGTGAAGGACGCCACCGGCGACATTCAGGCGTTCGCACGAATCATCGGCAAGGACGGAAAACCTCTGGGCTCCGACAACGGTCCACCCACTTTCGGTGGTATCGCCTCGGCGAGCGTGGCCGGATTGTGGAACATCGAAGAGGGTCGATTGCCCAACGGGCCCACCGAAATGGTGTTGGATCGAGCCTCCGCGAAGAATGGTGACTTCGTCGTCGGTGACACCGTGCGCGTCAATGCGCAGTCGGGCAGTCGTGAGTTCACGCTCGTCGGCATCGCCAACTACGGCGACATCTCCTCCCCCGGTGGCGCCACGTTCGCCTTGTTCGATCAACAAACGGCTTCGGAGTTCCTCCTCAAGCCCGGATTCGTGGACGCCTTCCTGATCCAGGGCGATGGCTCGATGTCCCAAGAAGAGTTGGCTGTTGCAGTTGACGCAGCACTCGATCCGTCACTGAAGCTCGAGACATTGACGGGGCTCCAAATCGCCGAGGAAACCAAGGATCAGATTGGCGCTGTCGTCGGCTTCCTCAGCACGTTCCTCACCATCTTCTCGCTGATCGCACTCGGCATCGGATGCTTCGTCATCTACAACGTGTTCTCGATCACGACCGCTCAGCGGCTGCGCGAAAACGCCCTGATGCGAGCGATCGGTGCGAGCCGCAAGCAAGTGACCACCACGGTGATCGTCGAGGCGTTGATCATCGGGATTCTGGGATCGATCCTCGGTTTCATCGTGGGCATCGGGCTCTCACGCGGGTTGAGTGCCCTGCTTGCAGCATTCGGTGTTGACATACCCACCCGTGGTCTTGCCATACGTGGCTCGCGTATCGCCACCACGGTCGTCGTCGGAACATTGGTCACTTTGTTCTCGGCGGTGTTCCCCGCTCTGCGTGCTGGTCGGGTCAAGCCCCTCGCCGCAATGCGTGACACTGCGATCGAGCGCGTGGGTAGTCGCAAATTCAGGTTCGTCATCGGCGCCATCATCGCGGTCGTCGGCTTGGCAGCACATGTGGCAGCTGCTCTCGGCGTGAGCGACTGGTTGCTCGGCCTCGGTGTGGTGTGCATTTTTACCGCAGTCATCATCTATGGGCCACTGATCGCCAAGCCGGTCGCGTTGATGCTTGGTGCGCCTCTCGCCCGTCGCAGTGTGACCGGCTCAATGGCACGTCAAAATGCTGCGCGTAACCCACGCCGCACCGCAGGCACCGTTGCACCGGTTTTGATTGGTGTTGCACTCGTCACCGCCTTCTCCGCTTTTGCGGCGAGCGTTCGTAGTGAGATCCGCAGCGTCATCGGCGATCAGTTCCGAGGTGATTACGCGATCTCTGCTCCGCAAAATGGATTCGGAGGACTACCGATTGCATTGTCGGACGAAGTGTCGGCACTGCCGGAAGTCCAGCAAGCAACGGGCCTTGGCTTTGCCACTGTCGAGCTCGATGGAGAGGGTCGATTCGTGCAGGTGATCAACCCGGCGACAGCAAGTGGTCTCGTCGATCTCGACATGGTCCAAGGTGATCAGTCGACTTTGTCGGCAAACGGCGTCATCGTCAGCAACAATCGTGCGACGACTGAGGGCTGGCAACTAGGCGACACGCTCGAGATGAAATTCGTCGACGGCACCGTGAAAGACCTCACCATCGAGGGCACTTTCGTACCGAACGGATTTTTTGGGTCCTACGTCATCAATCGGGACGTCTTCGCCGGAACGACCAACACTTTGTTCGACTCCATCATCTATGTCGTGATGAAAGATGGTGTCTCCGAGGACGATGCTCGCGCCGCACTCAGTGCGGTCTCCGAACAACGGGGACTAGGCACGTTGCAGAGCCGCAAGGAGTACATCGACTCCCAGGCCGACCAGATCAACCAGATTCTTGGCCTGATCTACGGACTCTTGGCGTTGTCGATCGTTATCGCTGTGGTGGGCATCGTGATCACACTGCTGCTCTCGGTGTTCGAGCGTCGTCGTGAGATCGGCTTGCTCCGCGCCGTCGGTATGACTCGCTCGCAGGTGCGCTTCACCGTGGTCGGTGAGAGTGTGATCACTTCGATGTTTGGTGCAGTGGTCGGCGTCGTGCTCGGCATCGGCGAAGGACTCGCACTGATCGGCACCTTGGCGGACGGTGGGATTGCAGCGTTCAGGCTGCCCGTCGGTTCAACGATCGTGATCTTGATTCTCGCCTTCATCATTGGTGTGATCGCTGCCGTGTATCCGGCGCGTCGCGCCACGAAGGTGGACATCATGCAAGCGATCGCCACCACCTAGTCGACCGCACGATCTGAAGAGGAACTTCTAGAAGTTTCCTGCGCGCCTTGCGTTGATTTCGTCCATGAAGATTTGTGCGGCGGGGTGCGTGTCGCCCCGTGTCGAATCACGATCGACGAAAGCCGGGGTGAAGTTCGGGCGCGTCAGCGGCTGATGAGTCGTCTGACAACCGGGGCACCAGTACAAGACGCGATTCGCCTCACCGTGGTGGGTCACCTTGATCACATCACCGCAACGCATACATGCCTTGCCCTGCCTGCCGTAGACGGCGCGCGACACGCGTCCAACACCGAGCTTGTCTGCGTGCAACGTTTCACACATCAGCGTGACGAGCTCACGACATTCCGCTCGCTTGAATTCGCCGATCGTCGCCCACGGATGCACTTCACACGCCCACAGTGCCTCACACCGGTAGACATTGCCGACACCAGTGAGCACCCGCTCGTCCACGAGTACCTCGGCGATCGTCGTGTCACGCTCCTCGTACTCCATCATGCGATCTACACACTCCTCGATGTCGGCATCATCGCGACCAAGATCGGGACCACGCGAGCCGAGCATTGGGTGACGACGCAAATCGAAATCGCGATACGTCTCGACGTGCGATGCTCCGTAACAAACTGCACGCCACTGCCCCACGTCCAACATCACACTCACGTGAGTGTCGGGACGTCGTAGTTCTTCCCCACGCCGATGCAGATGCCACGAACCGAACATCTTCAACTTGGTACTCAGCACGACACCGTTGTCCCACACAACTTCGATCGCATGATCACGAAGTCTGATTTCTTCGATCACGTGATCGAGTGGCGGTTCGATTCCTTCGAGTCGTTTGCAGGCAATCGACGACGTGGTGCGGCCGATGAGGGCGGTGCGCAAAGCAGCCATCGTTCGATAGGTACGACGCGAGCCCGCCATGTAGGTGAAGATTATTCGCAGGAACCCTTACGGGAGTGGGATTCCCCTGATTTTTGAAGTCACTCGATCGAGTGAGCGTTACGGAAGTCGACCGACCGATGCAAGGGCCATGCGCACCAATCGGTCATGACCGCTCGTCATCTCTTTGCGCATGTGCTCACTCGTCGCTTGATCGGGTGTGAACCATCCAAGGTCAAGGGCTTGCTGCGTGGGATGACAATCGCCCGACACTGGCACCACGAAGGCCAAGCTCACCGCGTGTTGGCGTGGGTCGTGAAAGCCCGTCTTGTCTGGATCAGGGAAGTATTCGACCACCGTGAATGGCGACGGATCTGGCGGAATCCGAGGCAGCGCCAACGGCCCGAGGTCCTTCTCCAGGTGCCGCACGAGGGCTTCTCGAATCAACTCGCCGAAGAGAACACGTCCCGAAACGACGGTCCGGCTGATGGAGCCATCGGGAGCCTGTCGCAGGAGCATGCCCACATGGGTGATCTGGCCCATGTCGTCGACACGAACGGGAACCGCATCCACGTAGACGATCGGCATCTGTCCGCGTACGGCGGTCAACGTGGCTGGGTCGAGCCAGTTGGTCTTGATGTCGATGTCGTCAGTCATTGGTTCTCCCCTGAGAACCTAATCATTCCAGACGCGCCGCAGCCGACTCGAAGACTCTCGGCTGGTTGCTCAGGCCCAGTTGCCTGCCACATACTTCGTCTCGAGGAAGGCCAGCAGTCCCTCGTGCGCGCCTTCGCGACCGAGGCCGGAAGCCTTCACACCCCCGAAGGGAGCAGCCGGGTCGGAAACGAGTCCGCGGTTGAATCCCACCATTCCCGATTCCAACTGTTCGGCAATCCGCATCGCACGAGAGGCGTTTCCGCTGTAGACGTAGGAAACGAGACCGTGCTCCACCCTGTTCGCCTCAGCAACGATGTCGTCGTGATCGTCGAAGGAAATCAACGGAGCCACCGGTCCAAAGATCTCCTCATCGGTGATCGGGTCACGCTTTGCGACTTCGGCGAGCACGGTTGGCAAATACCCGAAGGCGGGCTCGCTCGTCGCCTTACCTCCGCACAACACCTTCGCACCACGAGACACCGCAGCATCCACCAGATTCCCCACGCGTTCCTGCTGTGCCTTGCTCATCAGAGGCCCGAGAGTCACCCCCTCTACGAGACCATCACCGAGCTTCAGGGCAGACATCCGCGCAACGAACTTGTCCGTGAATGAATCGAGAACCTTGGCGTGCACGTAGAAGCGATTCGCGGCGGTACAAGCGGCTCCGCCATTACGCATCTTGGCGAGCATCGCGCCTTCGACTGCAGCATCCAGGTCGGCATCTTCGAACACGATGAATGGTGCATTTCCACCAAGCTCCATGCTGCAATTGATCACTCGCTTCGCAGCTTGCGCAAGGAGCAATGAGCCAACACGAGTGCTTCCGGTGAAACTCAACTTGCGCACCTTGCCCGAATCGAGCATTGCTTCCACGGCAGCACCAGGCTGATCCGTCACCACCACATTGACGACACCACTCGGCACTCCCGCGCGCTCGAGAATCTCCGCAATTGCCAGTGCAGTGAAGGGTGTTTCGTGAGCGGGCTTCAGCACCACGGTGCAACCGGCGGCAAGTGCAGGCCCGATCTTGCGGGTAGCCATCGCTGCAGGGAAATTCCACGGCGTCGCCAACAATGCAACGCCAACAGGTTGGCGGCTCACCATCAGCCAGTTCGCACCACCAGGGGCTCGGCGGTAGTCACCTTCGATACGAACTGCTTCTTCGCTGAACCAACGAAAGAACTCGGCCGCATAGGCCACTTCGGCTCGTGCATCGGTGATGACCTTGCCCATCTCCAAGGTGATGATGCGCGCCAGTCGCTCCTGCTCGGCGATCATCAACTCGAACGCCTTGCGTAACACTTCGGCTCGCACTCGCGGTGCCGTGCTGCGCCACGAATCGAAAGCGTCGTGGGCTGCATCGACTGCACGCAAACAATCCCCCACCGACGCATTCGCGACAGTGGCCAGCACTTTGCCGGTAGCGGGATTCAGCACTTCTATGGTCGAGCCCGACTCTTCCCATGACCCCGCGATCAGGTTTTCCTGCTTTGTGCCATCGGGCAGCGACATCGGTCGTCTACTTCTTCAGCTCGACGCCGGCAATTTCTTTGATTCGCTGAGCGAGAAATTCGAAAGCCGTCTTGCCCTCCGCAATGACCACGTCGTCAGCCGGGTGCAAGAACAATGGAGTCGAGACTCGTGAGCGCGTCGCCGCCTCACC
>CAZZJH010000006.1:0-3417 GCA_964654335.1 uncultured Acidimicrobium sp.
CACAACGATCTCGACGACGTCGGACGCACCAAGCGACATCTCGTGTTCTTCGAGATGATGGGGAATTTCAGCTTCGGCGACTACTTCAAACAAGATGCGATTCCCTGGAGCTGGGAACTCGTCACGGAGGTTTTCGGATTCGACGGGGATCGATTGTGGATCACCGTCCACGAAAGCGACGACGAAGCGGAGCAGATTTGGCACGAACAGGTGGGGGTGCCGATGTCGCGCATTCAGCGCCTCGGCGACGCCGACAATTTCTGGCAGATGGGTGAAACGGGACCGTGTGGTCCGTGTTCGGAGATCCACATCGATCGCGGTCCGGCATTCGGTCCTGAAGGCGGCCCATTGAACGATCCACACGGGGATCGCTTCCTCGAGTTTTGGAATCTGGTGTTCATGCAGTTCAACCAGTCGAAGGATGGTTCGCGCACACCGCTTCCGCGCCCCTCGATCGACACGGGTGCAGGTCTCGAACGCATTCTTGCGTTGATGCAAGGAACTGACTCCGTCTGGGAAACTGACGTGCTGTTCCCGCTCGTCGAGCGTGCGGCATCGCTTACTGGCAAGAAGTACCGCTCAGGCGACTACGAAGATCGCGACAGTTTCTCCTTGCGCGTCCTCGCCGAACATGCGCGATCATCGACGATGCTCGTCAACGACGGCGTGTTTCCCTCCAACGAGAATCGTGGATACGTTCTGCGACGCATCATCCGTCGCGCCGTTCGACACGCGTATCTGCTCGGTACCGACACGCGGGTCATGCCCGAATTGTCGGCAGTGGCGATCGACATCATGAGCAACGCGTACCCAGATCTACGTAAGAACCGGGACTTCATCCTCGGCGTTCTCGATCGCGAAGAAGATCGGTTCCGTCACACCTTGCGCACCGGCATGTCGATTCTCGATGACGAGATGTCCAAGGGCGCCAAGACACTTTCGGGGTCATCGGCATTCTTGTTGCACGACACCTATGGATTTCCCTTGGAGCTCACACAAGAAATTGCAGGTGAACGAGGAGTGGGCGTCGACGCGACGGGTTTCGAGACCGAGATGGCAGCCCAACGCAAGCGAGCCAAGAGCGCGCGCAAGGAGATCTCCGGTGACGAGGGCGCGCAAGAGGCATATCGCGAATTGATCGCCGAACACGGCACGACCACGTTTGTTGGGTATGACAAGAACGAGTCGACTGCTCGCGTGTTGCAAGTGTTGCAGCGCGAAGACGGCAAGTCAGAGGTGTTCCTCGATGTGACCCCGTTCTACGCCGAAAGCGGTGGTCAGGTCGGTGACACCGGGTCGATCGTCGGGGTCTCCGGTGAAGCACGGGTCGTCGACACCACGTTTGCCGTGCCCGGCCTGCGTCGCCATGTCTGTGAGATGGTCTCCGGGTCACTCGAAATAGGCGAAGAAGTAGTTACGCGAATCGATGTCGAGTCGCGCAATTCGACGCGGCGAAACCACACCGCCACTCACGTGCTGCACCACGCGTTGCGTGAAGTCCTCGGTGAGCACGTCAAGCAGGCTGGGTCGCTCGTCGCGCCCGACCGCCTCCGTTTCGACTTCAGTCACTATGCGCCGTTGACCCGAGAAGAGATCGAACGCATCGAGACGATCGCCAACGGAGAGGTTCTACGTAACGAAGACACCGAGGCCTACGAGACGTCGAAGGACGAGGCGCTTGCTTCCGGAGCAATCGCGTTCTTCGGTGACAAGTATGGCGATGTGGTGCGCGTATTGCGGGCGGGTTCGTCGTTCGAGTTCTGTGGCGGTACGCACGTGTCTGCGACTGGAGACATTGGGGCGATCAAGATCGTCGCTGAGTCGAGCATCGGTTCGAATCTCCGCCGTATCGAAGCAGTCACGGGGGCTAACACCGTTCGATATCTCGGCACCCTGCAGTCGGCAGTCGAAGATGCGGCTCGTGTACTCGGCGCCCAGCCAACCGAGATGGCGAGTGCAATCAGCAAGAAGCTGGAGGAGATCAAGGCGTTGCAGGACGAAGTGCGCCAGTTGCGAGCGACACAGGCGCGGGGGAAGGCCGCTGAATTGCAAGCGCGCGCGTCGGGAGGTCTCGTGGTCGAGCGAGTCGACGGACTGGAGCCTGCAGACTTGCGTGAACTGGCATTGGCCATCCGAGAGGGAGATGGTGTTCAGGCGGTGGTGCTCGGAGGAGTTGCACCGTCAGGTGGTGTTGCTCTCGTCGCTGCGGTGAAGAAGTCCAGTGGTGTTCAAGCGGGGGATCTGATCAAGGAAGCTGCGCGGAAAGTAGGAGGTGGTGGCGGTGGCAAGGGCGACATCGCTGCCGCGGGTGGCAAGGACGCCGCTGCTCTCGACGAAGCCCTCGAGATCGCCCGAAGCACCGCGATGAAGGTGTTGGTCTGACGCTTTGAGAGTGATCGGCATCGATCTCGGTTCGAAACGGATCGGTGTCGCAGCCAGCGATGCGAGCGGAACACTGGCGTCCCCCGTGACCGTGATTCGTCGCAGTGGGAACGAACGTAAGGATCATCAAGCGATCGCCGAGATCGTTGCTGAGTACGAAGCGGTTGCGGTCGTCGTCGGGTTACCAATTTCGCTCTCTGGCGAACTTGGTCCTGCGGCACGCGCTGCCGCCGACGAGGCAGACCGACTGGCTAGCGTCGTCGGTGTGCCGGTGCACACTCACGACGAGCGTCTCACGACGAAAACGGCAGACGCAGCGTTGATGCAGAACAAGATGAAGGCCCAGGCCCGACGTCGAATCATCGATCAGGTTGCGGCGGCGGTGATGTTGCAGTCCTGGCTCGACGCGTCGAAAAATCGCAAAGACCGATGATCGATCCACTCCTGTCGCGGGAGGAGGCTGCGGAGTCAGTCGTCGAAGATTGGGTCGAGGATCCTTGGGATCGCCCCGAGGTCGCGGCTAGGTCACGCCGATTTGGTCACGATGTGGTGCCACCCGACCATGAGGAGTGGTGGCCGCACTTGAAGCGTGTGGTGGTGGTGGCAGTTGCCGTGAGTTTGCTGTTCGGTTCTGCAGGGTTGTGGTACCTCGGGCAAGTCAATCCAGCGGGAGGCGACGAGGTCGCCACCAACTTCACGATCAATGAAGGTGACACCCTTTCTTCGCTGTCGCAACGATTGAAAGACGAAGGTTTCATCGACAACGCTGCCATCTTCCGGTGGTACGTGGGTCGCAATGGTGGGCTCGAAGTCATTCCCGGCTATTACCAGGTGGTGAAAGGGTCGCACATGGGCGACATCATGGCGCGTCTCGGTACTCCGCCTGCGGCGACGTTCGTGAACGTGACATTCCCTGAAGGGTTCACCATCTCGCAGATGGGCGAGCGTCTCGCCGAACGCACACTTCGTTTGAATGCCGAGACTTTCGTCGGTGCCGCCACGTCGTCGACCATCGAAACGTGGTTGAGACCGTCT
>CAZZJH010000006.1:3517-38222 GCA_964654335.1 uncultured Acidimicrobium sp.
CAGATCGACGCATCGTTGTACTACGGAGCGCCGGAAGGCGCCGACTTCTCGGTGCTCAAGGAAGCCGACACGCCATACAACACCTACAAGCGAAGGGGTCTTCCCCCCACGCCGATCGCCAGCCCGGGTAGGGCATCGATCATCGCCGCGCTGAACCCTGCGCCCAATCCGAACGCGAGTGATGCGATTTGTCAGGGAGTCACGCCACCGTGTCGTTACCTCTATTACGTCCTCGCTGACAAGGACGGTGCACACAAGTTCGCCGCCACGCTCGAGCAACACGAACGAAACGTGGAGGAAGCACGTCAAGCGGGAATCCTGCCGTGACGGATTCGCCGAATGTCGTGGCTCTCGTGGTCGGGTCGCCCGTCGCGCACAGTCTTTCTCCAGCCATGCACAATGCGGAATTCCGACGCCGCGGTGAGCGGCGAATCTATGCCGCACGAGAGGTTGCACGCGGAGAGTTGAAAGCATTCATCGACTCGCTCCGGGGTGGCGAGGTCGCAGGTTTGTCGGTCACCATGCCACTGAAGGACGAGGCCTATGAACTCGTCGACCGTCGCGATGCAGCGTCGATTCGATGTCGGTCCGTCAACACCATCTCTTTCGATCATTCGGTCGTGAGCGGTTGGAACACCGATGGTGATGGGTGCGTGCGTGCTCTCGAGTCGAGCGGCAAGAGCGTCGTCGGTGCGACATGTGTTGTGCTCGGTGCTGGTGGCACCGGCCGTGCGGTAGTCGAGGCGTTGGGTAGGCGGGGAGCACGTGAAGTGGTCGTGATCAACCGATCTGCAGAATCAGGCGAACAGGCTGCGTCGTGCGCTGACATGGGAAGGGTTGGCGGCACCGACGATGTCGAGCGCGCGGACTTTCTCGTCAACACCACGCCCTTGGGAATGAAGGGCGTCAATGACGATGCATTGCCCGTGGATCCCAACCTCGTGCCTGCGGGATGCGTGGTTCTGGATGCGGTGTATTCACCATTGGTCACGCCGTTGCTGTCTCTACTGAAGGAACCCAGGTTTCA
Source organism: uncultured Acidimicrobium sp. (assembly GCA_964654335.1). Taxonomy (GTDB): domain Bacteria; phylum Actinomycetota; class Acidimicrobiia; order Acidimicrobiales; family Ilumatobacteraceae; genus UBA3006. Next base: position 4,545 of record CAZZJH010000006.1, read on the forward strand.
GGAGCTCGGTGTGATCACGGTCGATGGTTTGTGGATGCTCGTGCATCAAGCCGCATTGCAACAAGAAATCTGGTTTGGTTTCCGTGCCGATGTCGCAGTAATGCGAAGTGCTGCCGAGGCTGAGCTCGCTCGCCGATAGCCTGAAGTCGTGCTGCGCTACCTGACGGCTGGAGAAAGCCATGGCCAAGCTCTGACGGTCACGGTCGAGGGATTGCCGGCGGGTTTGCCCGTTACCAAGGAGCAAATCCAGTCCGAATTGGCCCGGAGGCGTCTCGGATTCGGCCGCGGTCCACGTCAGCGCTTCGAGGTCGATGACATCGAACTGCTGGGTGGTATCCGTCACGGTCGAACTCTCGGATCTCCCGTGTCGATCATGATTCGCAACACCGAATGGTTCCGCAGCGACGTGTGGCACGAAGAAATGTCGCCTGCACCAGGCAAGACGAAGAAGCCGCTCACCACACCCCGACCGGGTCACGCCGACCTCACGGGAATGCAGAAATACGGTTTCGACGACGCCCGTGACGTCTTGGAACGGGCGAGCGCACGAGAGACGGCGGCTCGTGTTGCAGCAGGCGCATTGGCGAAGTTGTTGCTCGCGGAACTTGGCACATCAGTCATCTCACATGTCATCCAGCTCGGATCCGAGCGAGTGGACTCGTCCGTGCGACCGAACTCCGGCGATTTGGGGATGATCGACGAATCACCGGTGCGCTGTTTCGACAAGAAACTCGAAGCGCGAATGATCACAGCTGTCGAAGATGCGGCTCGCGACGGCGACAGTCTCGGCGGAGTCGTCGAAGTTCTTGCCTACGGCGTCCCCGTCGGTCTCGGAAGTCACGTTCACTGGGATCGCAAGTTGGACGGCATGTTGGCTCAGGCGATTCTCAGTATTCAGGCAGTGAAGGGCGTCGAGATCGGTGACGGTTTTGATGTCGCAGGACGCCGAGGAAGCGCGGCACACGACGCGATTTCTTGGGACGAATCCGAGGGTAAGTACGCCCGCGAGACGAGCCTGGCAGGCGGCACCGAGGGCGGCATGTCAACTGGCGAGGTGCTCGTCGTTCGCGCAGCGATGAAGCCACTTGCCACGCTCAATCGTCCGACTCTCAAAACCATCGACATGAAGTCGAAAGAAGAAACGGTCAGCTTCAAGGAACGAACCGATGTGACGGCAGTCCCCGCGATGGGCGTGGTGGCAGAGACGATGGTGGCTCTCGTGCTGGCTCGTGAGGCCCAACGCAAATTTGGCGGAGACTCACTCCCAGAGTTCGTGCGCAACTGGCGCAGTTTCGAAGAGTCGCTTCGCCAATGAGCACCGTGGCGAGCAGGCCAATCGTGCTCGTCGGAATGATGGGTGCAGGAAAGACTTCGGTGGGGAAGCTGATCGCCGATCGTCTGGGCATCTCGTTCCACGATCTCGACCATGAGGTGGAGCGACGTGCGGGTAAGCAAGTGGCGGAGATCTTCACCGAACGTGGCGAAGAGGCATTTCGTGCACTCGAATCCGACATCTTGAGCGAGCTGGTGGTTGGCGCCACTTCGCCGACCGTCGTATCCACGGGTGGAGGGGTCGTGACCATCGCCCGAAATCGTGAGATCTTGGCCGACCCCTCGTTGGACGTGGTCTTGCTCGAGGCTTCGATCGAGGAATTGCTCGAGCGATTGCCTGATGATGATGCGCGGCCGTTGCTGCGCGGGGACCGCAGGGGAGCCTTGGAATCGCTGTGGTCGTCTCGTGAGGCGCAATACCGCCGAGTCGCCAAGTTCGTGGTGTCGACGAACGGTCTGTCGCTGGACGAGGTTGCCCAGGCGGTGCTCCGCGAGTTGCAGGTGGCGGTATGAGTACGAAGCGGGTGCAGGTCGACTTGGGTAAACGTGCCTATGAAGTGATCATCGGGTCGGGCGCAGTTCGTGAACTCCCGTCACTTCTCCCGGATCGCGCGACGCGTGTACTCGTCGTCACTCAAGCTGGCATCCCCTTCGACGTGAGCGCTCTTCTCGGGTCTCGTGTAGTGCGCCGTCACGAAATTGGTACGGGAGAATCCGCCAAGTCGATCGACACGGTGATGTCGATCCTGGACGCATTGGGCGAGATGGGTGCGACGCGAAACGACGTGATCGTCGGCGTCGGAGGTGGGCTCGTCACCGACGTCGCAGGATTCGCGGCGTCCTTGTGGCACCGAGGGATCGGGGTCGTGCACGTGGCGACGAGTTTGCTCGCGATGGTCGATGCGGCAATCGGTGGCAAGACGGGCGTCAACACTCGACACGGAAAGAATCTCGTCGGGAGTTTCTGGCAGCCCCTTGCGGTCATTTGTGACACGGATGCGCTCGTCACTCTTCCCACTAGCGAGATTCGTGGGGGACGTGGGGAGATGGCCAAATATCACTTCCTGACCGGTGACGATCTGCTCTCGCTCGGCATCGACGAATTAGTGACGCGCTGTGTCGAGATCAAGGCGCAGATCGTCGCGGAGGACGAACGCGAAGGTGGTCGCCGGGCCTTGCTCAACTACGGACACACGCTCGGACACGCGATCGAGCGCGAATCGAACTTCGCCGTGAGTCATGGCGAGGCCGTAGCCATTGGTCTCGCGTTTGCCGCGAAACTGGCGAAACGAATGGGACGAATCGACGAGTCGCGTGTCGAGTATCACGAGCGGGTGGTGCGCGATCACTACGGGCTTTCGATCGATCTTCCGAAGGGTTTGTCACACGACCGGTTGGTGTCCTTGATGCAAGGGGACAAGAAGGCGCTCAACGGCTTGACCTTCATTCTCGATGGGCCGCGTGGTTGTGAAGTGGTGAACGGTGTCGATGAGGCAGTGGTTCGCGAAGTGCTCGCCGAGTCGGAAGTACGCTGACGCCGTGGCTGCTTCGCGTCGTGTGCTCCTCCTCAGTGGGCCGAACCTGAACCTGCTCGGAACACGAGAGCCCGCGATCTACGGATCTTCGACGCTGCAGGAAATCGTTGATCTTGCGACTCAGGAAGCCGCGTCTCTCGGTCTGACGATCGAACATCGTCAGACGAATCGGGCATCGGAAATGGTCGAATGGATCCAGCAGTCCGATCACGACGCGATCGTGATCAACGCGGGAGCCTTCACTCATTACGCCTGGAGCATCCACGACGCCTTGCGTTCCTTTGCCGGCCGCGTGGTCGAAGTGCACCTCAGTGAACCGATGCGGCGCGAGACATGGCGTCAGCAGAGCGTGATTGCTCCGGTCGCCCACGGAACCATCTCGGGTTTCGGCGCGGAGAGTTATCTCCTCGCCGTGCGTGCGGTGTCGCTCCTGTTCGCCCGTTGAGATCTTCGATGCTCCCGACGACTGATCGTCTGGCTCGGGTCCGCGAACATCTGGGGGGAGCGCTTCGAGTCGAGGCGCTGTTGATTACGGCTCCCAGTGACGTCCGATGGGTGAGTGGATTCTCCGGATCGGTGGCATCGCTCGTGATCACCGAGCAACGTGCGGTCTTGATTGTCGATTCTCGTTATGGAGATCAAGCCGGCGACCAGTCCCCGAATTGCGAAGTCATCGTGGCGAACGCATTGGACACACGCGACCAAGAGATTGCGCGCGTCGTCGAGGACGCGGCTCGTGTCGGATTCGACGACAAGCGAACCTCGTTCGCGGATTGGCGTCGATTGCAGTCGTCACTCGGTCGTGAGCTGGTGCCACTTGCCGATCCGCTGGCCGAGTTGCGTGCACGAAAGGACCCGTTCGAGATCGGGAGGATCGAATCTGCCGCACGAGCTGCAGACCGATCATTTGCAGAGGTGATGCCGATGGTTCTCGTGGGTGGTCTGACCGAGCGGGAAGTACGCGACGAACTGGAGAGCCGTCTGCGACTGCACTCGGCCGATGGACCTGCCTATCCGACCATCGTTGCATCGGGTCCAAATTCGGCATTGCCGCATCATCAGCCGACAGATCGCAAGATTCGTGAAGGTGACAGTGTGATCATCGACGTGGGTGCGCTGGTCGATGGCTATCGCTCGGACATGACGAGGACGCTCTTCGTCGGCGAGGTCGATCCACTGCTCCGCGCTTTTCATGGATTGTTGAGTGCGACACAAAGCGAGGTCGTGAAGGCGGTTTGCGACGGTGTTGCGGCCGCGAAATTGGACGAGATGGCCCGCGAGGGTTTGCAGGAATTCGCGGGAGACATTCTTCACTCGACCGGCCATGGTGTGGGTCTTGACATCCATGAGTCTCCGTGGTTGCGCCTCAGCTCGGCGGAGGTACTGAGTGAAGGGAACGTGGTGACCGTGGAGCCCGGGCTCTATCGTGTAGGCGTCGGTGGCGTACGAATCGAGGACTTGGTCCTCGTCGAGCGCTCCGGTTCTCGCACTCTTACCAACAGCCCAAAGGATCCCTCGTGCCCGCCATCAGCACCAACGACCTGAAGAACGGAATCACTCTCAACCTCGACAACACCCTGTACACGGTCGTCGAGTTCCAGCACGTCAAGCCGGGGAAGGGCGGCGCTTTCGTGAGAACGCGTCTACGCAACCTGCGCACGGGCAACATGCTCGACCGCACCTTCAACGCTGGCATCAAGGTCGAACAGGCAATCCTCGAGAAGCGCGACATGCAGTTTCTCTACAAGGACGGCGAGGACTACGTGTTCATGGACACCGAAACCTACGACCAAGTGAACATCAAGCCCGTTGCACTCGGTGACGCGGCCGACTACCTAGTCGAGAACGCAGTTGCGATCATCGCCACACACGACGGCGAAATCGTCAGTGTGGAAATTCCCGCCTCGGTCGAACTCGAGGTGACGTTGACGGAGCCTGGTGTGCAGGGAGACCGCGTGTCGGGTGCCCGTAAGCCGGCGACGTTGCAGACCGGCAAGGTGATTCAAGTGCCGCTGTTCATCAACATCGGGGACAAGTTGAAGGTCGACACCCGCACCGGCGACTACATCACTCGAGTCTGACCACATGACCAACAGGCGCGCGGGCAAGGAGCTGACCGAGGCTCGCGAACGCGCGCTCCACCTGCTGTATGAGGCGAGCATCAAGGGGGTTTCGGCCACCGACGTTTTCGCCGCGCAAGTGATCGAACCCGAACCGTTGACGCGGTTGATCGTGGAGGGAGTCGTCAAAGACGAGTCCCGGATCGACGAGATGATCACCAATCACCTCGTGGGCTGGACGTTGGCTCGTTTGTCGGTGATCGACAAAGTCATCCTGCGAATCGGTGTCTTCGAATTGCTGTCGCGCGCGGATACCCCTCGGGCAGTGGTGATGAGTGAGGCAGTCGAATTGGCCAAGCGGTTTTCGACCGCGGAGTCGGGACGATTCGTCAACGGCGTACTCGCCGCTGTGGCGCGTGATCTGTAGGACCTGACGAAGGTCTCGCCGTGAGCCGCATGACGCAAGTCACGAAGCGGTCGGCATGGTTGGCGGCGACCCTCGCCGTCTCGGTTTGTTGGGGCTGGTACTTCGCCGTACGCACGTCGAACGTGCACTTTGGCTTGGGCACTTCCGCGTACGACTTCGGGTTGTACGAGCAGGGGGTGTGGTTGATGTCTCGCTTCGAGTCACCCTTCGTGACGTTGATGGGGCGCAACTTGCTTGGTGACCACTCATCATTCGTATTGATGTTTGTCGCGCCCCTGTATTGGGTGATCGAATCGACGGCTTTGTTGTTGGTGATCCAAGCAACGGTCGTGGCCGCAGCAGCGATTCCCATGCATCTCGCAACGCGCCAAATCACGGGCAGTGATGCACTGGGATTCGTATTCGGGCTCACTTACCTGCTTCACCCTGCAATCAGTTGGACCGTGCTCGAGAACTTCCATCCGGACTCCTTCCTCGGTTTGTTCATTGCAATGGTCTTGTGGGCAGCCGTGACGAGGAAGACTGCCTGGTTCTGGGTGTCCGTCGCACTGGCACTACTGGTGAAAGAAGACGTTGCAGTCGTCCTCGTGGGAATCGGTGTGTGGTTGAGTATCCGCCGTGAATGGCGGAGGGGTGTCGCCTTGATCGCAGTCTCTGTCGCAACGATGCTGACCATGCTGTTCGTCGTGATGCGCTCGTTCACTGGTGTTACTTTTCGCAATTCATGGAGGATCCCGTTCGGAGGCCCGGGTGGATTCCTTCGCGCGATCTTCACGTCACCTCGCGATGTCTTCGATCACTTTCGCTCGGATGGACGACCGTTCTACGTGTTCCAAATGCTTGCGCCGTTGGGGTTCGTCTTTCTCCGGGCACCCCTGTTCACCGCAACGGCGTCACTGGTGCTCTTTGTCAACATCTTGAGCACGTTCTGGTATCAGTATCAGATCGAGTACCACTACTCGATCGTCGCCGTACCGAGCATCGTGATCGGCACGGCGTGGGCACTTCGGTTGCTGACGGGGCGCACTCGTAGATACGCGGTAGCACTCGTTCTCGCGTGTTCGACAGTCACGGCATACCTGTGGTCACCATTGCCATTTTCGAGACGCGAAGTCCCCACTTGGGCGCCGAGTCATCCCATTGCGGTTGCTGCCCGAGAAATCATCGACGTCGTTCCCGCCGACGTGTCGGTGACGGCTCAACACAGCGTCACCGCTCATCTGGGTCGCCGTCGAGAGATCTACATGTTCCCCAATCCCTTCAAGAGCACGCTCTACGGTCCTGATGTGTTCCATGAGGGCGACCGACTGGCCGCTGCCGAGACCGTCGAGTACGTGGTCATTCAACGCAACTTGAGCGCGGAGGATGAGGTGGTGTGGGCGGCCGAGCGCGACGACTTCATCGAGGTTGCCGCCAATGAGTTTTGGGCGGTCTATCGCAGGCGGTGATCCTGCTATCTTTCTCTCGGTCGTTAATCGAACCCTGTGAGGTTCGAACGAAAGGACAGTGGCAGCAATGGGTGGATCCGGGCAGGCGCCCGTTCAAGTGATGCAGCGAGGCGATGTCTCTCGCGCCATTCAGCGGATCGCCCATGAAATCGTCGAGCGCAATCATGACCTTGGGCGCATTGCAGTAGTCGGTCTACAGCGCGGTGGCGTGTGGATCGCCCAACAACTTTGCGCGAAGATCATTTCGATCGATCCATCCCTTGGAGTGTCGAGCGGTGCGCTCGATGTGTCGATGTACCGAGACGACTTGCGAATTCGTCCCGTCGTAGATGGCTCGATCACGGAGATCTCGTTCGACGTCACGGACATGGTCGTCGTGTTGGTGGACGATGTCTTGTTCACGGGAAGAACCGTCCGCGCCGCAATGGAGGGATTGAACAGTTTCGGTCGGCCCCGTGCGGTGCAACTCGCTGTGCTGGTCGATCGGGGACACCGTGAACTTCCGATCAGACCAGATTTCGTGGGCAAGAACATTCCGACCCACGTGAACGACGAAGTGTTGGTTTCGGAAGACGGCGTAGAAGTGAAGGCGCCGCAATGAAACACCTGCGATCGATCTCGGAGCTGGGGCGAGAGCGGATTCTCGCTCTGTTGAATCTCGCCGATCGGATGGCTGAGATCAGTTCTCGACCGGTGCCAAAGGTTCCTGCGCTTCGGGGGCGCACGGTGGTCAGCCTGTTCTATGAAGATTCGACACGCACTCGACTCAGTTTCGAGACGGCGGCCCGACGCCTTTCAGCGGACACGATGAACTTTTCCGTGTCGAGTTCCAGTGTGAACAAAGGCGAGAGTCTTCGCGACACGGTCGAGACGATCACGGACATGGGTGTAGATGCCTTCGTGATTCGTCACAAGTCGGTGGGCGTGCCATGGCAGATCGCTCAATGGACGAACGCAGCGGTGATCAATGCCGGCGACGGTGCCCATCAGCATCCGACTCAGGCGTTGCTCGATGCGTACACGATCACCAGGTCGAGAGGCGTGGCAGATCTCACTGGGCTGCGGATCGCCATCGTGGGTGACATCCGTCACAGTCGTGTCGCGCGGAGCAACGTCGAAGCTTTTGCCGCACTGGGGGCCAAGGTGTTGCTGGTCGCTCCGCCCACTCTGTTACCGCCAGCCATTTCGCATTGGCCAGTCGAGGTGGTCAACGACTTCGACTCGGTGGTCGACTCGGTCGACGTGTTGTACATGCTCCGGTTGCAAGCAGAACGAATGAGCCAAGGACTCGTGCCGAGCCTTGCCGAGTACTCCACCCACTACGGGTTGACTCCTGCTCGGGTTGCACGGATGAGCGGCAATGCCCAAGTGATGCATCCGGGCCCGATGAACCGCGGCGTGGAGATGGTGGTCGATCCGGCAGAGATCAGGGGATCGCTGATTCATCGACAGGTGACGAACGGCGTCGCAGTTCGCATGGCCGTGTTGTTCGATTCGTTGGCGATCGAGCCAGATCATTCGGCATTGCGAGAGGAGACCAGATGACGATCGTGATCAAGGGGGGAGTCGTCGTTGGTCCGACCGGTGTGGTGAATGCCGACGTGCTGATCGATGGGGAACGAATCGTCGAAGTGGGTGTGGGCCTGAGCGGTGACCAAGTGCTCGATGCGCAGGGTTGTCACGTGTTCCCCGGTTTCGTCGATTTGCATTCCCACTTGCGCGAGCCAGGGCGTGAGGAGGCAGAGACGATCGAATCGGGGAGTCGAGCGGCAGCGCTTGGGGGGTACACGGCGGTCGTTGCCATGCCGAACACGAATCCCGCACAAGATTCTGTGGCTGTCGTGAAGTTCGTGCGCGATCAAGGTGATCGCGCGGGATTGTGTGACGTATTACCGAGTGGTTGCATCACGGTCGCCCGCGAGGGGAAAGTACTCGCTCCATTCGCCGATTTGGCGGCCACCGGAGTTCGCATCTTCACGGACGACGGCAATGGCGTGCAAGATCCGGCATTGATGCGTAGGGCACTCGAATACGCGCGGACGCTCGACGTGACGATGGCTCAGCACTGCGAAGTGCAGGATCTGACCCGTAACGCGGTGATGGACGAATGCGCGTGCTCGTCGGACTTGGGTCTTCCCGGGTGGCCAGCCATCGCCGAGGAGATGATGGTGTCGCGCGACATCGAGCTGAGTCGTCTGACCGGTGGTCGCTTGCATGTGTTGCATGTTTCGACACGAGGGAGCGTGGAGTTGGTGCGACGAGCCAAACGAGATGGTCTGCCCATAACCGCCGAGGTGACCCCTCATCACCTTGCCCTCGATCACGAGCTCCTACGAAGTTTCGATCCGATGTTCAAGGTGAATCCACCGTTGCGCAGCACGGAAGATGTGCTTGCCCTACGCGAAGGTTTGGTGGATGGCACGATCGACGCCGTGGCTACCGATCACGCTCCGCATCCTCCGCGAGACAAGGAGCTTCCACTGGACCAGGCGCCTCCAGGAATGCTCGGGCTCGAGTACGCCTTAGGAGTCGTCAACTCCGTGGTGGATCTTTCGCCCTCACGTTTGGCTGAGGTGTTCTCCGCCAATCCAGCCCGAATCGCCCAGATCGGCGATCGTCACGGTGTGGGGGCAGTGTCCGGGGGCTGGGCAAACCTCACCGTCGTCGATTTGAATGCTTCGTGGCAGGCCAGTGATCACCGCTCGGCGAGTCTCAGTCGCAACGTTCCGTATCACGGGCGAAACTTGCGGGGCAGGGTTCGCCACACGGTGCTCTACGGTCGTGCGGTGGTTCTTGACGGAGAAGCGACGCGATGAGTATTCGGCGAGGCGTACTCGTGCTTGCCGACGGCACCGAATTCACCGGTGAACTGATCGGGGCAGAGCCGGTCACCGGTCATGTGAGTGGCGAGGTGGTCTTTCACACCGGGCTCACTGGATACCAAGAGGTGTTGTCGGATCCGTCGTATGCGGGACAGATCGTGACGTTCACCACGCCACACATTGGTAACTACGGCACGACTCCCATCGACAACGAAGCGACCCGCGTTCATGCACGTGGACTCGTGGTGCGAGAGATGGCGCGACGACGTAGCAACTGGCGCGCAAATCACGACTTCGACGAGTACCTCCGTGGCATGAACGTGACGGGAATCGCGGGAGTCGATACCCGTCGGTTGACGAAGATCCTGCGCGGTTCGGGTTCGATGTCTGGCGCGATAGGTGAATCGGGCGCGAAGGACTTGCTGAACGCAGCACGTCAGGAGCGCGGAACGACTGGTGTCGATCTGGTTGGTCAGGTCACCACGCGCGAAACCTACGAAGTGGGGAGCGGACCTTGGAAAGTGGTGGCAATGGATTTCGGCATCAAGTCGACGATCCTCGCTTGTTTGGCGCAACTTGCCACCGTAAGAGTGGTCCCGGCCGGAACGTCGTGGGATGAGATTCGCGGCATGCAACCCGACGGCGTCTTTCTTTCCAACGGACCAGGTGATCCTGAATTGGCCACGAATGCGGTTGCCGTGGTGCGTGACGTGCTCGATGCGGGGGTTCCACTGTTCGGTATTTGCTTGGGTCACCAGATCCTGTCTCTTGCGCTCGGTGGCAAGACCTTCAAGCTCCCCTTCGGACATCACGGCGCGAACCATCCCGTCCGCGACATCTCGACGGGTCGCATCGAAATCACCAGCCAGAACCACAATTTTTGCGTCGATGCTTCGTCGCTTGGCGACAGGGTGAAGGTGACGCACATCAACCTGAACGACGAGACCAACGAGGGCATGACGGTCGTCGACTCGCGCGCGTTCAGCGTGCAGTACCACCCGGAAGCTGGACCTGGTCCGCACGACAGCAGGTATCTGTTCGATCGTTTCCGCACCTTGATGGAGCAGCGCTGATGCCGCGGAGGAGTGATCTCGAATCGATCCTGATCATTGGGTCTGGACCGATCGTCATTGGTCAAGCATGCGAGTTCGACTATTCGGGAACGCAGGCCTGTCGAGTGCTGCGCAGCGAGGGATACCGAGTCATTCTCGCCAACTCCAATCCGGCGACGATCATGACCGACCCATCCTTTGCCGACAGGACGTACATCGAACCGCTCACTGTCGAGTACCTCCAAGCGATCATCGAACGTGAGAGACCTGACGCGGTGCTGCCCACGCTCGGTGGACAGACCGCACTCAATCTGGCGATGGAGCTACATGCACTCGGCGCGGTTGGTGTTCCGGGTACGCCCGAGTTGATCGGGGCGAACGCTGAGGCGATCTCGACCGCTGAAGATCGCGACAAGTTCAAACGCGCCATGTTGGAGATTGGTCTGCGTGTTCCACAGAGCGGTATCGCGCATTCGATGGAAGAGGCATGGTCGGTGCTGGCCGATGTCTCTCTGCCTGTGATCATCAGGCCCGCGTACATCCTGGGTGGACGTGGGACGGGTATCGCCCACACCGAAGAGGAGTTCCGTCGGGTGGTCGCGAACGGTCTCGCTGCCAGCCCGATTTCGGAGGTGTTGATCGAGAAGTCGATCGCCGGATGGAAGGAATATGAACTCGAAGTCATGCGGGATCGCGCCGACAATTGCGTGATCATCTGTTCGATCGAGAACGTCGACCCGATGGGAGTGCACACGGGTGACTCGATCACCGTGGCTCCGGCGATGACGCTCTCCGACGTCGAGTATCAAGAGATGCGTGACGCAGCGTTCGCCTGTATCCGTCGCGTGGGCGTGGAAACGGGGGGATCGAACGTCCAGTTCGCAGTCAACCCCGCGACCGGCGAACAAGTGGTGATCGAAATGAACCCCCGAGTTTCCAGGTCCTCGGCGCTCGCCTCGAAGGCGACGGGCTTTCCAATCGCCAAGATTGCCGCGAAGTTGGCGGTCGGTTACACCTTGGACGAGATACCGAACGACATCACGAAGAAAACGCCAGCGAGTTTCGAGCCGGTGATCGACTACGTCGTCACGAAGGTGCCGCGATGGGCATTCGAGAAGTTCCCGGGAACGGCTGGCGTGCTCGGAACTCAGATGCAGTCGGTGGGCGAGGCGATGGCGATCGGCCGCACGTTCGCGGAGAGCCTGCAAAAGGCCCTCCGCTCATTGGAGACCGGACGCCTGGGATTGAACGGGGATCCTGCCGAGATGGCGATGCGCTCGATGACCGACGACCAATTGGTCCAGGCAATGGCGGTGCCGACGCCTGAGCGGCTGTTCCTGGTGGCCGAGGGTATTCGCCGTGGTATCGACGGCAAGCGAATCCATGAGGCATGTCGAATCGATCCGTGGTTCTTGGATCAGATGGCGATGATCGTCGATGCCCGACACGACATCGAGCGGGGAGACGTTCGCGATTTCGACGCCCATGAGTGGCGACGTGTGAAGGGTCTTGGTTTCTCTGACGCACAAATTTCACACCTCACGGGCATCGTGGCAGACGAAGTTGCCGTCATGCGCGAAAGACATGGAGTGCGGCCGACGTACAAGTCGGTGGACACGTGTAGTGCCGAGTTTGCGGCGGAGACGCCTTACATGTACTCCACCTACGAAGACGAAGACGAGGTGCGCCCTTCGGACAAGGATCGCGTGATCATCCTTGGCTCTGGGCCGAATCGGATCGGACAAGGCATCGAGTTCGACTATTGCTGTGTGCATGCGAGTTTCGCCCTGCGCGACGCCGGATACGAGACCGTGATGATGAACTGCAATCCGGAAACCGTCTCGACCGACTACGACACGTCCGATCGTTTGTACTTCGAACCACTGACGATTGAGGATGTGATGCACGTCATCCGCTCCGAACGGGAGGCGTCCGGACGCGATCCCAAGGTCATCGTTGGTCTGGGTGGACAGACTCCGCTGAAGTTGGCGAACAAGATTCCCGCGCATCTGATCGCGGGAACTTCGCCCGATTCGATCGATCTCGCGGAGGATCGCGAGAAGTGGAACGTGCTGTGTTCGCAACTCGGAATTCCCCAGCCACCCGGAGGCACGGCAACGACGCTTGTCGAGGCACGCGAGATGGCCCATCGCGTTGGTTATCCCGTGCTGGTTCGCCCGAGTTACGTGTTGGGAGGTCGGGCTATGCAGATCGTGCATGACGACCAACATTTGGAGCGCGCGATGGACGAGATCGCGTCGGTTGGAACGTTGGGTCGAGAAGGCGGACTTTCCGCCGAGCGACCGGTTTTGATCGATCGATATCTGAACGATGCCGTGGAGATCGACGTCGATGCGATTCGCGACTCGACCGGTGAAGTGCTGATCGGTGGAGTGATGGAGCACGTCGAGCAGGCGGGTATTCATTCCGGTGATTCGGCATGCGTGTTGCCGCCAGTGGGCTTGAGTACGGAGACGATCTCGACCGTCGAATCCCACGTGCGCAAGATCGCCGAGGCCCTTCGCGTGGTGGGTTTGATCAACGTGCAGTTCGCTGTGCACGAAGACACGGTGTACGTCATCGAGGCGAATCCTCGTGCAAGCCGAACGGTTCCCTTCGTCGCTAAGGCAACCGGCGTCGAATTGGTGAAGGTGGCCACACGAGTGATGCTCGGAGCCTCGCTGAAAGAGCTCCGTGTGCAAGGGGTGCTCCGCGAACCCGTGGCAGGTCGACACGTGTCGGTGAAGGAAGCGATGTTGCCGTTCAGTCGGTTCCCCGATGTCGACACTGCGCTCGGTCCGGAGATGCGCAGCACCGGTGAAGTGATGGGTATCGACCGTTCCTTTGGTCGAGCATTCCTGAAGGCTCAGACGGCGGTCTACACCGAATTGCCGGAGTCGGGCACGGTGTTCTTGTCCCTCAATGATGCGGACAAGTCTGATGGCGTGAAGGTGGCGCGAGGTCTGAAGGAGCTCGGGTTACGCATCGTGGCTACCAGTGGAACCGCCGCTCACCTGCGATCGGCTGGTTTGGACGTCGATGGCGTCGTCGCCAAGGTTTCTGAACGGGGTGGTTCTGGCATGGAAGATGCCGTTGGGCTCATCGAACGTGGGGAGATTGCATTCGTGATCAATACGCCGCGCGGCAAGGGCACTCATCGCGATGGAGAAGCGATTCGCAAGGCAGCCAACATCCACCGAGTTTCTTCCGTTACGACGATCAAGGCAGCGTTGGCAGCGGTGCAAGGGATGGTGGAGCGAGCTGCAGATCCGATGAAGGTGATGACGCTGCAGGAGTATCACGAGCGGTGATCGGCGCGCAGGTCGGTTCGCTCCAGTTGCGCAATCCGGTGATGACTGCCTCCGGCACCGTCGGGCACTCCACTGAACTGTCTCGATACGTCGACCTGTCAAAGCTTGGCGCAGTAGTCGTCAAGTCGATCGCCTCGTTCGCCTGGGAGGGCAACCCTCCGCCACGCCTGGCGCCAACCATGGGCGGCATGCTCAACAGCGTCGGGCTGCAGGGGATGGGCGCTGAAGCGTGGGTTCGAGATGAGTTCCCGAAGTTGCAACGGAAGAACGTCACCACTGTGGCGAGTATCTGGGGATTCGGCGTTCGCGATTACGTCGATGCGGCGCGAATGGTGGCGGCGGCACCCATCGCCGCCATCGAGATCAACCTGTCTTGTCCGAACGTCTCCGGACATCCGCCTGCTGGGGGATCGACGCACCAGATCTTTGCCCATGACGAGAATCTGGTACGAGAAATCGTCCGCGGCGTCGCTGAAGTGGGAGTGCCGATTTGGGCGAAGTTGAGTCCCAACACCGATCGTCTGGTGACGATGGCTTCGGCGGCGGCAGAGGAGGGGGCGAGCGCCGTGACACTGATCAACACGGCACTTGGGATGGCGATCAACCCCGAGACGGGAAAGCCTCGACTCGGAAACGGAGGCGGCGGACTTTCTGGACCGGCAATCCACCCCCTCGCCGTTCGTGCTGTCTATGAAGTGCACCGCTCCTTGCCGGAATTGCCGATCGTCGGCGTGGGAGGGGTGGTCGGTGCGGACGATGCGCTCGAGTTGATGATGGCCGGCGCATCTGCCGTGCAGGTGGGCACCGCACACTTCGCTCAGCCGCGAACTTCGGTTCGCCTTGTCGATGCTCTCGAGCAGTGGGCGAATCGAAATGGTGTCCGCACGTGGTCGGAGATCGTCGGTGTCGCGCATCGCGGGGGTCGCAACGCGCCGCGCGGATAGAATTCGTGCATGTCGCAAGGCGAAGTGCTCCGAGAACTCGCCGAGTTGAGGGCCTCCTTGGACGCGACGATCCACCAGATCGAGGTGGGAAGTCGCACGATCGCGGAAGTTTTTGCAGATGCACGAGAGAACTCCGCGATTGGCTATCTCTACGCCGTGAAGGCAATGGAGGCAGATCCCCGAGTGGGCAAGGTTCGTGCCAGGCGCATCCTCGAAGAGTTGGGTCTTCTCGAAACCACCAGAATCAGTGATCTCAGTCCAGCGCATCTCGCGAAGATCGTGACGGAAGTGGCCTGATGGGTTTGATAATCGTGGTGTCGGGCCCGGGCGGGGTAGGCAAGAGCACGATCGTCGAAGCGTTGGTCGAACGAGACGCTGGGCTGTGGTTGAGTCGTTCGTGGACCACTCGTTCGCGACGTCCTGGGGAGTCGGCAGATGCCTATCACTTCGTCAATCGCCCAACGTTCGAGAAGCGAATCAGTGATGGTGGATTTCTGGAGTGGACGGAGTTCCTCGGCAACTTGTACGGAACGCCGAACCCTGAGCCCCCCGAGGGCCGCGACATCGTGCTCGAAATCGAAGTCGATGGTGCACAACAGGTCAAGCGCACGTACCCGCAGGCGATCTTGATCTTCGTTTTGCCGCCGTCCCGCGCCGAACAAGAAGCGCGACTCCATGCTCGGGGAGACGCAGACGCCAAGGTCGTCGAGCGTCTTCGCAAAGCGGAGGAAGAGGAGCCGGTCGGCAAGGAGCTGGCCGACCACGTGATCGTCAACGACCACCTCCAGGAAACCGTCGAGTCGATGCTGGGCTTGATCCGCAGCGCCCGCCTCGCCCGATAACCTGACCCCTTCGATCCCCAAGCACAAAAGGACGTTCTGTGTCGACCGAAGACGTGATGATGAGCCCTCCGATCGAGGAGCTGATGGACAGGACCCATTCGAAGTTCGCTCTGGTGACGCTCTCCGCCCGTCGTGCCCGCGAGATCAACTCGTACTTCAATCAATTGGGTGAGGGTCTCGGCACCATGGTGCCACCCCAGGTATCCAGCGTCTCGCGCAAGCCCTTGTCGATCAGTTTCGAAGAAATCGCTGCCGACAAGATCAAGAGTGTCGAAATGAAGGTCTACGACGAGTTCGCGGCCGAAGCCGATGCTGCCTTGCTCGATGAAGCGGCCGATGATGTGCAGGCTGGTCTCGAGGCGACTGAGGTCGTCGAGTCGACTGAGGTCGCCGAGGCAGAGCCCGTGAGTGAAGCCGTCGCCGAGACGACGGTTGAAGAGGGTGCTGCAGACGTTTCTGTAGACGCCCCCGCAGACAGCGCCGAGTAAGTCTCTCAGGCTGGCTAATCTCGGGAAGCGTCGCTGCGGGCTCGTGGCGTCGCTTCAGAGCAGCCATATCCAGAGAGTCCAGACCCAGTTCTTCAAGGAGTCGTAGTGCGCAGTTTCACCTTCACATCGGAGAGCGTGACCGAAGGTCACCCCGACAAGATGGCAGATCAGGTTTCCGACGCGGTGCTGGACGCATTGCTCGCAGACGACCCCGAAAGCCGTGTCGCATGTGAGACCTTGCTCACCACCGGATTGTGCGTCGTCGCCGGTGAAATCAACACGAAGGCTTACGTCGACATTCCGCGAATCGCTCGTGAGACGATCAAGTCGATCGGCTATGACGACGCGCAGTACGGCTTCGATGGCAACACATGTGGCGTCATCCTCTCGATCGACGACCAGAGCTCGGACATCGCGCAAGGCGTCGACAAGAGCGAGGAGACTCGTTCGGGAAAGTCCAGTTCCGACTCGTTGAACACGCAAGGTGCAGGCGACCAGGGAATGATGTTCGGTTACGCGTGTGACGAGACCGAAGAGTTGATGCCGCTGCCGATTTTCGTTGCTCACCGAATGGCGGAGAAGTTGTCCGAGACTCGTAAGTCCGGTGCGATTCCGTACCTCCGTCCCGATGGCAAGACCCAAGTGTCCTTCGAGTACCAGGACGGTAAGCCTGTGCGCTTGACGACGGTGTTGATCTCGACGCAGCACGCAGCCAACACTCCGCGCGATTCCGTGATCCGTCCCGACCTCATCGAACAGGTGATCCGTCCGGTGATCCCCGCGCAGTTCGTCGACGACGACTACGCGGTGCACATCAATCCGACGGGCGAGTTCGTCAAGGGTGGCCCACACGCTGACACCGGCCTGACCGGCCGCAAGATCATCGTCGACACGTACGGCGGGATGGGAAGACACGGTGGTGGTGCATTCAGCGGCAAGGATCCGTCGAAGGTCGACCGATCTGCGGCCTATGCCGCGCGCTGGGTTGCCAAGCACGTGGTCGCTTCTGGGGCAGCCAAGCGTTGTGAGGTGCAGGTGGCATACGCGATCGGTATGGCGCAACCCATAAGCATTCTCGTCGAGACGTTCGGCACGAACACCGTCGACGAGCAGTCGATCGAGCGTGCTGTGCGCGAGGTCTTCGACCTGCGTCCGGCCGCGATCATCCGTGATCTCGATCTCAAGCGTCCGATCTATCGCCAGACGGCCGCGTACGGTCACTTCGGTCGGTCCGGTGCTTCGTTCACCTGGGAGAAGTTGAGCAAGCTCGACGATCTCGCCAAGGCGCTGAAGCTCAAGTAGGTCGGGCAGAGGCGCCCGAGCACACGTGCAGGTCGTCTCAGTCGTTCCCGACGTCACTGGCCTCGATCGCGTTTTTGATTACGAAGTTCCAGCCGAGATTGGCTCTACTCCCCAGATAGGCGATCTGGTCAGGGTTCCCTTGCATGGTCGAAACGTGCGTGGATGGATCGTCCGTGTGTCGGATGTCGCCGCCGTTGACGGTTCCAAGTTGAAGCCGATCCTTGCATTGCTCGGCTGTGGCCCGAACCGAGACGTGGTCGAACTCGCGGAATGGACGGCACGACGTTGGTGTGGACGATGGCGAAGCGTGTTGGTGGCAGGAACCTCGTCGACTCTCGTGCGCAAACTTCCGACTGCGCGATACTCGCCCAAACCCAGTGTGCCTGACTCGGCGTTGGCGGTATTCGATCAGCCCCGCACCGTGGTCGTGCGGCGCGGACCGCGTTGGGATCTCAGTCAGTTCGTTCGACGAATTGCATCTCGTGGACCCGTGCTCGTGGTGACCCCAACTCTCGGCAGGGCAACGGCTCTCCGGGCGGCTCTCCGCGGAATGGGTCTCGTCGTTGCGATGCATCCGGAGGAGTGGTCAAGTGTCGCCGGTGGCGTGGATGTGACGGTAGGGGCGCGGAGTGCGGTCTTTGCCAGCGTTCCGAACCTTGCTTCTGTGGTGGTGGTCGACGAGCACGATGATGCGCTGCAGGAGTCTCGTAATCCCACTTGGCACGCCCGAGATGTGGCGGTCGAGCGAGCGCGACGCGCGCAGATTCCCTGTTTCTTGTTGTCCCCAATTCCGAGTGTCGCGGCGATCGAACATGCCCAGGGTGTGGTCGATTCGTTGGAGGGTGAACCCGACTACTGGCCGACGGTCGAGGTCGTAGATAGGACCACCGACGAGCACTGGGCAGATTCTCTCGTCTCCTCACGACTAGTGGAAATCGTTCGCGACCAGTCGAAGCGGGTTGTCGTCGTTCTCAACGTGAAAGGTCGCTCTCGATTGCTCGCGTGTGCGACATGCAGAACGATCGTCGGCTGTGACAAATGTGGTGGTGCCGTCCAGGAGCATGACACTGGACTCGTCTGCAGTCGCTGTGCAACGACGCGTCCAGCGGTATGTCTCGGTTGTTCGTCGACCAAGTTCCGCAATCTTCGGCCGGGCGTGAAGCGCCTTGGTGACGACTTACTCAAGGCCAGTGGACGTGCTGCATCGTCGCTTTGTGTCGTCGAAGAGGGAGGCGAAGTGGAGCAACGCGCAAGCCTGTTCGTGGGAACCGAAGCCGCCCTTCATCGTGTTCGCCGTCCGGACGTGGTGGTGTTCGCGGACTTCGATCAAGAACTTTTCGCACCACGCTTTCGCGCCTCGGAGATCGCAGCGGGTTTGGTCGTATCTGCTGCGCGTCAGGTTGACGGGGGTGCGGTCGTCGTCCAAACGCATGCCCCCGGCCATCACTTGTTGCAGGCGTTACGGGATCGACGGTTCGACACGTTTGCGCAGATCGAGTCGAACGTGCGCCGTGAATTGGCTCTGCCGCCGTTCTCGGTCGTCGTGTCCTTCGGTGGCGCTGGCGGTGCCGAGGCTGCTCGATCGTTGACGAGTCGCCATGATCTCCTCGCGTGGTCGAGCGGCGACAAGACGGTGGTGCGCTTTCTAGATGCGGATCAGTTGATCCTCGCTCTCGAAGGAGCCGCCGACGAACTGCATCGACTCAAGGACGTGCGAATGCACGTCGACCCTCCTCGTCTCTAGGAACGAGCGACTCGTAGCAATCGGTAGCCATGCCGACTACCGACGCGTTCACAGGCCCATCCCGTGTCGGTGAGCCACGTGGTGAGACTGTCGGAGCCGAGGTGTTTGCTCACCACCAACCACGCTTCGCCAGTTGGTGTCAGGCGGTTCAACCAGGTCTCGAGAAGGTCGTGAAGTTGTCGCTTTCCGATTCGGATCGGAGGATTGGACCAGATCACGTCGAACATCACCTCACTCGGCATCTGGTCGGCGAGGATCGCGGTGATGTTCGCAAGTCCGTTGCGTTCGGCGTTTTGTTTGGTGAGTGAGACCGCACGCTCGTTGACATCGACTGCCCAAACACGGAGTCCGGGAGAACGAGTCGCCAGGGCAATCGCAAGTGCACCCCACCCGCAACCGAGATCCAAGGCGACGCCATCACGTGGGGGAGCTGCGGCGCGATCGATGAGAAATTCGGTTCCGTCATCCAGTCCACGGCGAGAGAACACGCCACCTGCAGTGTCGACTTGAACGCGGTGACCATCGATGTTCCAGTCGAAGTTCTTTCCCGACGCAGAGGAACGCGGACTTCGCTCAAAGTACTGCTCGCCATTCATCCCGAGAAGTAGCCTTTCATGCGTGAACTCGTCTTCTGGGCATCCCACCAACAAGATTCGGGTCTATGGCGACCCGGTTTTGAAGGCGGTCGCCGATCAGGTGCAGAACATCGATGGCAAGCTCGTGGCCTTGGCTGACGACATGCTCGACACCATGTACGAAGCTCCCGGAATCGGTCTGGCGGGTCCTCAGATCGGTGTTCAGAAGCAGATTTTCGTGTGGGACATCGACGATGATCCTCAAGTCATCCTCAACCCGACGATCGTCGAATCCTCGGGGGAATGGGTCTATGACGAAGGTTGTTTGTCGATTCCCGGTTTGTTCGTCGAGATGGTTCGACCAAAGCAAATCCTGGTCCGTGGAGTCGATCTCGATGGGAGCGAAATCGAAGTCGAAGCCGACGAACTTCTGGCGCGTCTCTTCCAACATGAAATCGACCACCTCCAGGGTGTGTTGATGTTCGATCGCATGACGGACGACCAGCGCAAAGTGGCTTTGCGTGAGTACCGAATTCGTGAGGAAGATCCCAAGAGGAGAGAGCCTTTCCATCTTCGGCTGAGCTGATGCTCGCTCGAATGCCCGAGTCACGTCCCGATGGGATCGTGTTCTTCGGCACCCCGTTGACAGCCGCACGTTGCTTGGCATTGATGGTCGAGGCGGGGATCGCCATTGATCTCGTCGTCACGGCCGAACCCAAACGTCGAGGTCGGGGTTCGGCGCTCGTGAAAACTGCGGTTCATGAGTTTGCTGAATCCCACGCGATACCTGTTGTCCACGATTTGGACGCTGTGATTCCACGCGTCGAAGCACGTGGTGGTCAATGGCTCGGAGTGGTGGTCGCGTACGGGCGTTTGATTCCGAATCACTTGCTCGCTCGCTTGCCGCTCGTGAACCTACATTTTTCGCTGCTCCCACGATGGCGTGGAGCCGCACCCGTCGAGCGCGCGATACTTGCGGGCGACCGTGAGGTCGGTGTCTGCATCATGCGGATCGTCGAAGCCCTGGACGAAGGTGACGTGTTTGCGAGGGCATCCATCGAGGTGGGAAGCGAAGATGCCGACGAACTCCGTGAACGTCTCTGTGTGATGGGCTCGAACGAATTGCTGAGGTTGCTCGATGAGGGGTGGGGAGTTCCCGTTCCGCAGTCGGGAGAATCTTCCTACGCGAGGAAGATCTCCAAGGACGAGCGTCGAATCAAGTGGACTGAGTCGGCTGAACAGGTCGTGCGAGTCACTCGAATCGGTGGCGCCTACACCGAGATCGGGGGTCAACGAGTCAAGATCACCAAAGCCCACCAGATGGATGGTGAGTCGGGTCGTGCCATGCGGCAACCCGGTGAACTGATTTCAGAGAATCGCCAAGTGATGGTGTCGTGTGGATCGGGGCACGTGGTGCTTGATCTCGTTCAGCCTGCTGGTCGGTCGGTGATGTCCGCGCTCGACTGGCGGAATGGGCTCGCGTCTACGCTCGACACAGTGAGGTTCGATTGATGCGGCGAGATGGAAAGGTGAGCACCTTCGACCACCACGAAGGATTGGGCTGGATCGAGGGGAGCGACGGGCAGCGCTATCTCTTTCACTGCGCGGAGTTGCTGGACGGAACCCGAGACGTCGCGGTCGGGGCGCGGGTCATGTTCGACGTGGCGGTGAGGTTCGGCCATCAGGAGGCCTCCAAAATCGAGAAGTCCGCTTGAGCGAGCCCACCCGATAGCCTTGCTGACCAAGTGGGGACATCGCCCCCACCCGACCACGGAAATCCAACTTCCAAGTGAAGTGGCAAGTGCGCTCGGGTCGTAGCCGCAATGCGGCTCGACTTCGTGCATGCCTGCCCCCTTACTGGTCTGTCAACAAGGGAGGCATTGCCGCTTGCACAAGAAAGTAACGCCATAGCACCGCCACTCCAGGAGCCGCGGTTCAACGAGAAGATTCGCGCTCGCGAAGTTCGTCTCGTGGACGCCGATGGTTCCCAGGTGGGCATCGTGAACATCTCCGACGCCTTGGAGCGTGCGCAACGTCAGGACCTCGACTTGGTGGAGGTGGCCCCACAGGCCAACCCGCCGGTATGTCGAATAATGGACTACGGGAAATTCCGCTACGAAGAATCCCAGCGCCTCAAGGAATCGCGTCGCAAGACGATTCAGATCACGATGAAAGAGGTGAAGCTCAGGCCGAAGATCGGCAAGGGCGACTTCGACACCAAGGTGCGTCACATGCAGGAGTTCCTCGAAGAGGGGCACAAGGTCAAGGTGACGCTGCAGTTCAGGGGGCGAGAAGTAGCTCACCCGGAACTCGGTTCGAAACTCCTCAATGCGGTGATCGAGCAGTTGGGTGACATTGCCAAGGTGGACACTCATGCGCGGCTCGAAGGAAAGAACATGACGATGGTGTTGTCTCCCGAGAAGAAGTCGACCAAGAAACCAAACGAGAAGACGAACGAAAAACCAGTCGAGAAGCAGGCATCGGCAGAGCCGACTCCTGCAGCAACCGACGAACACATCGCCCAGTAAGAACAGATTTAGTCAGAGCAAAACCAGTAAGTGCAGAACACGGAAGGAATCACGAGATGCCAAAGATGAAGACCTCTAAGACGACCGCCAAGCGGTTCCGCAAGACGGGGACGGGCAAGCTCCGTCGTCAACAGTCGATGCGCCAGCACCTGTTCGAGCACAAGGCATCCACCCGTACACGCCGACTCGACGGTTCCGTCGACGTGCACTCGGGTGATGTCAAGCGAATCAAGCGCCTCCTTGGCGAGCGTTAAACCAACTTTCATCGAGAGGAGACCACGACATGGCACGAGTTAAGAGGGCGGTTCACGCCAAGAAGAAGCACAAGGCGATCCTGGAGAAGGCCAAGGGTTACTACGGTGACCGCAGCCGTACCTTCCGATCCGCCAACGAACAGGTGTTGCACTCTGGACAGTACGCATTCCGCGACCGTCGCGCCCGCAAGGGTGAGTTCCGCAGCCTGTGGATCCAGCGCATCAACGCTGGTTGTCGCCAGAACGGATTCACCTACAGCCGTTTGATCGACGGATTGAACAAGGCAGGGGTTCAGGTTGACCGCAAGATCCTCGCGGATCTCGCAGTCAACGATCCGGCAGCGTTCACCAAGCTGGTGGAAACTGCTCGAGGGGCTCTCGTCTGAGCGACACCCGTCTCGGGTTCAGCAACAATCGGGTGCAGCGGCTTCGTCGTCTGCTCTCGAACAAATCCGAACGCGATGAGGCCAAGAGCTTCGTCGTCGAAGGTCGGCATCTCTTGGAAGAAGCGTTGCGCGCAAAGTGGAACGTGCTCGAGGTGTTCGTCGATCCTGCACGGGCGGATGCTGCGCTTGCTGGAATCGACCTTCGCAACGTCGTCGTGCACGAGTTGCAAGATGGCGTGTTGGAGAGGGTCGCCACCACGGAATCGCCACAAGGCGTCATGGCTGAAGTTGCTCGTCGAGACTTTGCCGGCGTCGACCTGACTGGATGGGTGCTCGTCGTCGATCGTCTGGGTGATCCCGGGAACCTCGGCACGTTGATTCGCTCCGCTGAAGCTTTCGGTGCCAGCGCCGTGGTATGTACGGCAGGCACGGTTGACCCGTTCAATCCGAAATCGTTGCGAGCTGCTGCGGGAGCAACCTTTCATCTACCCGTCCTCGTCGATCACCAAATCGAGGATCTTTCGCGAAAAGGATTCCGGATACTCGGTAGCACTTCGCACGGATCTCCTCGAACGAGTGATGTCGCTGCGGTATCCGTCGACGGGAACGTGGCAGTCGTGCTCGGCAACGAAGCACACGGACTCGATCCGGATGCGCCGGTTGACGAATGGGTTTCGATCCCGCACGCCGGACACAGCGAGAGCCTGAACGTCGCGATGGCGGGAACGGTGTTGTCATACGTGATGGCGAGTCGCCGCGGCCGAAGCTGACGGGCACTAGCGTTTCATGAAGCCATGACGAGCGATCTGCACAAACAAGTCGCCGACGCGCTGGAGTCTGCTCTCAGTGAAGTTGCCAACGCCGAAGATTCACGTGCGCTGCAGGTCGTCGTCTCGACGGTTCAGGGCAAGAAGGGGCGCCTCGCCGAGCTGAAGGCGCTGCTGGGTCAAGTCGGGGACTTGGACCAGCGGAAAGAACTGGGCCGTCTCATCGGTGAAGCGCAGTCTCGATTGGCGACGACGATTGCCAGCCGCGAATCGGTGCTGAAGGATCGCGAGCACGCCGAGCGAGTGGCGAGTGAAGGTTTGGATCTCAGCGAGTTCATCAGTGAACATCGCCGTGGTCATGCTCACATCGTCACCCAGGCCATGACTCGTTTGGAGGATGTGTTCGTCGGTCTTGGCTTCGAAGTGGCAGAAGGCCCCGAGGTCGAACTCGATTTTTACAACTTCGAAGCGCTGAACATGCCGAAGTCGCATCCGGCACGGAGTGAGTTCGACACGATGTTCCTCGAACCAGGTTCATTGGCACAGCAGCCGGGCTCGGTATTGCTGCGCACGCACACCTCGCCGGTGCAGATTCGATTGATGCAACGCCAGCAGCCACCGATCTACGCGGTGATGCCCGGTCGTGTCTTTCGCCGCGACACGCCAGATGCCACGCACATGCCGGTGTTTCACCAGATCGAAGGACTCGTGGTGGACAAGGGGATCACGTTCGCGCACCTTGCCGGAACCATCGAGGCATTCACGAAAGCATTCTTCGGAAGTGACTTCACCAGCCGTCTCCGTCCGTCGTTCTTTCCCTTCACCGAACCAAGCGCGGAATTCGACATTCGCCGCGCGGACGGTGACTGGATCGAACTCGGCGGTTGCGGGATGGTGCATCCGAACGTCTTGCGTGCGGGTGGTATCGACCCCGAGGAGTACACGGGATTCGCATTCGGCTTCGGAATCGACCGCATGGCCAAGGAGCGTCACCAAGTCGCCGACATTCGCGAGATGTACACGAACGACCTTCGTTTCTTGAGGCAGTTCACGTGAAAGTCCTCTTGTCATGGCTGAACGAACTGACATCGAGTGGTGTGGGCTTCGGTGACGATGTGGAGCGCATTGCCGACGGACTTACCTCGCTGGGTCTCGCGGTCGATGGAGTGGATCATCTCGGCGCCCGAATCGATGGGGTCGTGGTCGCCAAGGTGTTGCGCACCGAGAAACACCCTGAAGCCGCCAAGGTGACGAGGGTGTGGGTCGATGCAGGTGACGGCGTCGAGCGCCACGTGTGGTGTGGGGCGACGAACATGAAAGCCGGCGACCTCGTACCGCTCGCAACTTTGGGTACCAAGATGCCCGACGGCAGAGAGATCAGCCGTCGAGGGATCCTCGGTATCGACAGTGAGGGCATGTTGTGCAGCGGTGTAGAGCTCGGGATCGACGAGGACTCAGCTGGTCTGAAGATCCTGCCACCCGGCTCATCTCTCGGGCAGAACGTGTTCGATGCGTTGGGCATGTCTGCAGACGTCGTCTTCGATCTGGACGTGACGCGAAATCGACCCGATTGTTACGGGCATCTCGGTGTCGCTCGGGATCTCGCTGCCAAGTGGAAGGTGGGGTTGCGCTCGGTTTCGCCATCCCGCCGCGAAGGAAAGACGCCGCTTGCCTTGTCCGTCGAGGTTCGAGACGAAGTTTCGTGTCCGAGTTTCACGGCGATCGTGATCGACGGCGTCCACATCACGGATTCCCCGGACTGGATAGCCCGTCGATTGCGAAGCGCCGGCATGCGACCGATCAACAACGTCGTGGACGTTTCCAATTTCGTGAACTTGGAACTCAATCAGCCAAATCACGCATATGACTTGGCCAAGGTGGGTTCAGGCTTCGTCGTGCGCAATGCGCATGAGGGTGAGAGCATCGTGACGCTCGATGGTGTCGAGAGAATCCTCGACGGCGACTTGTTGATCTGTGATGGTCGAGACGTGCCCGTCGGAATTGCCGGAATCATGGGCGGTCTCGAGTCCGAGGTGAGCGCAGGAACGACAGCGATCGCAGTGGAGATCGCCCACTTCGATGCGCAGCGAATCGCAGGTTCTGCCTCACGTCTCGGTCTTCGCACCGAGGCTTCGATCCGTTTCGAAAGGGGTGTCGATCCACACGGGGCCGAACGTGCCTTCGATCGATTCGTGGAGCTGCTCTCGTTGACCTGCCCAGATTTGGTCGTGCGTCGGGGTGTCGCCCGACACGCGTCCAGTGCGTTGATGCCGGCAATGCGACGAGTTCCCGTGCGTTGCTCGGAGATCAAGCGAGTGCTCGGAGTGGATCTCACTGGTGGTCGAGTTGGTGAACTGCTCGAGCCGATCGGGTTCTCGGTGTCGGGTAAGGGCGACGAGATTCGTGTGGAGATCCCGTCATGGCGACTGGACTGCACGGTGGAGATCGACATAGTCGAGGAGATCGCTCGGCACTACGGATACGACGAACTTGGAAAGTCGGTGCCGAAATCACCGGTTTACGGACGATTGAGTGGGGCACAGTTGCGGCGTCGCACGTTGCGCGACGTCGTGCTCGGTTTGGGACTCAACGAAACGATGCCCAATCCGTTCCTCGCACCGGGTGATCTGGAAGCGGTTGGTCTCGGTTCGAGTGATGCACTGCGTTTGGCGAATCCTTTGGTCGCCGAGGAGAGCATCTTGCGCACGTCGCTACGTCCCGGGATGTTGAAGACGATCATCTACAACCAATCGCATCGGGTAGAAGGCATTCGTATCTTCGAGTTGGGCCACGTGTACCCACAGGGTGAGGGTGAGCTTCCCGACGAGTACGAAAGTCTCTGCCTGATGGCAACGGACGAGGATGCTTCTTCGGCAATTCGCTGGTGGACGGAGATCTCCTCTGCTCTCGATGTCGGCGCGCAGTTGGATCAAGGTCGTGCGCCATTGGGCTATCACCCGTCGAGGTCGGCAACGCTGAGCAGGGGAAAGGTCGTGCTTGGTGCCGTCGGTGAAATCGATCCTCGGATCTTGGATTCACTCGGCGTGCAGGGTCGAGTTGCGTGTCTCGAACTGAATGCATCGTTGATTTGTGCTGAGTCGCCTCGCGTGCCGGTGGCAAAGACCGTGAGCAAGTTCCCGTCCGCCGATTTTGACCTCGCGTTTCTGGCCTCTGCCGAGACGACGGGGGCATCAATTTCGCGGGCATTGAGGCAGGCCAGCGGCGCTGCGCTCGAGAGTCTGCAGATCTTCGACGTGTACCGCGGGGTCGACCTCCCTCCAGGTAGCCGAAGTATCGGCTTCCGTGTTCGTTTGCGGGCAGGCGACAGGACGTTGACCGACGACGAGGTGGCCGAAATTCGTGGTCGCTGTATCGAAGCGGTAGCCAAGGTGGGCGGTCGTCTCCGCTAGGACCATCCGTGGATAATCATGCAAGGCGATGTATGATTATGCAGTCATGATCCCAGTAGCGATAATTGGCGCCTCCGGTTTCACCGGCGTTGAACTGCTCCGAATCTGTGCCGTCCATCCGCACTTCGAGGTGGAGTACGCAACGGGGGATTCGGCGGCAGGGAGCCTGGCCGCGTCGCTGTATCCGTCGCTGCAGGCGAACTATCCGAATCTCGTGTTCGAGGAGTTCGAAGCCAACCGGGCAGCGTCGGCTGAGGTGGTGTTCCTTTGTCTCCCACACGAGGCTGCGCTCGAAGTGGCTGCTCAATTGGTCGGGCGTGTCCGGCTGGTAGTGGACCTCTCAGCAGCCTTTCGCCTGAAAGACCACTCGCTGTATCCGCGCTGGTACGGGTTCGAACACGATCAGTCGGCGTTGCTGGCAGAGGCTCGTTACGGACTTCCGGAATTGTTCCGGGAAGAACTGGTGGGTGCCCGTTTGATCGCCACTCCGGGTTGTTACGTGACGGCGGCGTCATTGGCGATTACCCCTCTCGTGAGGAACGGCTCGATCGATCCTAATTCGGTGATCGTGGATGCTGCTTCGGGTGTGAGCGGTGCCGGTCGCACCGCCAAGCATTCATCGTTGTTCAGCGTGGTCAATGAGGATTTTTCTGCATACGGTCTGCTCGACCACAGACACACGCCCGAGATCGAGCAAGTGACGGGAGCGAAGGTCCTCTTCACGCCTCACCTTGCTCCGATGAATCGGGGAATCTTGGCGACTTGTTACGCCAAACCGACCACAGGCGTAGAACCAACGACAGCTTCGTTACTGGCGTCTCTTTCGAGTTTCTATAGGCACGAGCAGTTCGTGGTCGTGAACAAGACGTCTCCGTCGACGAAGGCCACCCTTGGTACGAATGCAGTGCACATCACCGCAAGGTTCGACGAACGTACGAACACGGTGATGGTGATTTCTGCTCTCGACAACCTCGCCAAAGGTGCATCGGGTGGGGCAGTGCAGGCCGCCAACGTTGCGCTCGAACTCGACGAATCGGCCGGGTTGACGAAGGTGGGAATGTTTCCATGAGCGCCGGCACCGTTGCCAAATGGACTCCTCGCGAGGTGGGGGAATTGCTCGTCGAATCGCTGCCGTACATCCAGCGCTTCGCGAATCGAATCATCGTGGTCAAGTACGGGGGGAATGCGCTCGCGGGCGCGGACGAGGCGACCGCCCTCCAGTCGTTCGCTCGTGACGTTGCTCTGTTGCGGGCGGTGGGCATGAGGCCGGTCGTGGTGCATGGGGGCGGGCCCCAGATCAGCGCGATGATGGAGCGTCTGGGTAAGCACCCAGAGTTCGTGGATGGGCTGCGCGTCACCGATGCAGAGACGATCGAGATTGCCAGCATGGTGCTCCTCGGAAACGTCAATCCGCAGATCGTCAATGCGATCAATGCACACGGTGCTCACGCCGTGGGTATCTCCGGCCAAGACGCGGCTCTCCTGAGAGTTCGTCAGCGAGATCCACGGCTCGGGTTCGTAGGGGATATCGCTTCGGTCGATACGACGGTCGTTCATTCGGTGCTCAACGAGGGTGCGATCCCGGTGATCGCCACCATCGGGAGTGATGGCCATGGGCAGGCGTTCAACGTCAATGCGGACACTGCTGCTTCAGCAATCGCTGGCGCACTCTCCGCACAAAAGGTGATCTTCCTCACGGACGTCCCCGGGATCCTGCGTGATCGGAATGACCTGCAGAGCCTCGTGGCGCGAGCCTCACGAGCCGAGATCGTCGAGATGATCCGAACTGGTGTCATTGACGGTGGGATGATCCCGAAAGTGGAGAGTTGTCTTCATGCGCTCGACGCAGGTGTTCCCGACGCGCACATTCTCGATGGTCGGGTGAAGCATGTCTTGTTGATCGAGCTCTTCACTGAAGCCGGAGTCGGCACGATGATCGTGGGAGGTTCGTAGTGGCTGCTCATGCGTTTCTCGATCATGATCGTGCTAAATCCCTGATCGCGGGTCGTCCGTCGTCTTCGGGTTGCCCGTTCATGCCGGTGTTCGGGCCACCGCAGGTCATGTTCGTTCGCGGTGAAGGCACTCGTTTGTGGGACGACGAAGGCAAGGAGTATCTCGATTTTCTCTGTGGTCTGGCCGTGACGTCACTCGGACATTCGCATCCTGCGGTGGCACACGCAATCTCCGAGCAAGCTTCGACGCTGTTGCATGTGAGCAATTTCTTCGCCAATCCCGTCGCCACGGAAGTTGCCGTCCAGATCGATGCGCTTCACGGGGGAGGAGGACAAGTCTTCTTCTGTAACTCAGGAGCAGAAGCGAACGAGGCTGCATTCAAGATCGCCCGGAAATTCGGTGGCAGAGGTCGCCATGCCGTGGTCAGCGCATTGGGCAGTTTCCATGGCCGCACGCTCGCTGCCTTGGCCGCCACGGGTCAACCGGAAAAGCACGAACCGTTCCAGCCAATGCCAGACGGTTTTCATCATGTCGCCTTCGGTGATCTCGATGCCCTCGCGGCTGCTTTGCGACCGAGTGTTGCAGCGGTGATCCTCGAGACGATTCAAGGTGAAGGCGGCGTCGTGCCGGCAACGATCGAATATCTGCGCGGGGCCGAGAGCCTCTGTCGTGAACACGGCGCGTTGATGATCATCGACGAAGTGCAGACAGGTTTCGCACGAACGGGTGAGTGGTTCGGCTATCAATCAGCAGGTGTTTCACCCGACATCGTGACGATGGCCAAGGGGCTGGGCAATGGTGTGCCGATCGGCGCGGTTTGGGCAAAGCGAGATGTGGCGGGTGTGATGAAGCCTGGCGATCATGGCAGCACATTCAGTGGCACCGCCATCGCTACCGCTGCTGCCAAGGCAGTGATCGCGACGATGAAGGAAATCGATGCACCGAAACTTGCCCGCGACAGGGGTGCGGAACTCAAAAGCGGTTTGCTGGAGATTCCATCGGTCGTTGCCGTTCATGGGGCGGGTTTGTTGCTGGCGGCCGAACTTGCACAAGGGCTCGACAGCAAGAAGATTGCCGCAGAGTTGCTTGCCCGAGGTCTCATCGTGAATGCGGTGACCGCATCTCGGTTGCGATTTGCCCCTCCGCTGACCGTGTCCACGAGTGAAATCGCTCAGGCCCTAGGGATTCTTCGCGAGGTGTTGTCATGAATTTGCTCGAGATCAAGCAGTTGTCTTCTCAACAACTTCGAAATTTGATCGAGATCGGATTGCAGAATCCTGAAGCGGCGGGAAGTCCGCTGTTGGGTAAGACCGCTGCACTGATCTTCGAGAAGCCCTCGGCACGTACCAGGCATTCGAGCGAGGTCGCAATCGTGCAGTTGGGTGGTCACCCCGTGTACACGCGGGGAGACGAAGTGGGAATGGATGTACGCGAGTCGGTGGAGGACATCACGCGTGTGCTCGCCGGCTACCACGCGTTGTTGGCCGCACGAGTCTTCGAACACGCGACCCTCCAGCGGATGGCGGCAGTGTCGTCCGTTCCTGTCGTCAATTTGTTGAGCGATTTCGAGCATCCATTGCAGGCCATAGCTGACGTGATCACCATGTCGGAAGAGTTCGGAGACCTCTCCGGCAAGTCCGTCGCATGGGTTGGTGACTTCAACAACGTCGCGCGCTCCCTCAGCTGGGCTTGCGCGCTACTCGGAATGCACGTGCGTTTGGCATGCCCCGCGGGATACGACGCGCCCGACGAAGAGCTTCAAGGTCTCCTTGCAGCGGGTGCTTCGTCGGTTGAGCAATACCGGGATGCACGACTTGCGGTGGATGGGGCGGTAGCCGTGCATACCGATACGTGGACGAGCATGGGACAAGAAGAAGAACGGGAGATTCGATTGGCGGTGTTCTCGCCGTTCCAAGTGACTTCAGAAACGATGGCTCAGGCTGATCCGCGTGCGATCTTCATGCATTGCCTTCCTGCTCACCGTGGGGAGGAAGTGGCACCAGAGGTGATCGACGGAGCACAAAGCAGGGTCATTCGGCAAGCCCATCATCGTTTGAGCTCAGCTCGTGCAGTGTTCGCGTGGTTGGTTGGTCAGGGGGGTCGCTAGTGGCATCGAAAGTACAACGTCAGCGAATCATCGCAGAGGTGATTTCGGGTCAGTCGGTCACGAGTCAGCCTGAACTTCTGCGAATGCTGAAGAAGCGGGGCATCACCGCGACGCAAGCAACCGTTTCGCGTGACCTAGAGGAGATCGGCGCAGTGAAGGTGCGCACAGCAGACGGCGAAGCCGAGTACGCCATTCCCGAATTCGAACCGAACCGGATTGCTCCGGTTGATCAATTGCGCAGGGTGCTGTCGGAGTGGGTCGCCGAAGTGACGGTCAGTAGCCCCATCGTCATCGTGCGCACTCCTCCTGGGTGTGCTCACGTCGTGGCATCCGCCCTCGACCGTTCTCGATTGGAAGGTGTGGCGGGCACGGTTGCCGGAGACGACACGTTGTTTTGTGTCGCCTCACAGGAGTTCGGAGCCAACAAGTTGGCACGTGAAATAGAACGACTTGCTGGTCTGGGACAGAATCGTAAGGTGAAGCAATGAATGTTCCTTTGTGGCATGGTCGACTTTCCTCTGGCTCTGCTGACGAGTTGATGCGCTTCACCGAAAGCATCGGATTCGACGTTCGCCTGGCCTTCGATGATCTGACTGGTTCCATGGGTCATGTCGCGATGCTCGGTCATGTCGGCATTCTCGATGCTCAAGAAACTGCGTCGATTTTGCAGGCACTGGGTGCGGTACGCGACGAGATGCAGTCGGGGGCATTCGTGTTTCAGCCTTCGGACGAAGACATCCACACGGCAATCGAGAGGCGAGTGACGGAACTTGCTGGGCCTGTTGGCGGGAAGTTGCACACAGGTCGCAGCCGCAACGACCAATGTGTCACTGCACTGCGTCTGTGGTGCAAGAGAGAATTTCGCTCGCTGGCATCGGGGCTACTCGAGCTTGCCGAGACGTTCGCTAAAGCGGCAGAACGTGCCGGGGTGGGGGAAGCGGGCATCGTCATTCCCGCCTACACACATGTGCAGCGAGCCCAACCAGTCCTCCTTGCTCATCATCTCCTCGCTCACTCGTGGGCATTGCTGCGTGATGTCGATCGCCTACGTGATGCACTACGTCGTGTGGATGTCTCACCGCTCGGGGCGGGGGCCACGGCGGGAAGTTCCTTGCCGTTGGACCCGGATTTCACGGCCCGTGAACTTGGCTTCGCCACGCGATTCGAGAATTCGATGGACGCCGTGTCTGACCGCGATTTCGTGGCGGAATTGTTGTTCGATCTCGCGCTCATCGGAACCCATTTGTCCCGCATCGGTGAGGAGTGGGTGTTGTGGACGTCCAGTGAGTTCGGTTTCGCCACCCTCGACGATCGGTATGCGACGGGATCGTCCATGCTTCCGCAGAAGAAGAATGCCGATATCGCAGAGCTCACCAGAGGTAAATCGGGGCGATTGATCGGCAACCTGACGGGTCTGCTCGCCACACTCAAAGGGCTCCCTCTCAGTTACAACAGGGACCTGCAGGAGGACAAGGAACCATTGTTCGACTCGTTCGGCCAGGTGAGTTTGGCAATCGCTGCGGTGAACGGCATGGTGCAAACCGCCTCGTTCGACACTGCACGTTTGAGCGCTGCTGCCAATGACGAGTTTCTCTCTGCCACCGATGTCGCGGAATGGCTGGTTTCTGGAGGGATGCCGTTCCGCGAAGCCCATACCTTGGTGGGGGATCTCGTTCGTAGTGCGCTTGCTGACGGCCAGTCTTTGGCCGATTTGGTTGCCGCTGATTCTCGGCTCGGCAATGAAGCGGTAGCCGTGATGCGTCGAGGCGTGGCCAATCGCACGTCACCGGGAGGTGGTGGACCAATCGCGGTGGCCGCACAGATCCAGCGATTCCACTCAAAGGTCAACGAGCTACGAGGCCTGCTCACCTAACATCTCTGCGTGACCTCATCCGGCGACATCGTCGCGGAATTCGCATCGCGTGGATTGATCCACGACTCGACGAACCGAGAGGAACTCTCGGCTCGTTGTGCCACTGGTCCGCTCACCGCGTACGTGGGGTTCGATCCAACGGCAGATTCGTTGCATGTGGGACATCTGCTGGGACAGGTGTCACTGCGCAGGTTGCAGATGCTCGGACACCGTCCCATCGTGCTGGCTGGTGGTGCCACGGGAATGGTGGGTGATCCTTCGGGGCGCAGCGAGGAGCGCAATCTGCTCGACGAGGACTCGCTCCGTGCGAATGTCGACAAGATCTCGCGGCAACTGGAGCGAATTCTCGACTTCGGCAAAGGTGGCAATTCGGCGACTCTCGTGAACAATGCAGATTGGACTGCCAACGTTCCGATGCTCACGTTTTTGCGCGAGGTAGGCAAGCACGTGACGGTGAATCAGATGGTTGCCAAAGACTCGGTGAAATCACGATTGGCCGACACCAACGGTCTCAGCTT
>CAZZJH010000007.1:0-10276 GCA_964654335.1 uncultured Acidimicrobium sp.
CAACCAAGCGTTGATCGACCCGATGGACCCCGAGCGCAAACTGCGCATGTTCAACACCTTGGTCCAGATGGGATTCAAAGAGATCGAAGTGGGGTTCCCCTCAGCGAGCCAACCGGACTACGACTTCGTCCGGCTGTTGATCGAGCAGGACTTGATCCCCGATGACGTCACCATCCAAGTACTCGTGCAGTGCCGTGAGGATCTGCTGCGCCGAACTTACGAGTGCCTGAAGGGCGCTCCGCGCGCGATCGTCCACTTCTACAACTCCACCAATCCATTGCAGCGCCGAGTGGTCTTCGGGCTCGACAAGCCGGGAATCGTCGACATCGCGGTGAAGGCTGCGAAGTTGTGCAAGGAACTCGAGCCCTTGCTCGATGGAACACAGGTTCGTTACGAGTACTCACCCGAGAGCTTTACGTTGACCGAGCCGGAGTTCGCCATCGAAATCTGTACTGCGGTGATGGACGTGATCCAGCCGACGAAGTCGAAGCCGCTCATCCTCAACTTGCCGGCAACGGTGGAGTGCTACTCGCCGAACGTGTACGGCGACGTCATCGAGTGGTTCATTCGCAACATTCCGCGTCGCGAAACGGTGGTCATCTCGCTTCACCCGCACAACGACCGTGGCTGCGCGGTTGCAGCCGCCGAGTTCGGCGTGATGGCTGGAGCCGATCGCGTCGAGGGAACGCTCTTCGGTAACGGTGAACGCACCGGCAACGTCGATGTGGTCACCTTGGCGATGAACCTCTTCGTGAACGGAGTCGATCCACGCCTCGACATCAGTGACATCGACGCGCTTCGCCGCGACGCCGAGTACTGCAACCGTCTGCCCGTTCCGGAGAGACAGCCATATGTAGGTGATCTCGTATACACCGCCTTCTCCGGAAGTCACCAAGACGCCATCAAGAAGGGATTCGAGGCATTGTCCAAGGATTACGACCAGTGGGGCGTGCCCTACTTGCCGATCGATCCGAAGCACGTCGGTCGCACCTACGAGTCGGTGGTGCGAGTGAACAGCCAGTCGGGCAAGGGTGGAGTCGCCTACGTGATGAAGTCGGAGCACGGCTTCGACCTTCCCCGCCGTCTGCAAATCGAGTTCTCCCAGCGAATCCAACACGTCACCGAGGACCTCGGTACCGAGATTTCGCCGTCGGCAATGTGGACGACGTTCCAAGCCGAGTACTTGCCCGAGACTCCGCACTACCAACTCGTCAGCCACGAATTACGCAGTGAGTCGACCACTGGGCAAACGGAGATCACCGCACACGTCGACATCGCTGGAATTCGACGAACTTTCGTCGGATCTGGAAATGGACCGATCGATGCGTTCGTCAAGGCAATTCGCCCCGAGTTCGGCGACGACCTCGATGTACGCGATTACACGGAACATGCGATCGGCCAGGGTTCGAATGCCAATGCCGTGGCGTACGTCGAAACAGCGGACGCGACAGGCCACACACGTTGGGGTGTCGGCATCGACCCGAACACCATCACCGCCTCGCTTCGTGCCGTGCTTTCGGGTTTCGAGCGACATCGCGCAGGCCACTGAGTCGGTCCAGAGAATTAGCCTCGATTCGATGCGCGTCGTCGTCGATCCCGATACCTGTGCAGTGACGGGTGGTTGTGTCTTTCATGCGCCAGAGGTGTTTCGCCTCGGTGACGACGGCATGTTGCACGTGTTGCAAGAATTCCCCGACGAGTCTTTGCGAACAGCAGTGCAAAAAGCCGCTGACTACTGCCCCACTGGCGCGATTTCGATCGAGGACTGAATGAGTTTCTACGACAGGTTGCGCTCTGCTTGGAGTTCGACCGACTCGATGCTCTGTGTAGGGCTCGACCCGGATCCCTCACGTCTGCCAGCACATCTCGGTAGCGGGATGGAAGCGCTACAACGCTTTTGTGTCGACATCGTCGACGCTGTGGCGGATCAGGTGTGCGCGATCAAACCACAGATCGCTTATTTCTCTGCGATCGGTGCTGAGCACGTGCTGGAAGAAGTCTGCGCGCACATTCGAGATAGTCACCCCCACTTGGTGTTGATCCTCGATGCCAAACGCGGCGACATCGGCGACACTGCAGCGCTCTACGCACGCGAAGCATTCGTTCGTTACGGAGCAGATGCGGTGACCGTGAACCCCTACCTCGGCACCGATTCACTCGAGCCATTCCTGCGCTCACCCGGCAAGGGCACGATCGTGCTGTGCCGCACGTCGAATGCGGGAAGTGGCGAGTTTCAGACGATGCAAGATGGCGAAATGCTCTATCGGCGTGTGGCGCGCACGGCACACGAAAAGTGGCGTGCGATGGGTGAAGTCGGACTCGTCGTCGGCGCCACCTATCCGAGCGAATTAGCCGAGGTGCGCAGCATCGTGGGTGACATGCCGTTGCTGATCCCCGGAATTGGTGCACAGGGCGGCGATGTGGAAGCGGTGGTTCGCGCAGGCCGCACGTCGAATGGCACCGGCATGATCATCAACTCGTCGCGAGCAGTGCTCTACGCGAGTGATGGTCGCGACTTTGCCGATGCCGCACGATCGGTCGCTCTCTCCTCGCGTAATGCAATTGCCGCGGCCAACTCCTAACCTCTACCCCGTGGCCCACCCCTTTCTGTCCGACGAGTGGATCGACGCGGCGCGCGCAATTCGCGAGAAGTATCTCGGACAGGTTCCGAAAATTCCGTTCAGTGTGCGGATGAACCAGGTCATCACCAAGGTTCCATTTGGCGAGGGAATCCTGCACAGCCACATCGATACCTCATCTGGCGAGTTGCTGATGGACCTTGGGCATGTCGACAGGCCGGACCTCACCGTCACGACGGATTATGAAACCGCTCGCCTGTTGTTTCTCGGCCGTGATCCACAGGCTGCCATGCAGGCCTTCCTCTCCGGGAAGGTGAAGGTGGACGGCGACATGACGAAGATGATGGTGCTGCAAAGCCAACAGAACCAAAAGGACGAGTTGGCAGAGAAGATCGCCCACGAAATTCAATCGATCACCGCTTAGTTCGAGCGATTACGTACCAGCCCGGCAACACCGATGGCTGCTACGGCCACTACTGCGCCCGAAGATATCGCCACCCCGTAACTCTCCATCTTGCCGAGACCAAGTGCGCTCTCGTGAATAGCAATCATGAGAGCTCCTCCCATTACCGAACCGAGTTGGGAAGCAAGTTGCATCAAAGCACTCGCTACACCCATGTCTGATTCAGGCACGGCCGAAGACATGACAGAGACAAGCGCAGGACCAGCAATTGCAAGACCTATGCCCGTCAACGCCAGACCGGTGATGATCAAGCCAAGATCATCCGATTGTCGAACCGCAGCCAACATCAACATCGCAGCGACCATCGTTTGACCACCCAACATTCCACTACCACGTGTTCCAAACCTGGCAACCAGTCTCGACCCCATCGGCGCTACCAATGAAAAGGCGACCGGTCGGGTGATCACCAGCCAGCCAACTGCTTGAGTGGTGAAACCGAGTCCACCTTCGAGCATTTGG
Source organism: uncultured Acidimicrobium sp. (assembly GCA_964654335.1). Taxonomy (GTDB): domain Bacteria; phylum Actinomycetota; class Acidimicrobiia; order Acidimicrobiales; family Ilumatobacteraceae; genus UBA3006. The sequence goes on from CAZZJH010000007.1 coordinate 3,502, forward strand.
GGAATCAACATGAAGCTTCCCATGTACGCGTAATTGAGCATCGCGAGAGTGAGGATCGGCGCAACGATGTTTCTCGTCTTCATCCAACTCATGGGCATGAGTGGATTCGAGGACGAGCGCTCGACCCGTACGAAAAGTGCGAGAGACCCGATAGCCACGATCAATAGCGCTGCAATGACAGGACTGAACCATCCCCACGAGGATCCTCGATTGATGACGACGAGCAGGAGAATCGATCCTGTCCCAAGGCAAACCGAACCTTGAAGATCAAAACGCGAGTCGGACTTGCGCTCAGTTTCGAACAATGACTTCCAGGAAATTGCTGCAGCGAGGATGCAGAGCGGACCTTGAATAAGGAAAATTGCCCGCCATCCAACGGCTTCCATGAGAGGCACCCCCAAGATGACGCCGATTACTGGCGAAGATGCCGTTGTGAAACTCCAGTAACTCAGTGGTCTGACTCGTTCATCGGCATCGAACATTCGATTGATATAAGCCATAGCCGAAGGACTTGAAGCAGCCCCGAAGCCGGCAGCGAGAGTGCGAAAGATGATCAAACTGATTGGCCCCCAAGAGAAGGCACTTGCAAATGAGAAGGCTCCTGAAAGCAGCAGACCTCCCACGAAAACTCGTCGGTGACCCCACAAGTCCCCGGCCTTTCCCAGTGCTGGCCCGAGCACCCCAAATGAAAGCATCGGAGCAGTGATCGTCCACGAGACGATCGACACCGTCGATCCCAAATCTGCTGCAATCGTCGGTAAAGAAACGACGAGCACGGTCGTCGAAACGACCACAGTGAAGACACTCGCCAAGAGCACGAGCAGGGTGAACTTGCGGTGGGTCATCCCACCGATTGCCATCGACGGCATCGTTACGGGAACACCAAGTCGACGGTGGCGCCGCGCTGTACCTGATCCCCGTTGGACACTTCTTGACCGACGATGAAAGCCTGCTTCAAGCGATTCTGTTTACGGCCCTTGACCTCACCGACGACGAAGCCGGCTTCCTTCAGACGTTGCTCCACGATCGTGAAGTTGTTGCCGATGATGTTCGGTAGGGCCACCAAATCTGGGCCCGTGGAAATGGAGAACGCAACTCCTGAATCGCGCGCCACCTTCTCTCCTGGCGGCGGAGATTGCGCACCAATCATGCCGGCAGCAGCCGCATTGCTCGGCGCCTCACCAGTGGGAATCAGGTCGAGTCGCAAGGGGTCGAGCAACTCTTTCGCCTGGTCGAGTGTCAACCCGATGATCGAGGGAACTTCGCGCAATGGCGGTCCGAGCGACACGAGCAATTGCACTTCGGTTCCCTTCAGCACTTTGTCACCTGGCTTCAGACCCGACTGGCTGGGCACCACCCACGAAATCGCTTTGCCCGCATCCACTTCTTCACTCTCGGTTTGCGTCTGCGTAGGGACGAGTTCCAGAGATGTCAACAGATCGACTGCTTCCTCCACGGCAAGACCTGACACGTCGGGCAAGGTCGCCAGCGTCTCCCCTTCTGCGATCACGAGGACGAGTGTCGAGCCTTCACGCAACGATCTACCCGCCACCGGATCGGTAGTGATCACCGCGCCGGCGGGAACCGTGTCGCTTCGCTCGGCGCGCACGACCACCTCCCAATTGAACGGCACCACGGCATTGCGCGCTTCACCTTCGTTCATACCCGCCAACTCGGGTACCGCGTGCGACGGCTTGATCAGGATTTGTGCAGCAACGACGGCGACGGCAAGTAGTGCGATGATGCCGGCAACCCACCACAGACGACGGTGACGACGTTCCTCTGATGCAGGAACGACGATTGGTTCGACTGAATCATTGATTACCAGCCCCGACCGCACAGGAACTTGCATGGCTGACGTCGGCTGCTCCTCGACGACTGGTCGTTGAATCTCGCCTGTTCTCTCTGCCTCACGCTCCTCAATCACTTCTTCGAATCGCTTCGCTGCCAATGCTTCGATTGGTTCTGGTCGCGGCATCTTCGCGGCCAGCGCGGTGAGCGCTTTGCCGAACTCGAGTGGCGAGAAGCGCTCGGAAGGTTCCGGACGCCCCGCTCTCTCGAGTAGCGGTGCGATCGGTCCAAGGTCGGCACTGATGGGGAGCAATCGACCGACGCGATTCTGCAACGTGATTGCCGCGGTCTCACCAGTGAACGGCAGCACGCCAGTGATCAGCTCGAGCAGTGTCGTAGCCAACGAATAAATGTCACTTGCGATCGTCGGCGACTCACCGATTGCCAGTTCAGGTGCTGCGTAACTTGCCTGCTCATTGCTCATCACGTTGGTACGCAAAGCACCTTTGACTCCGAAGTTGGCGAGTCGAACCCGATTGTCAGGACCAAGGAACAAGTTCGCAGGTCGCAGATCACCGTGGATGAATCCGCTCGATTCAAGGTGGTGCAGTGCCCTGCACACGTCCACACCGACCACGAGAGCCTGCGAGGGAGTGAGTCGACGCCCTCGGTCGAGGAACTCTCGCAACGAGCCCCCCTCGAAGTACTCCGCCACGGTGAAAAAGGTCTGCTCTCCACCGACCGTTTCCACCCCCCAGTCCTCGAGACCCGAGATCACTGGGTGAGAGATCCGCGCGGTCGCTGCAGCCTGATCCTTTGCCGCTTCCAGGGCATCGGACGCAACGGCGAGTCCCGCGTCGAGATCGACCAAATCCTTTGCGGGGGTCAGTCGAAGCACCACACGAACGTTTCGCCGAACGTCGGTGGCATCGAACACGCGGGAAGATCCGGAACCCCCGCTTCGCTCCTCGCCGAGCCGATATCGACTGGCGATCGTGGTTCCGGCCAGATCAGGTCGATCAGGCATCAGGGTCTCCAAACTAGTCGGCTCGGTCGCACTCACGACTGTCGAGAATGTGCCTAGTTCGGCGAGAATGACGGGGTGAAACGCCCCAAGTTGAAGCTCGACAAGCAGCTGCTGCTGGCGAGCATCGGCATCGCCGCAGGGCTCACGCTGATGATCCTCGGCTTCAACACCGGACTCACCGGACGCGAAGCGTCGAATATCCCCGAAGAGATAGAGGGAATTTCTCCTGGCGACGATGAACGAGTCCTTCGTCAATCACAGGTAATCGTCGATTTCGTCGAAGGCTTCAATGCCAAGTTGTTCATCGATGGCATCGAATTGCCCACCACACGACTCGATGAAATTTCGGAAGGGCGCCAGATTCAACCTGGAGCGCAGATCGATCTTCCGCCAACTGCCATTTTCGACCCGGGTAACTACACGATTAGCTACTTGCCGCAAGAAGGTGCACCAATCGAGGAATTCACGCAGGGTGAGCACATTGGTCGTGTGATGTTCTGGCCGATCGAAGAGGGCGAGAGTAAGGCGCGTTCCTACTCCTGGACGTTCGTCACCGATTGATCGTTCATTCGCCGACGAGGCGGCGGTATTCGTTTGCATCCATCGCAGCATTCATCGCTGCTGGTTGGACTCCCGAGATCTCACACACCCAACCTTCGCCGTACGGATCTGAGTTGATCAGGCTGGGTTCGGTGCGCAGTCGATCATTCACTCGTGCCACCACGCCAGCGACGGGCGAATAAATCTCGCTGACGCTCTTGGTGCTCTCCACTTCGCCCATCAGTCCACTCACCTTGACCCGCGAGCCGATTTCAGGAAGCTTCACGTGCACGACGTCGCCAAGTGCGTCTTGTGCGATGTCAGTGATTCCCACTCGAACCACGTCGTCGACGACTCTCATCCATTCATGATTCACAGAGTAGAGAAGTTCGTTGAGGATGCGCATCACACACGATTCTCTCAGGTGCCAAGACGCAGGTACGAGTCGACATCCATCACGCTTTCAAGCGTCTCTTCATAGGAGAGCTGCACCTCGAACAACCACCCCGAAGCGAACGGATCGGCGCTGACCAACGAAGGATCTCCCAGAAGGCGTTCATTCACGAGCACCACCGATCCGGTGATTGGCGAACGCATGTCGACGACTGTGCCATCGACCATCACTGAGACGACTGGCTGTCCACCACTCAACGGTGCACCAAGCGGAGGAAGCGTGACACCCGCGACAGCACCATGGTCGATCAGGCGCGGACACACTCCCACTCGGGCAGACTCTCCCACCACGTGCACCCAGCAGTGACCGGACGAATAGCGGTATTCCCGTGGGTGTTCCACGAGCCGAGCCTATGCGCGCATAGACATCGCCGAAGCTAAATCGAACCAGTGGTGAGCAGTTGCTCGAACTCCTCACCACTGATGATCGGAATGCCCAACTCCTCGGCCTTCGTCACCTTCGAGGCACCGGGTGCTTCACCAACTACGAGGCAATACGTCTTGGCACTCACCGAGCTTGGCGACTTTCCTCCGCGGTCCTTGATCGCATCTTCCGCTTCATCGCGCGAATAACCAGCGATGGTGCCCGTCACCACCACGGCCTTCCCGTCGAGAACCTGCGGCAGCGTGCTCACCTGCACGTTGCCGAATTGCACACCGCCCTTGCGCAACTTCTCGATGAGTTTCTTGTTCTCGCGTTTGGAGAACCACGACGAGATTGATTCCGCAATCACCTCGCCAACGCCATCCACCGCGCTCAACTCTTCGGCACTTGCTTCCATGATCCGATCGAGCGAGCCGAAGCGGCGAGACAGCGTTTCTGATGCAGCCGGCCCAAGATGCTTGACGCCGAGCGCAGTGAGCAACTTGGTCAACGGTCGAGACTTCGAGGCATCGATTGCTGTGAGCAGATTGGTGGCACTCAACTCTGCAAATCCCTCCACTTGAAGGAGCTGCTCGACAGTGAGGGAATACAAATCGCCTACGTCTTCCACCAGGCCAAGATCGGAAAGCGCATATACCGTCTTCTCGCCAAGACCTTCGATGTCCATCGCGCCACGCGAGGCGAAATACATGATCCGCTGATCGCGCTGGAACGGGCATGCCGGCTCGACGCACCGCGTGTCTGCCACGCCCTCTTCTTGAACCAGAGTCGACTTGAGATCGCACGGACACGTGCTCGGAAACACCCACTCCTTGCAGCCCTTTGGGCGCAGGCTGAGCACGGGGCCAACCACCTCCGGGATGACATCGCCTGCCTTACGTACGACCACCGTGTCGCCGGGGCGGACATCCTTGAGGGCAACCTGCTCACGATTGTGCAGCGTGGCCATGGAGACCGTGCTACCCGCCACCAATACCGGTTCCAGCACCGCAAACGGTGTGACTCTCCCCGTTCGGCCAACGCTCACCTGAATGTCCTTGAGCACCGTATTTCGCTCTTCAGGCGGAAACTTGACCGCAATGGCCCAGCGCGGGGCGCGTGAGGTGAAGCCGAGCGCCTCGCGTTGTGCAAGATCATCCACCTTCACCACCACGCCATCGATCTCGTAATCGAGATCGTGGCGATGCTCGATCCAGTTCTTGCAAAAATTCGAAACGCCCTGCAGATCCTTCACCAGACGGATCTCCGGATTGACGGGAAACCCGAACGAGCGCAGGTATTCGAGCGACTCATGATGACTCGAGAATGCAGGCGTGCCCACCACCTCGCCAAGCTGGTACGCCCAAAAAGCCAAATGCCGAGATGCGGTGATGGTGGAGTCTTTCTGACGCAAACTTCCCGCTCCGGCATTACGCGGATTGGCTGGCACCGACTCAGGCTTCTTGCCAGCGCGTACTCGCTCCTCGTTCTCTGCTTCCTTCGCAGCCTTCAATTGACGAAACATGGCGATCGGCATGTACACCTCGCCGCGCACCTCGAGCACACTCGGCACTGCGGCACCCTTGGGCGCAACGAGTCGCTTCGGCACCACCGAAATGGTCTTCACGTTCTCCGTGACGTCCTCGCCAACCTTGCCGTCGCCACGCGTGGCAGCTTGCACGAGCACACCATCCTCGTAGCGAATACTGAGCGCCAATCCGTCGATCTTGGGTTCACAGGTGAAGGCATGTTTCGCGCCGTTCAGACCCTTTGCCACCCGATCTCCCCACGCGGCCAACTCTGCGTCGTCCATTGCATTGTCGAGGCTCGTCATAGGCACGCGATGCGCAACCGGAGCAAACGTGTTGATTGCGGGCGCTCCTACACGATTCGTGGGTGAATCGAGCGAAACGATCTGTGGGTACTCCGACTCGATTGCAATCAATTCGCGCTTGAGTTCGTCGTATTCGGCATCAGAGATCTCTGGTGCGTCGTGCGCGTAGTAACGCTCATCGTGACGAGTGATGGCATCACGTAACCAAGCGGCTCGTTCCTGCACTTGTTTGCTCGGCTTGGAACGCGGGGCCATCTCGCAAAGATTACCGAGAGGGACTCACGCCAATAGGCTCAACGCGTGGCGCGTTCGATCCTCGGATACACGAAGTGGATCACCAGAATCGCCTGGTTGATCGCGGCACTCTTACCAAACTCCTTCTCAGTCGACATCAACCAACTCGGCAGTGGCGCCAACCTCGCTCTCGATGTACTCAGTTGGACATTGTGGGCGCTCGTCCTGGTGGCGTTGTGGGTTCCTCACCCCATTGCCCTCACCGCTGCACGAATGACCTCGCCTCTGGTAGTGATCCTCGTGGGTGCTCGACTGGGCGGCACCGAGTGGAGTCCGTCAGCGATTCTCTCCTCACTGCTTGCAGCGGTGACCTGCGTGTTCATCTTCACGGCCGACTTCGGCTCGGAACAGGCTCAAGCGGGGGCATTCGGCAATGAACGACGGTTCCTGCTTCGTCTTCCTGCGCCCCTCGCGCTCCCGACTGTCATCGGTTGGCTACTTTTTGCCGTCTCGGTGATTGGTGGCCCGATCG
>CAZZJH010000007.1:10376-34150 GCA_964654335.1 uncultured Acidimicrobium sp.
AAAGCGATCCTCGTTGCGCCAACTCGTACCAGTGCACCACTCGCCAAGTAGGCGGACGATTCGTCAGTAATTGTCGACTCGGCCAAGCATTTTGCTGATCAGCCGGTTGAACCACCCGACAAAACCGCCTCGTCGGGACTTCGCTTTGGCAAATTCTTCGATCAACCCAGCTTCAGCGCGCAGGGTTTCTCCCAACGAAATCTTTCCGTCATCATCGAGGTCGAGAATCTCCTTCTTTTCCTCACTGTCATCGGGAACTGGCCATGGCGTAATTGGCATACCAACATTCTCGCGACATCGACCATCGACATTCGTCATGACTCATTCGTCGTCGTACGTTGATCTAGCCTCGGTGCGGTACGAATGTGCCGGAGGTAAGTACATGACGACGCAACATCATTCCGCTCTAGAAGCAGCGGAACTCCGAGTTCGCGAAGCAGGACGTTGGCTGAATCTCGAAGACGGTCTGATTGACACGATCGTTGCCCCCCGACGAATCATCGAGGTGTCGATTCCATTTCGTCGCGACGACGGCAGTCGCGACCTGCTGCATGGATGGCGGGTGCACCACAACACCACACGCGGACCTGCCAAAGGCGGTATCCGTTACCACCACGAAGTGAACCGTGACGAAGTGGTGGCGCTAGCCATCGGCATGTCACTGAAGACCGCGATTGCCAATCTGCCACTCGGGGGCGCCAAGGGTGGGGTGTGCTTCGACCCCAAGCAATACTCATCTGCGGAAATCGAGCGGATCACTCGACGCTACGTGTCGGAGATCTCCTCATTTCTTGGGCCGGACCGTGACGTTCCCGCACCGGATGTCGGCACCAACGCTCAAGTGATGGCGTGGATCATGGACCAGTACTCCACTGGTGTCGGCCATGCGACTCCCGGCGTGGTTACCGGCAAGCCGATCGAACTTGGCGGGTCACTCGGCCGCGAGTCGTCCACGGGTCGCGGCGTGGTGGAAGCAGCCGCATTGATGTTGGCCAAGCAGGGCAAGGACCTTGCCGGACAACGGATCGCGATCCAGGGTTACGGCCAGGTGGGCATGTGGGCCGCACGTCTTGCATCTGCTCGTGGCGCATTGATCGTCGGCATTTCCGATGTCAGTGGCACGGTGCATCATGCCGGTGGGCTCGATCTCGCCAAGATCGATGCAGCCATTCGCGACGGAGCACGTGGTGTGTGTGGTGCCGGAGTAGGCGATGTAGTGGCGCGTGGGCTGGAAGGTTCACCAGCCGTGTTCGCACTCGATTGCGACATCGTCATGCCGTGTGCGCTCGGTGATGCCGTCCACGAAAAGCAAGCGAACGAGATGAAGGCCAAGTTGGTGATCGAGGGAGCCAACGGTCCGCTCACTCCGACGGCCGATCTCATCCTCGCCGACAAAGGCGTGACGGTGATTCCCGACGTGTACGCAAACGCCGGTGGTGTGACGTGCTCGTACCTGGAGCAGTGTCAGAACTTTGCCCACCTCTCGTGGGACGAAGATCAGGTGAACGCACGCGTGATCGACTTGATGCGAAGTGCGTTCGAGCGTTTCCATTCGTTCGCCACCGAGAGCAGGTTGCCGTACCGCTTGGCTGCCACCGTGCTCGGCGTGAAGACCATCGCCGACTCGCATCGCATGCGAGGTTTGCACCCATAAATGCGAAAAGGGCGAGGAGCCGAAGCCTCCGCTCAATCGATCTACTACTTAGTTGCCGCCTTCCCACAACCCGTCGTTTAGCGCTAGTGCCATAACGAACATGAACGTTCGTCAGGCGACTAGACGCGAGGTCACTGCTTGGCTTTGCCCAACTCCGTGATTGCTGGGAGGATCGTTTCGCCGTAGGCGTTCAAGGTCTCGTCCTTGCCATCATGTTGCAGGTACACGGCGAATTGATCGACGCCCATGTCCTTCAACTCAGTGAGACGACGAATATGCTCATCCGGCGTACCGAGAATGCAGAATCGGTCGACCACCTCATCCGGCACGAAGTCGGTGTGAGTATTTCCCGCGCGACCGTGTTCGTTGTAGTCATAACCTTTGCGACCCTTGATGTAGTCGGTGAGTGCCTTTGGCACCGGGGCATCAGCCCCGTAACGCTCGACGATGTCGGCCACGTGATTGCCCACCATGCCGCCAAACCATCTGCATTGGTCGCGCATATGATCCATGTCGGTACCCACGTAAGCGGGACCAGCAACACAGATCTTCACGTCGTCGGGGTTGCGACCCGCCTTCTTCGCCGAATCACGCACCGCCTTAATCGTCCACTCGGCGATCGATGGATCCGCCAATTGCAGGATGAAACCGTCGGCAACTTCACCAGTAAGGGCCAGAGCCTTCGGACCGTAGGCCGCCACCCACACCTCGAGTTTGCTCTTGGCGCCCCATGGAAATCGGAGTGTGGAGCCCTTGTAGTCCACCGCACGACCATTGCCAAGTTCGCGGATCACATGAATGCTTTCGCGCAATGTGTCGAGGGTGGTGGGCTTGCCATTGGTCACGCGAACGGCTGAATCACCTCGACCGATTCCGCACACGGTGCGGTTGCCATACATCTCGTTCAACGTGGCGTAAACGCTCGCGGTCACCGTCCAATCGCGCGTGGCCGGATTCGTCACCATCGGGCCGACGATCACATTGCGCGTTTCAGCGAGGATCTGGCTGTAGATGACGTACGGCTCCTGCCACAAGATGTGGCTATCGAACGTCCACACGTGCGAGAAGCCGAACATGTCAGCCTTTTTTGCCAAGTCGACCACACGACTCGATGGAGGTGTGGTCTGCAGCACTACTCCGATGTCCATTGGTCCCCCTAAAAAGTTGTCGTAGAAATCGTCTTGCCGTTATCGGTTCTGAGGGAATCCCAGATTCACCGATGAGGTGCGCGGATCCGGCCAGCGTGACGTGACGACCTTGCCGCGCGTATAGAAGTTGATGCCCTCTGGGCCATACATGTGCTGATCGCCGAAGAGCGAAGCTTTCCAACCGCCGAACGAGTAGTAACTCACTGGCACCGGAATAGGTACGTTGATGCCCACCATGCCGACGTTCACGTCGTATTGGAACTGACGTGCGACACCACCGTCACGGGTGAAGATTGCCGTGCCGTTGCCGAACTGGTTGTCGTTGATTGTGGCAAGTCCGTCCTCGTACCCCTTCACGCGCATCACGGTGAGCACGGGGCCGAAAATTTCGTCGTCGTAACACTTCATTCCCGGCTTCACATTGTCGATGAGGCTCGGGTTCAAGAAGAAGCCCGCTTCCTTGGCCTTATCGGTTCCGTCCACCACCACCTTTGCGCCTTCACCGGTCGCACCCGCGACGTAACTCGCAACCTTGTCACGATGCTCCTTGCTGATGAGTGGTCCCATCTCGGCAGCTGGATCCGAACCTGGGCCAACCTTGATGTTCGGAATGCGTTCCTTGATTTTGCCTACCAAGTCGTCAGCGATCGCTTCCGAAGCAAGCACGACGGACACCGCCATACAGCGTTCACCCGCCGAGCCGTAGGCCGCGCTCACCGCAGCATCCGCCGCCATGTTCAAATCGGCATCGGGAAGCACCAGCATGTGGTTCTTCGCGCCGCCCAGAGCCTGCACACGCTTGCCGTTCTTGGTGCCCGTCTCGTACACGTAACGCGCAATGGGCGTGGAACCGACGAATGAGACCGCGGCGATGTCAGGATGATCCAACAGACGATCCACAGCAATTTTGTCGCCGTGCACCACGCTGAACACGCCCTCGGGCAAACCGGCTTGACGCAGCAAATCGGCGATAAACATCGAAGCGGACGGATCTTTCTCCGACGGCTTGAGGATGAAGGTGTTGCCACACATCAATGCGTTGGCGAACATCCACATCGGCACCATCGCGGGGAAGTTGAACGGAGTGATTCCCGCAACTACTCCCAAGGGCTGGCGAATCGAATACACATCGACGCCACTCGAAGCCTGTTCGGTGTAACCGCCCTTCAACAGCGCGGGAATACCGCACGCGAACTCGACATTCTCGACTCCTCGGGCGATCTCACCCAACGCATCACTTGGCACCTTGCCGTGTTCAAGCGTCAAGATCGATGCCAGTTCCTTGCGATTGGCATCGAGTAACTCTCGCATCCGGAACATGATCTCGGCACGACGAGACATGTTCGTCGCACGCCATGCAGGGAACGCGGCTTTGGCGACGGCAATAACCGAATCCATCTCTTCGACAGAAGCAAGGTCCACCTCGGCCTGTTGTTCGCCTGTGGCAGGGTTGAACACTTTGCCCGTGCGGCCAGAGGTGCCGCGCACCACCTTGTTGTTCACCCAATGACTGATTCGCTCCATGTTTCTGTTCCCTATTCGTTGTCCGGTGTCGATGTGATTGCTTTGATCAGTTGAGGTATTGGCACAGCCCACGTTTGATGAACTTGCCGTGTCCCTTGCGACCGAGATAGGTGTCTTTTTCCACGAGCACCGTGCCCCGCGAAAGCACCGTGTCCACCTTGCCGTCGATCTTGAAGCCCTCCCAGGAACTGTGGTCCATGTTCATGTGATGCTTGTCATTGATACCGATCGTGGTCTTGCCGTTTGGATCCCACACGAGGATGTCGGCGTCCGCGCCGGGCGCGATGATGCCCTTCTGCGGATACATGCCGAACATACGCGCAGGCGTTGTGCAACATGTCTCCACCCAACGCTCGAGCGAGAGGTGGCCTTGGACGACACCTTGATAGATGAGTTCCATGCGGTGCTCGACACCACCCATTCCGTTCGGGATTTTCGAGAAGTTGCCCATACCGAGCTCCTTCTGATCCTTCATGCAGAACGGGCAGTGATCCGTGGAAATCACCGCCAATTCATTCATCCGCAGACCCTTCCATAGGTCGGAGTGGTGCGCATGAGTGTCGTGCTTGCTGCGAATCGGTGGTGAGCACACGTACTTTGCGCCTTCAAAACCGGGCTGAGCGAGGTGATCTTCGAGCGTCATGTAGAGGTACTGCGGACAAGTCTCGGCAAACACGTTCAGACCTTCGTTGCGCGCTTCGGCCACTGCCGAGAGCGCCTCGGACGCCGACATGTGCACGATGTACAACGGGACGTTGCCGGCAACCTTGGACAACACGATCGCACGGTTGGTTGCTTCGCCCTCGAGCAAGCTCGGCCGCGAAATGCTGTGGAATTTCGGGTCTGTCTCGCCGCGAGCGATGTGCTGTTGCACCAGCACGTCGATCGCGATGCCGTTTTCGGCGTGCATCATGATCGTCGCACCGTTTTCGCTGGCGGTCTGCATCGCCCGGAGAATCTGGCCGTCATCGGAGTAGAACACGCCCGGATAAGCCATGAACAACTTGAAAGACGTGACGCCTTCGTGATCCACGAGGTAGGTCATGTCCTTCAGCGATTGCTCATCCACGCCACCGATGATCTGGTGGAAGGCATAGTCGACGGCGCAATTGCCACCGGCCTTGCGGTGCCACTCGGCGAGGCCCTCGTGAACGTTCTCCCCATAACGCTGGAGCGCCATGTCGACGATGGTCGTGACTCCACCCCACGCCGCGGCGATAGTTCCCGTCTCGAAGGTGTCGCTCGCACTCGTGCCACCGAAGGGCAGCTCCATGTGCGTGTGCACGTCGATGCCACCGGGCACCACGTACTTACCCTTCGCGTCGATCACCTTGTCGGCGGTGACACCGAGTGCCTCCACCTGACCACGCTGCAACAGCGCACTAATGGTTTCACCCTCGATGAGCACGTCTACCTCGTGACGACCAGTGGGGCTTACCACCGTGCCGTTCTTGATGAGTACCTTCGCCATATCGTTACCCCCTGTAGTTCCTAACGGCGAACCAATTCGTCGTACGCGTCCGGTCGGCGATCGCGATAGAACGCCCAACGGTCACGAACAGTCTTGATCTTGTCCATGTCGAGATCGCGAACAATCAACTCCGGCTTGAATGGATCGCCCACTTCACCGACGAACTTGCCTTCCGGATCGACGAAGTAGCTCTGACCGTAGAAGTCGTCGTCGCCGTATTCGCTCTCAATGCCTACGCGGTTGATTGCTCCGACGTAATAGATGTTGGCGACTGCCGATGCAGGTTGCTCGATACGCCAGATGTACTCGGACAATCCACGACTCGTTGCCGAAGGATTGAACACGATCTCTGCACCGTTCAAACCGAGTGCACGCCAACCTTCCGGGAAGTGGCGGTCGTAACAGATGTACACGCCTACCTTGCCCACTGCAGTGTCGAACACGGGGTAACCATCGGTGCCGGGAGTGAAGTAGAACTTCTCCCAGAAGCCCTTCACCTGCGGAATGTGCTGCTTGCGATACTTGCCGAGGTAACGACCGTCGGCATCGATTACTGCAGCCGTGTTGTAGTACAGACCCTGCTGCACGATCTCGTACATCGGCAGTACCAGAACCATCCCCAACTCCTTCGCAACCGACTGGAAGCGCTTGGTTGTCGGTCCGTTCGGAATCTCCTCCGTGTAGGCGTAATACTGCGGATCCTGTACTTGACAGAAGTACGGACCATAGAACAGTTCCTGGAAACACATCACTTGAGCACCCTGCTTCGCGGCCTCGCGTGCAGCCTCTTCGTGCTTGTCGATCATCGTGTCCTTGTTGCCGGTCCAATCGGTTTGCAACAACGCTGCTCTCACGACTCGTGCCATGTTTCCCCCTCGATGTTCGGGGTCCGAAGGCCCCACCAATTGAGGTCAGGCTAGTTGGGAACTGCGCAAACGGTAAAGGGCGGAAGGTTGCCGCAGGGAGTCAGTCGCGGAGGTTCCAGGACGGCCCGTCTGGCGTGTCCCGCACTTCAATTCCAATCGCCCCCAAGCGATCTCGCAGCACGTCGGACAGGTCGAACCGCTTGTCTGCGCGAACTCTGGAGCGAATGTCGAGCACCACATCCATCACTGGGGTGATCTGCTCGCGCGGATCGCGCAGTCCACTCACCGCCAGATCGGCCAGCCGAGTGATCATGCCGCGCAGGACGGTTCGTGCGTAATCCGTGTCGTCACTCTGCAGCGTGTCCGCCGACCACAGGCGCAGTGCGTCATCGAGCGCCAACGCAGCACGGGCGGCTCCGTCGCTGTCACCTGCGCTCACGGCCGTCTCGAACTCGGCTCGCAACCGATCGGTTGCGGCGCGCAAAGTTGCATCCTCTGTTTCAGTTGGCACGTCAATAATGGTCTCGACTCGTGGGCGAGGGGTCGCAGTGTTCGATCGCGGATCACGCAACCGAGAGAGCGGGATCATCTCCCCCGATGGGATCTCCGTCGATTCACCATTTACTCTCAGCGTCACGACGCCTTTGCCAGTTACTTCTGCAGAGTCGGTTTCGATGTCGATCACGAGCGCCGTGTGCTCATCCACGCCGAGCACCCATGTCTCATCATCGAGTTCGCCCTCAAGATGAGCGAGTCTTCGTTCGCCCATGTAACAGAAGCGCGTGTCGTGATGTCCGCCCTCGGCGTTGTTGTAGTGCGGAACGACGACTGCCTTGATGCCAAGTTCGCCGAGCACATCGAGCCCCTCCAGCCAACGAGGATCCTCGCCCACCTTGTAGATCTCGTAGACGGGCAACGTGAATCGCCCGAGCGTGAGCGCCGCGGCCGATGCAAACGTCACCACACCACCCGTGCGAAGTTTCGCCCGCAACACTTCGGCGATGGCAGTGCCCGACCACTGACGCAACGCATATGAAGGCGATCCAGGGCCCGCAAATACGTAGTGAGCATCTGCAATGAGTTTCATCACGCGTTCGACATGCACCGAGTCTGCGCCGTGCACTTTTTCGAGATCAGCCGAGACGAGTTGCAGATTGATCGAAGTCTGAAAGTACTCGCGAGCTTTCGACGAGAGTTCACTTGCGTTTTCTTGGAAGCCATACGGCGTATCGAGCAACACTGCACGCGCGCCCTTTGGCAACCGTGCTGCCAACGTGCGGTGAGTGGTCACCATCGTCGGGGCGGTCTCGCCCGAACCCATGATCGTCAGCAGTCGTGGAGTGCTCATCGAAAGAACCCTTCCACTATGGCGTCGTGCACCACGCGCGCAAACCTCTCGGGGAATTGCGCGTGCAGATCGTGGTCTGCAGGGCTGAACCATTCCACCTTGCTTGCCGGTAACAGTGCAGTGGCGCGCTCCAACGCCTTGCGCTTGGTCGCGGTGAAGATGCCCCCTTCGCCCTCGGCAGGAACGAACAGCACCGGAACTTCGATCTCGGGGTACAACTTCGTCGGTTGATGTTCCCACAGCCCCCGCAGCACCTGCAGGTGGCGATCGAGAGATAGCCACGGACGAATCGTCGAATCAGCGAGTACTTCCATGTTGTTGACCGTTGCTTCAATCCCCGACTCCGGCCAGTCGGGATGCGCATTACGAATCCATTTCCGAAATTCATCGACGTGGGTGCCGAGAAGGTTCGGTGGACGAAGGGCTGTGGCACACAGTTCCCAGTCCGGAAAGTGTTCGCGCAACTCCAGGAATCCGCCGTCAACTGCCACCACACCGCGGATCAGATCTGGTCGCCGATGGGCAAGTTCGATCGCCACGTTGCCACCCCACGACTGTCCTGCAACGACGGGCTTCGGCATTCCCTCTTCGCGGAGATTCTCGATGAGCAAAGCCAGGTCATCGGTCACCGTGCCCATGTCGTAGCCGTCATCGGGTTTGTCGCTGAGACCGTGGCCACGTTGATCGATCGCCACCGCACGATGACCCAACGACACCATCGATTCGGCCGCACCTTGCCAAAGCGTCGCGTTCGAAGCCAACCCATGCACCATCACGATCGCTTCGCCATTTGGCTCGCTCGGCGTCCATTCGAGAGTGCGCAACCGCACGCCACTCGACAATGCGATGTGTCGAGACGAAGAGGCTGCCATAGCGGTCACACTACGCTCACGAATCGTGAATGTCTTGTTGATCACGTTGGATCAATTTCGCGCAGATTGCCTCTCTATTGCAGGTCATCCGATCGCGAAGACACCGAACATCGATCATCTCGCTCGCCATGGTGTGCGACTCACTCGTCACTACAGCCAGTGTGCGCCGTGCTCACCCGGCAGAGCCAGCCTGTACACGGGTATGTACCAAATGAATCATCGAGTCGTGGCCAACGGCACACCGCTCGACCGACGCTTCGACAACGTTGCCCTGCTCGCTCGCCGAGCCGGATTCAACCCGGTGTTGTTCGGATACACCGATCAGTCGGCCGATCCACGCGATACCGACGGCCCAGACGATTGGCGACTCAATTCGTTCGAGGGTGTGCTTCCTGGTTTCGATTGTCAACTGTTCATCCCCGAGTACGGCAACGAACATCAAGAGTGGATCGAGCACCTCCGCAAGAACGGATTCGATGTGCCATTCAATGCGCAACAGGCACTGCGGAGTGAACCAGAACGCCCTACCGAATTCGGCATCTCGGCATTCTTGACCGATCGGTTTCTTGGCTGGCTCGATCGTCAAGAGGGATCGTGGTTCGCTCACACGAGTTACCTCCGCCCGCATCCGCCCTACTCGGCGGCGGGCAGGTGGTCGACGGCGTACTCACCTGACGATGTCGAGTTACCCATTACCCCGAGCGACGAACGTCATCCATTCCACGACTTCGCATTGCAGATTCCTTCGGCGAAGGCTCCCGACACCGAAGAGGGTCTTCGGCAGATGCGCGCCCAGTACTACGGCATGATCGGCGACGTCGACGAACAACTTGGCCGAGTTTTCGATGCCCTGAAAGCGCGTGGCGAATGGGACGACACGATGATCATCCTCACGGCTGATCACGGCGAACAACTCGGTGACCATGGATTGAAAGAGAAGCTTGGTTTCTTTGAGCAGAGCTACCACATCGTCGGAGTAGTTCGTGATCCTCGTATTCCCGAGCGCAACGGAACAACCGTGGATCGCTTCACCGAGAATGTCGACATCGTGCCCACCATCGCCGAGGCATTCGGTCAACCGGTTCCGTTGCAGTGCGACGGCTTACCGTTGGGCGACTTGTTGCGTGGACAAGAGCCGCCCCATTGGCGGCATGCCGCCACATATGAATACGACTGGCGTCACTTTTTCATCCGAATGGGCAGCCGTGAATGGCCCTGGGATCGGCGTCCCGAAAAGCAGAACCTTGCCGTACGTCGATACGAACACGACGCGTACGTGCATTTCGGCGATGGAACGTGGATGGCATTCGATACCAAGTCGGATTCGACCTGGCGAACCCCTCTGAAAGAAACGAGCCGGGTTCTCGAAATGGCCCACGACATGCTTTCGTGGCGAGCGCAACACCTCAACCGCGAATTGACGGGAATGCTCAACGAAAACGGCGGAATTGGTGAGTGGCCAGTTGGTGTTCCATGGCGCGCTTGATCGACGGGGTCTGGAGCACGTTGATGAGCCACGAGCGAGTGTTCGGCTAGAGTTTTTGAACCGAACGATCTGCCTCGATCGTTCGGCACCCCCTACAAGAAAGCCCCCTCATGCTCGCAGCACTTGCACGCTTCAGCGTCCGCCGTCGTCGAACCATGGTCTTTGGAATTTGGATTCCACTGCTCGTCGCGATCGGCTTCGTCTCATCCATCAAGGGATCGGACTTCGCAACCGAGTTCGAGATCCCGGCGAGCGAATCCAATGACGTCCAAACCTTGCTGGAAGCGAACAACCCCAATCGTGCAGGTTTCAGTGGTGAGATCGTCTTCGCATCCCCGAACGGTGTCACCACCGACGAAATCAAGGCGTCGATGAACGAGCTGTTTTCGAAGGTCGATTCACTCGAGGGTGTCACCGTCACGTCACCGTTCGACACGCCCGGACAAATCAACCAGCCAGGTACCACGGCCTTCGCCTCCCTCGATGTGACGATCCGTTCACAATCGGAACTGATTGCTCTGGGCGAAGAGATACGCGAATTGGGTGAGCCCTATGCGGTTGGCGACCTGCGCATCGAGTACGGCGGAAATATTTTTGCCGGGTTCGAACTTCCGGCAAGTGAGGCCTACGGATTGCTCGCCGCGATCATCATCCTCGTCCTCGCCTTCGGTTCCGTTCTTGCCATGGGACTCCCCATCGGCACCGCACTCGTCGGTCTTGGAGTTGGCGCGTCCTTGGTGACCGTGTTGAGCCACGTGCTGCCGATGCCCGACTTCACGACGTCGCTCGTGGCGATGATCGGTCTCGGCGTCGGAATCGATTACGCGTTGTTCATCGTTACTCGATACCGCGAGGGCCTCCATCACGGCATGAGCGTCGAAGATTCAATCGTCAACGCCGTCGACACTTCAGGTCGCGCAGTCATCTTCGCCGGTATCACCGTCATCATCTCCTTGCTCGGTCTGTTCGTCATGGGTCTCGCATTCGCGCGGGGACTCGCCATCGGCGCCGTCATTGGTGTGCTCATCATGATGATCGCTTCCATCTCGCTGCTCCCGTCGTTGCTTGCGATGGTCAAGCACCGCATCGATGTCACCACTCGTGCTGCACTCGTCGCACTCACTTTCTTCGTCGTCGTCACATTCTTCGCGGTGGTTTCACACTCGCTGCCACTTTTCTTGGGCGCAATCGTCTCGGCAGTCGTCATTACGCTCGCGAGTTTCTTGATCAAACCACTGCGAATGCCGATCCCACAACGAAAACGAAAGCCCAAGCACGAAACCTTCTGGTACCGCTGGAGCAGACTTGTCCAACGTCGGCCCTGGACTTCGGCGATCGCAGCAACCGTCCTGCTGCTCATTCTCAGTGCACCACTCGCTTCGATCCGACTTGGATTCGGTGACAACGGAAACGCACCAGAGTCGACGACCGTACGTCGGGCTTACGACATGCTGGCCGAGGGATTCGGTCCAGGCTTCAACGGACCGCTCTTCATCACCGTTCAGGGAGCGACCGCTTCGAATCCCGATGAGTTGAGCCAGTTCACCGAGAAGATCAAGTCGGTCGAGGGAATCGCCTTCGCCCAAGCCACTCCGGCTTCGGCAGACGGTTCGCTCTCCCTCGTCATCGCCTATCCGACGACTGCGCCCCAAGACGAAGCAACCACCACCCTCATCAAAACATTGCGCAATGACATCATCCCGCAGACTGGCGTCGAGGCCAAGGTGGGTGGTTTCACGGCAGCTGGTGTCGACTTTGCGGACGTGATCGGCGGCCGTATGCCACTCCTCTTCATCGGTGTGTTGTCCCTGTCATTCCTCCTTCTTATGGCGGTATTTCGCAGCCTCCTCGTGCCACTGAAGGCCGTGATCATGAACTTGTTGTCGATTGGTGCGGCTTACGGCGTGATCGTGGCGATCTTCCAATGGGGTTGGGGCATGAACCTGATCGGAGTTGGCAAGGCAGGCCCAATCGAAAGCTGGGCACCCATGATGTTGTTCGCGATCGTGTTCGGCTTGTCTATGGACTACGAAGTGTTCTTGTTGTCACGCGTGCGCGAGGAGTACCTGCGCACCGGCAACAACGCCGAGGCCGTTGCCGACGGGCTGACGGCGACCGCACGTGTGATCACTGCGGCTGCACTGATCATGGTGTGCGTATTCGCGGCATTCGTCCTCGGCTACGACCGTCAGCTGAAGTTGTTCGGTCTGGGACTCGCACTCGCAGTGTTCATCGACGCCACCATCGTGCGTATGGTGCTCGTACCGGCGACGATGGAACTGCTCGGTGATCGCAACTGGTGGATTCCGAAGTGGATCGACAAGAAGTTGCCGAAGATCGACGTCGAAGGCCACAACCTGGAGCCGGCAAGCGACCTTGTCTGATTAGAAAGACTGTCTAGATAGCAACGGTCTGACTAGAACTTCACCAGGCAGCGGCGAGGGCCGCGAACTTGCCCACCCGCCCAGGTGACATCGGACGGGTCGACAAGCGAGTACTCCGGAATTCGCTCGAGCCACGTCTGAAGCGCGACACGCAATTCAAGCCGAGCAAGGTTGCTGCCCGCGCAACGATGAATGCCTGAGCCGAACGCAACATGGCGGTTGTGCTCACGGTCGAGTTTCACCTCGTTCGGATTTTCGAACTGACGTGGGTCGCGATTCGCGGCGGGGAACGTCATCAAGACTCGATCGCCCGCCTTCATCGGACAACCTTGGAAGTCGATGTCGCGGTCGACGATTCGGGCCATGGTCACCGGGGCATAGACGCGTAGCAACTCTTCGACAGCGGTCGGCCACAACGCTGGATTGTCGCGAAGCTGCTGACGATGTTCGGGATGTTGCGCAAAGTGCCACAGCGTCGAGCCAATGGCCGACCACGTGGTATCCACCCCCGCCACGAGCATCAGATTGCAGACGCCGAGGATGTAGGCGTCCGGGACTTTCTGACCCTCCACTTCGGCCTCGATGAGCTCGCTAATGAAATCACCTTCGCGAGGATTTTTCCTGCGATCGGCCAGTTGTTCTGCGAAGAACGAGATGATCTTGCGCGAACTCTCGGCGCGCAGTTCTGGATCAGTCATTCCTTGTTCGAGCACACCGCGCACCCACGAGGTGAACTCTTCCTCCATCTCAAGAGGTACCCCGAGCATCGTGGCGATCACTCGTACGGGAATGTGCTGGGCATAATCCCCCGCTGCGTCTGCCACACCGTTGTCTATGAATTCGTCGATCAGTGAATTACACAAGTCCTTCGTGCCCTGCTCGTACTTGGCAACCGACTGCGGAGAGAAGATGGGCAAGATCAGCCGACGATGCCAATGGTGATCGGGTGGATCAGACGTGATCGGGGGCGCTGACACCGAGGCGTATGGCCCCTCGTCCCAACCGGGGGCCGGTGGCATGACGAGAATTCCACGCGATGTGAAGATCTCGAACTCCTGGGCCATCGCGACGACATCGTCGTAACGAGTCGGCATCCATGAGCCACTCCAACGATCCGTGTGCGCAATCGGACACTGCGACTCGCGAATGTGGTCGAACTTCGTAAACGGATCCTTGACGAAATCGGGATCCATGATGTTGTAATCAGTCAGCAGATCCTCGACGGGTCGCTGCATGTCTGTCACGTCGATCTACCAATTACTCCGTGATGAGAATCGCTCGCTCAGGGCAGTTCGCCTCTGCGCGACGTGCCTTTGCCTGCAGATCCGCGGGGATGTCACCGTCGATCAACACCACGGCATTGCCGAGTTCGTCACTTCCGAAGATCTCGGGTGCAGCGATTGCACACATCTGGTGACCGTGACATGAGTCTTCATTGATCGTTACGCGCATGACTTCACCTTACCCAACCAGTTACCCACAGGTAATCTGTCGTAGTGCCCGAACTTGATGTGCTCGCGTCGTTTGTGATCGCCTCTTTGGCTCTACTCCTGGTTCCCGGCCCCGCAGTGGTGTATGTCGTTAATCGCGGAATTGCCGATGGTCGGAGGATTGCCTTGCTGAGCGTCCTTGGATTGACCATTGGCAATTTTTCACATGTAGTCCTCGCAAGCGCAGGCATTTCAGCGATCTTGCTCGCTTCCCCCGCGGCATTCAACATCGTCAAGTGGCTAGGGGTTGCATATCTCGTAGGTACTGGACTTCGCACCATCGTTTCGACCTCCAAGCAAAAAGAATTCGTCGGGCAATCGATTGGTTCGAGTCAAGCTTTCCGCCAAGGCGTAATCGTCAACATGCTCAATCCGAAAGTTGCCCTCTTCTTTCTTGCATACCTTCCCCAATTCGTCGATGAGTCTCAGCAGAATCACCAATGGTCAAGCTTTCTCTTTGGCAGTGTGTTCGTAGGGCTCGGGTTAGTCACCGACACGTTGTATGCACTGGTCTCCAGTGCAGTCAAAAAACCATTTCTGAACAACAAACGAATCGTTTTCTTTCGTCGCTGGGTTTCTGGAACCGTATTCGTCCTACTCGGGGCATTCGCTGCGACGGTGAGCCGATCCTGAACTAATTGGCACTCTTAGATTGAGAGTGATTCACCTAGTTCGCCCAGATGACAGATGTCTGGCAGCCCACCTGCGTAATCTTGATCGAATAGCGAAAGGAACGTGACATGAACAAGCTCAGTCGAATTTGGCTGGTCCCCGTGGCGGCATTGGCATTTGCGTCGTGCGGAGGTGGCGGCTCATCGAGCGACGAAATGATCGACGAAGAGACGATGACGGGTGACACCGTCCTGTTGGACGACGGCGTGGAAGACGCGGTTGCAAACGTCACGGTCGAAGACGCTTGGGCACGAACCAACCCGTTGAGCCCCGACTCAGGATCTGTCTATGTCATCCTCACGAGTGACACCGACGATGCGATCCTGTATGCCGACGTTGACTTCAGCATCGCCATGTCCACCGAGGTGCACGAGACGTTGACTGCTGCCGATGGTTCGACGACCACCCAGATGGTGGAGTCGGTTCCGCTACCGGCCGGTCAACCCGTGGCGTTCGAGCCAGGCGGTCTGCACATCATGTTGATGGGCCTCGTTGAGCCGCTCGCGGCAGGAGATGTCATTTCGGTGACCCTGACCCTCGAATCCGGGAATCTCGTCACGTTCGACGCAGAGGTGCGCGAAGACGCCGAATAGGCCAAGCAAAAGTTACGGCTAGCCAACCACCTTGCGAAAGGTGAGGTTGATACGCGGGCCGACATGTCGTTTCGTCTTGGCGATGCGGTGCACCCAGTGACTCTGACTCAAACCTGACATCACGACGAGATCGCCGGAGTTCAATTGGATGCTCTCCACTTGTTTGAGAAACCGGTGTTGAAAGTCGAAGCGACGTGATGCACCGAGGCTGAGCGAGGCAATCACGGGCTCTGGCCCGTTCTCGCGCTCGTCATCGGCATGCCACCCCACTCCGTCGTTGCCATCTCGGTAGAGGTTCACGAGCACCGAATTGAACTCGGCATTGCTCACTTCCTCACACAACTCGCGCAGTCGAAGCAACACGGGGCTCCACGTAACGGGGACTCGTTCCAGGTTGGAATACGTGTAGCGAATTCCCTCGTCGGCGTGCCACGTGGACAACCGCGGCTCACGATGTTTCTGACCGAACACGACGATCTCGTTCGACTCCCATGGATTGGACTCGAGCAACTCACGAAACGCACCGTCAGCCTGCACCGGGTCGAGGAATTGCTCGTGCAAGATCGCACTCCCATCCATCGGCAAGAGTTCGCGAGGCGCGGTGAACAAACTTGGGGTCACACGTATCTCCGTAAATAGGAGACGACGAGATCATGTGCTCCGAGGGCGTCGTCGACGCCAGCGAGCATCGAGAAAAAGCCGTGCAGGGTTCCGTTGAAGCGAACCACCGATGCGTTCACACCATTGGAGGCGAGCCTCTTGCCATACTCTTCGCCGTCGTCGCAAAGCGGATCGAACTCTGATGTGACGATGAGCGCTGGCGCAACCTTCGCCAACACCTCGTCTGATGCAAGAAACGGCGACGCTGCGACATCTCTCTTATCGGCATCGTCACGGAGGTAGTGATCGATGAACCAACCCATCATCTTCTTCGTCAAAGTTGGACCGACAGCGTTCGTCTCGAACGAAGGCAGCGTCATCGCCAAATCGACGGTGGGATAAATCAACACCTGGAACTTGAATGGCACGGCACCGCGCTGCGCCAACACGGCGGCAAGATTCCCACCAGCGGAATCACCGGCGACTGCAAATCGAGATGCATCGACTCCAAGAGTCGCCGCATTTTGATGGGCCCAAATCGCTGCCATGTGCGCATCATCGATCGCAGCAGGGAACTTGTGCTCAGGCGCCAACCGGTAGTCGACGGAGAGAAAAGCCATGCCTGACTTCGCAGCGAGCGAGCGACACACATCATCATGAGTGTCGAGATCTCCCACCACCCATCCACCACCGTGCAAGAACACGACCAATGGCAGATCTTGAGCAGCCGTCGGTCGATACAACCGACACCGGACACCTCCCGCGTCGATGTCCCGAACCTCATGCACGGGAATGTCGAGTGGCACACGTGCCGCCTTGAAGGCGTCCCTAGCTTCACGTGGTGAAAGCTCGTCAAATGGTGTGACGCGCATCGCCTCCATGAAGTCGGCGACCGCTTTGCATTGTGGATGTAACAACATCGGCAGATCCTTTCCCTCAGTCATCTCTAGCCGAACCTGTCAGAGCTTGCGAAGCACCGGAACCGACACCAGTAAGACTGCGAACACCAGAAACGATCCGATCACCACGAAGAACGTGGGTTGCACACCGATCTGGTCTACGGAGTACCCGACAACGACCTGCCCGAGCGGTGGCGCCGCATAAAGAACCGACATCTGCAGCCCGTAGACCCGTCCCTGCAGATGAGGCTCAATGCGGCGCTGCACTACCGAGTTCCACAGCGGATTGAACGGACCCCACGACACGCCCGCGACAAAACCGAGCAACACCACTATCCACGTGGGTGGCAGGAGCGACATCGGAGCGAGGGCACATGTTGAGGTGACGATTACAAGTCGGAGTAGCCGATACGAGTCGAATCGTTGGGCCAACTTCCCGAAGGAGAACGCACCAAGCACCGACCCGGCGGCGAGCGCAACGAACACGGCGCCGAGCGAACCTGGATCGTCCTTGCCCTCAAAATATGCCGGCCAGATCACCGTGTCAATTGGCATGTACAACGCAGCCATTCCCACGAAACCCATCGTGAGGGCGAACAGAGGTCGGTCTGCGTGGAGAACTCGTACCCCCTCCTTGAGCGATTCGACGAATGAATCGTGAGTGGTCTCGATTCGCCCGTGTTCGTCGTCCACGCGCATGACGAACACGACAAGTGCGGCGATGACGAACATCGACGCAGTTATTCCGAGCGAAGTCACTGCACCACTACTCGCGATCAATGCAGCACCGAGTGCCGGGCCCAGCATCCAACCGACCGCAAAGATTCCTTCATGCCGACCATTGGCAGTGTCTTGCCCGATGTCGGACGCCACTGCAGCGTTGGTGATCAACGCCTTACGAGCGGTGTAGCCGGCCGGATCGAACACGGCCCCGAGTACCGCAATCACGAGGATCCAGGCATAGGTGAGAGAACCAACGCGATCCACCAACACGAACAACAACACCGACAGTGCCGACATCACATCCGAAAAAATCGACACCGCCCGTCGACCGACCCGATCGATGAGCCCTCCGACTATCGGCGAGACGATCACGCCGGGGATCGCCGACAGCGCGGCGAGAAGTCCGGCTTTGGTGGCCGACCCGGTTGTCTCGAGAACCAACCATGGCAAGGTGATCATCACCATGCCGTTGGCGGTGCCAGATGCAAGGTTTGCCGTTTCCAGTAATGGAAACGCAAACCTGCTCTTCATCTTCGACAGTGCTTCAGACAACTGCGCCTATCGGGGCGTCAGAGCACGCCTTCAGGAATCACTCCATCACCGAATTCAGCAAGCATCTCTTTGCGCAACGACGCACTCGCCCACACGTCGATCGCGGTCATCGCCATGATCTTGGCGCCATCCACGATCGCCTTCGTTCCCGCTTCGCTGATTGCGTGTCCGGCGAACTCGGGTGTATGCAGCGAGACCCCTTTGGGCGCAACGGCCAACATTGGGTGAATCGACGGCACGAGATAACTCACGTTGCCCATGTCGGTCGAAGCTCCGGCAATCCATGGCGTGGGCTCAGTCGAAAACGTGCGACCGAACTGGGTCGAGTTCGCCGCATAGGCGCCGAGCAACGGCAGGTTGTCCT
Organism: uncultured Acidimicrobium sp.; assembly: GCA_964654335.1. Taxonomy (GTDB): domain Bacteria; phylum Actinomycetota; class Acidimicrobiia; order Acidimicrobiales; family Ilumatobacteraceae; genus UBA3006. Next base: position 29,023 of record CAZZJH010000007.1, read on the forward strand.
TCATGTCGGCAAAGGGATTCTTCACCCACTCCAACTTGCAGTGACATCCCGTTCCGTGCGCACCCGCCTCCAAGCACGCGGCTACTCGCTGCTTCAATTCTTGTAGCGACTCGAACGTGGCAGATCGCACGTACCAATCCATTTCCGTTTCTTTCGGCACGATGTTGGGCTTGTCGCCACCACGCAGGAACACACCATGAATTCGTTCCGTGGGCAAGATGTGTTGGCGCAATGCCGCAACGTTCATATATCCGAGCACCGCTGCATCGAGTGCGTTCTTACCGAGGTGCGGTGCCATCGAAGCATGAGCCGCCTGCCCAACGTACGTAGCAAGCACATGTTGAACCGCGAGTGCATTGATTCGCGCATTGTCTTCGTCTGACGGGTGCACCATCATCGCCGCGTCGACACCTTCGAATGCTCCCTTACGGGCCATCTCGATCTTGCCGCCGCCACCCTCCTCCGCAGGAGTCCCCAACAATCGCACGCGACCACCTGCTTCCTCGGCAATGGACGCCAGAGCCAAGCCAGCACCCATGCCAGCTGCCGCGATGATGTTGTGTCCGCAGGCATGACCTATTCCGGGAAGGGCGTCGTACTCACACAACACCGCAACAGTGGGGCCCTGAGAACCGACTTCGGCGGCGAACGCCGTTTCCACGTCATACGCACTGCGCTCGACCTTCACACCGTTGTCGGCCGCCATCTCGGTGAGCACGCGATGCGCGTGGTACTCCACCCAGTTCTCCTCAGGGTGGGCATGGATGTCATGACTGATGGCGACGAGGTCACCCGTCAGCGCATCGATCTTCTCCGCAACCTTCTTCTTCAGCGTGTCACGAAGGTCGTCGTTCACGCTTGACAGCGTACTCAGCGACTACGCGCCGAGTTTGCGATAAAAGTCCGGCGGGGCAACCACATCTTCACGAGAAAGATCCCGCACACTCGCCTTGCCGAGCGCGAGCAACGTGGAATCCATTCCTCCACGCAACACATCCAACACGTTCTCTACTCCGGCCTGGCCGTTGGCCGCGAGACCCCACAGATACGCACGACCGATCATCACCGCTTTGGCCCCAACAGCGAGCGCTTTCACGACGTCGCTACCCCGACGTACTCCGCCGTCCATGACCACATCGATCTTGTCTCCCACGGCATCCACAACTGCGGGCAACGCGCGGATCGGCGCGGGTGTGCCATCCAGGTTGTTACCGCCGTGATTCGATACCGAAAGCGCGGTGGCTCCGAGATCAACTACTCGTCGCGCATCATCCACACGACTCACACCCTTCACCATGAATGGGCCGTTCCATTGACTGCGCAACCACGCGACGTCTTCCCAAGAAGGAGGTGGTGTCTGCATCCACTCGTAATAGGCACCGAAGAATGTCGGCGCTATACCTCCTGGCGGCGCCATGTTCGGTGCAGTGAGGTTCGGCAGTCGCCCGGAGCGCACGAACGACCACAGCCAACCCGGTCGAGCTAGCACTTCGGGAGCGAGTTTGAACGCCGCCTTCAGATCGATCTTCTCGGGGATCCATGGGCTACCCCAATCACGACCATTCGAGAACGACCAATCAAGTGTGAGGATGATCCCCTTCGCACCCGCGTTCTTCGCGCGCTCGAGACGTTGCAGTTGGGTGTCTCGATCGCCACTCCAATACATCTGAAACAAGGTCTTGTCGTTGGCACCGGCGATCAACTCGATGGGCTTGCTCGCAAATGACGAAAGTCCCATCGCGATTCCGCGGTTGGCCGCAGCTCGCGCAATGGCCAGTTCCCCATCGGGATGAACGGCCTGCACCCCGGTTGGCGAGATGATCACCGGCATCGCCAGGTCGAGCCCCATCACCGACGCTCCCAATTCCCGCGATGGGGACAACCCGGCCACATGGGGGGCGAACTCGAGAACGTCAAAGGATTCCGTGTTGGACCGCATCGAGAGACCCTTTTCGGAACCCGCGATCAATGCCCCATAGACAGACTTTGGTAGGCGCTTCTTGGCACGAGCCTGGGCGATGGCAACCGTCTCGAACCACGCGTTGCCCATGACGAAAACTCTACCGATGACCTTGTTCGGGCTCCCCACTTGAGGGGATCCCGCGAAGGCCGCTCGGGTAGAGTTCGTTCACCATGCGGGGGGTACGTGAAGCGCGCCGAGGAACTGTTGCGCGATTGGTCTTCGCCTTTGGCGTGACGCTCACCCTCGTTTCGTTCGGAGAAACTGCACATGCCGCAACGGATGAAGGCGATACTCGTCCAGAAGTGATCGTTGGCGCAGTGCGCGACCAATACAAGGACGATGCCGGCAAGAAGATCGTCGCGAACGTGCCTGGGGTCGAGGTAATCATCACGGTCGAGGGCGGTGCCGAAGTGGTTCGCTTAGTGACCGACGACAAGGGTGAGTTCCGCACCGAAGTCCCCGAACCTGGCAACTATGTCGTGGAGCTGAATGCGGACACCGTTCCCGATGGCATGGACATCGTCGAAAATACGAAGACGCCGCGCACGGTCACCGTCAATCCAGAATCTCAATCAACCGCGATCTTCTTCCTCGGTGCGAACACCACCAAGGCTGTCTCTCGCTGGGAGTTGCTGCCCCAAGCACTGTTCAATGGCATCAAACTGGCCGCGATCATCGCGATCTGCGCCATCGGACTTGCCCTCGTCTACGCCACGACTGGTCTCTCGAACTTTGCTCACGGTGAAACGGTCACATTCGGCGCGTTCGCCGCATGGACACTGAACGTGAAGATGGGCGTGCCCTTCCTCCTCAGCGCGTTGATCTCCACCGTCCTCACGGCAGCGGTTTCCGTTGGTATTGAGCGTGGCGTGTGGAAACCAATGCGTCAACGACGAAGTTCGCTCACCTCGATGATGATCGTCTCGATCGGTATTGCGCTTGGCGTGCGTTACATCTTCCAATTCATCTACGGAGCTCGATATACGAACTATTCCTCATTCGGCCGCCAGGAGACACTGGACTTCGGGCCATTCAATGCAACACCGCGCACACTCTGGGTGATCGCCATCTGCATCGTGCTCTCGGTTCTCGTCAGCGCTTGGTTGCTCTACACACGCCAAGGCCGAGCAATCCGCGCCGTGGCCGACAACCCCGCACTCGCATCCTCAACGGGTATCAACTCCGACTACGTGATCGCCTATGTCTGGTTGGTGGGCGGTGCGCTCGCCGGCATCGGCGGCATTCTTTACGGCCTCGACATCGGCGTTCAGTGGGACATGGGCTTCCGCCTGCTGCTCCTCATCTTCGCTGCCGTCACCCTGGGCGGACTCGGAAACCCGTTCGGCGCCATCTTGGGAAGTTTCGTTATCGGCATCTTCGTCGAGTTGTGGGCCTGGCTGTTGCCGGCCGCTACAGAGTTGAAGACGATCGGCGCGATGTTGATCCTGATCATCGTGTTGTTGGTGCGGCCGCAAGGCTTGCTTGGTAGCCCGGAGCGTGCAGGATGAATTGGGAACTCATTTTCTCCAACGCGGTATACGTGGCTTTCTCCTCGAGTGCCGCCGCATACGCCTTGATCGCCATTGGCATCAACGTGCACATCGGCTACACGGGCCTCTTGAACTTCGGTCAGGCAGGGTTTGCCGCAGCTGGCGCATACGGCATGGCTATCCCGCTCGCCACATTTGGCTGGCACTGGACGGCAGCCATTGGTTCGTCGATCTTCTTCGCAATCTTGTTGGCTTTGCTTCTCGGAGCCCCCACGCTTCGACTCCGATCGGACTATTTGGCGATCGTGACCATCGCCGCAGCCGAAATCATTCGTATCTCGATGATGAGCGTGCGCTTCACATGGCTTACGGGAGGCACCGACGGCAAGAAGGGGTTCGCGGGATTCCTCGTCGACTCCAATCCATTCGGTGACAACCGCTACCAGTTCTTCGCTCAGTCGGTGAACGGCTATTCGCTGTACATCACGATCATCGGTTGGATCCTCGTCGCCATCTTCGGGTCGCTCGTCTACTTCATGATGCGCGGTCCATGGGGGCGTGCATTGCGCGGAATTCGCGAAGATGAGACGGCCGTTCGCAGCCTCGGTAAGTCCGTGACGAAGTTCAAGATGCAAAGCCTGGTGCTGGGTGGTGTGATCGGTGCCGTTGGCGGCATCATCCTCGCTTCCGAGAAGCAGAGTGCGCAGCCGATGGAGTACGGAACCACGCTCACGTTCTTCGCCTTCACCATCGTCATCCTCGGTGGTTTGGCCACTGCTCGTGGACCGATCATCGGTGCGGTCATCTTCTGGTTCATCCTGCAGTTCGTGGACAACCTGCTCGAGCAGGCAACGCGCAATGAAGTGGTTCCCACCTGGGTGGTGAACGGCAACAACTTCGGCCAGGTGAAATTCATCCTCGCCGGTTTCGCCCTCGCGTTACTCGTGGTGTTCAGACCACAAGGCATTTACGGCAACAAGAGGGAGATGTCCTTTGACTCCCGTTAATCGTGTCGTTGCTGATGCAGTTCCTGGCTCGAAGAAGCAGGATCCCATCCTCAAAGTTGATGGGCTGCGTCGTGAGTTCGGCGGCCTCGTGGCAGTCGATATCGCACACCTGGAAGTTCAGCGCGGCGCAATCACGGCACTGATTGGACCGAACGGTGCCGGAAAAACCACTGCGTTCAACTTGATGTCGGGCTTCGATTCGCCCACCGCGGGAACCTCCGAGTTCGATGGGGTCGACATCACGGGTGTCCAAGGTCACGAGCTCGCACAACGTGGCATGGTGCGCACGTTTCAACTCACCCGCGTGCTCACTCGTTTGACGGTGCTCGAGAACATGATGCTCGGCGCAGTTGGTCAGATTGGCGAGAAGCCGTGGACCAGCCCATTCCGCTTCCTTTGGACCAAACAAGAAGACGGAATCCGTGAGCGCTCAGAAGCGTTGCTCAAACGCTTCAAGCTGGACCATGTTGCCGGCGAATACGCGGGCAACATTTCTGGCGGTCAGCGCAAATTGCTCGAGATGGCGCGTGCCCTGATGGTGGAGCCACGACTCGTGATGTTGGACGAGCCGATGGCTGGTGTGAACCCTGCGCTCAAGCAGAGCCTCCTCGGACACGTGAAGAACTTGCAGTCGGAAGGCATGACCGTGCTGTTCATCGAACACGACA
>CAZZJH010000008.1:0-24097 GCA_964654335.1 uncultured Acidimicrobium sp.
GGGCCTCGAAGAGGCATGGACGCCGACTACTCGGGCAATCGACGAGATTCGGGTGCGCTTCGGGGATCGGGCCATTCGTCCCGCCAGCACCCTCGGTGAAGATCCTGAGCCTGGCGAATCAGCGTGGGGACCGAATCGAACCGATCGCTCGGATTGAGAATTGGACCGTCCCGTGCGAAACTGAAGCCTCGATGCCACTTTCAGAAGACGAACAACGGATCCTCCGCCAGATTCAGGAGCAACTCGAGACCGACGAACGCTTCGCGTCGGCAGTTTCGTCGTCCGGCTTGTACCGCAGTGCCGTCCGATCCGTGCGGTGGGCTGCGCTCGGCGTCGTAGTTTCACTCGCGTTCATCATCTACGCATTGCAAATTCACTTCCTCGTCGCGTTCCTCGGTTTTCTCGGAATGCTTGCCTGTGTGCTCGTCATCGAGCGTCAACTGCGGGCGATGAGCAAGGTGGGACTTAAGGATGTTTCTGCCACCATCCGCGGAGCACGACTGAATGCCCAGTCGATCCGCGACAGGTTCACGCGAGACGTCTGATCTCGTGAGTTCCCGTGTGAGCGGGTATCTCGCCGTCGACGTCGGCGGTACGAAACTTGCTGCCGGAATCGTCTCGCCAGACGGCGAACTGCTGTCGAGCGCCCAGGTTCCTACTCCCCGTGTTGGCGTTTGGAAAGAGTTGGCTGCACTCGTCGACGATCAACTTCGCGGATCCTCGATCGACGTCTCGGTGTGTGGCGTGGGATGTGGCGGACCAATGGAGCAGGAGGGCGACCTTGTTTCGACGTTGCACATTGTCGAATGGCGAGACTTTCCATTGCGCGAGTCGCTCGCCAAGCACGTCGGATTGCCGACGTTCGTCGCCAACGATGCACAAGCCGTTGTTCTCGGCGAGCACTGGGTGGGAGCGTTGCAAGGTGAATCGAACGCGCTCGGCATGGTGGTTTCCACTGGGGTGGGTGGAGGAGTGATCAGCGACTCTCGGCTGGTGCGCGGACGCCTGGGCAATGCTGGCCACATTGGTCACGTGATCGTCGAGCCTGATGGGCGGGCTTGTGCGTGCGGCGCGCGAGGTTGTCTGGAGGCTCACGCATCAGGCACGGCTATCCAGGAAATGACGGGTCGGCCCGCCGTCGAAGCGTCGGTCGACGTTCGTCGACAAACGGGGCGCTACGTCGGGCGCGCACTCGCCAGCGTCGGTGCGCTGTTCGATCTACGACGTGCCGTCATTGGAGGCTCGGTTGCTCTGGGTTTCGGCGTCCCGTTCTTCGAAGGCGTGAATGAGGAACTCGAACTTCGCTGTGGTCTCGACTTCATTCGTGGTTTCGTCGTCACACCCGTGGCCCTTGGGTCCGCATCGCCTTTGATTGGCGCGGCAGCCGTAGCGCGAGTGGCGACTATCGTCTAGCCCGTGAACCCGTCATACAGCCCGGAAGCCGAGTCCTACCGCCAAGAAGTTCGCGCGTTTCTTGCCGCCAATTTGCCGAAGGATTTTCGCGGCATTGGTTCGCTCGAGGGCGCGAGTTACGAGACGTTTTTCAAGTCTTGGCGCGCAACGATTGCCAAGGCTGGATTTCTCGCCCCAGGCTGGCCCAAGGAATACGGCGGTGGAGGACTCTCGGCACTCGAGCAGGTGATCGTCGCCGAGGAGTTCACCCGCGCGGGAGCACCCACAGGTTCGCAGAATGATGTGTTCGGAATCCAGATGCTGGGCAACACCTTGTTGCTGTTTGGTACCGAAGAGCAGAAGCGCCATTACCTTCCGCGGATCATTTCGGGAGATGACATTTGGTGTCAGGGATACAGCGAGCCGAATGCTGGAAGCGACTTGAGCAATGTCGGTTTGAAAGCCGTGCTCGACGGTGACGAGTGGGTCCTCAACGGACAGAAAATCTGGACGTCATCGGGTCACCTGGCCGACCACATCTTCACTCTCGCTCGCACCGATGCGGATGCACCGAAGCACAAAGGTATTTCGTTCCTGCTCGTGGACATGCGTCAGCCGGGTATCGAAGTTCGACCAATCAAGATGATCTCGGGCGAGAAAGAATTCAACGAAGTCTTCTATACCGATGTTCGTGTTCCGAAGGAAAACGTTGTCGGTGGCGTGAACAACGGTTGGGCAGTGGCGATGGGTTTGCTCGGTTACGAGCGTGGCGAGGCTGCTGCGACAGCACCGATCCGATTTGCCGCCGAACTCGATCGTCTGCTCGAGTTGGCCAAGGAACGAGGTGTGACGAAGGATGCGCGGATGCGTCAGCGTTTGGCCGGCGCGCATGTCAAGGTGCAGGTAATGAGGTATCTCGGAATGCGAACTCTCACTCGATTCCTTGGTGGTCATCACCCAGGTCCGGAGAGCGCCATATTCAAGGTGTTCTGGAGCGAGTACCACCGCAAGCTCACCGAATTGGCGGTGGAGATTCTCGGCATGGACGCCCTCGTTCCAGTCGGTCGCCGCTCCTCGAGTGCTTTCCAAACGGACGACGTCGGCGCACCGAATTCGTCTAACAGTTGGGTGATGACGTTCCTCCATGCGCGTGCCGGGACGATCTATGCCGGATCATCCGAAATCCAGCGCAACATTCTCGGCGAGATGGTGTTGGGGCTTCCGAAGGAACCGAAGCCGGCATGAGTTTGCGGTCTCTCGGTGCCGTGCTTGGTGCCTTGTTGTCGCGTCCACATTTGTGGGCGACGGCAGTGCGGCAGACTTTCGCTCTCGCTCCCCGACGTTGGTGGCTTGCCGCACCGTTCTTGCCGATTCCCGCCCGTGAGTACGTGTCGTTTCGAACGCACACCCAGTACGGTTCCGGCCGCCACGAGCCGGACGTGTACGACGTGATCGACTATCTCGAATGGTGCCGAGACTGGCACAGTACGAACGCCCGTAGGCGGGGCTGATCATGCGCAGCGCGCTCGTTCTCAACGCAACGTACGAGCCGCTGAGCGTGGTGTCCGCGAGGAGAGCGGTGTGCCTCGTGTTGTCGGATAAAGCCGACATCATCGAAGACGACGGAACGAAGGTGAACTCGGCCTCGATGTCGCTACCGGCACCGCTCGTGATTCGCTTGCGTTACGTAGTGAAAGTGCCGTTCCATCGCCGTACAGCCTTGTCGAGGCGCGCGATTTTTGCCCGCGACGGTCATCGTTGTCAGTACTGCGGGGGAAGTGCCGATTCGATCGATCACGTAATGCCTCGTTCCCGCGGCGGTCTGCACATCTGGGAGAACGTCACGGCAGCGTGCCGTCCTTGCAACCTGCGCAAGAGCGATCGCACGCCTGAAGAGGCGGGAATGCGTCTCGCGACGCGGCCTTACGCTCCGCGCGAGACGGCGTGGATCACGCTTTCCGTGGGGCGAGTCCCCGAGGCGTGGAAGCAATATCTCGCCGAAGCATCCTGAGATCGTCATGATCGTTCGCCGCTGCAAGGCAACTGCGGGCGAGTTTCACACGCGCACACTCGAGCCAAACGAAGTGTGGTTCGTCGAGACGTCTCGCGAGGCGGTGGTTCTCGGATCGAGACAGGACGTATCGCTGCTCGATCTTGGACGCTGCAATCAAGAACGAGTCGATGTCGTCGAGCGTCGAAGTGGTGGAGGAATCGTGCACCTGGTGCCAGGAAAACATGTCTGGGTGGACGTGACGATCTCCGACCAGCATCCCCGCTGGACCGACGATGTCATCGTGTCAATGCGATGGTTGGGCGAGGCATGGGTCCGGGCACTGACCGAGCTCGGGTTCGAGTCGTCGGTGTATCGGGACCGGCTGCAGGCCGACTCGTTGGGTGAGTTGATCTGCTTCGCCTCGCTCGGGTCGGGAGAAGTCGTCGATCAGAGTGGTGCAAAACTCGTGGGCATCTCCCAACGAAGGACACGATCGACTGCACGTTTCCAGTGCACGGTGCTCACTGGGTGGGAACCAGAACGCCTTCTTGGCTTTCTCGCCAATACGGCACAAGCGCCTCTTGGTACGCAGGCTGCAGACGAGTTGCGACGCCGAGTCGCCGTCGTCGACTGCAAGTTGTCCGACCTTGAGTCGGCATTCGAACACGCCCTTCTCACGCCTTAAACCTCGGCCCTGATCGGGCATCGACGGGAAGTCGGTCCTTCATGGGGAGCCGTCATGTTGATGCGGGCTGCCCCCTGAACGAATTCGTCTTTCTCGACCCCTGATTTTCACGTGCACAAAAAAGTGGGGAAAAGTGGGGAAATATCCTTGCTAGTGGGGGAAAGTGGGGATAATCTTCTGACCAGCGGGTGGAGACCCTGGTCCCACCTGCTGGCAGCAAGCGGGTAAAGGGCCAAGTCCCACAAGGACTTGGGGATGGAGGGGCAGTGTTTGTAGGGGTGCACGAGCGGCAACTCGACCCAAAGGGTCGAATGGCATTGCCGGCGTCTTTCCGCCCCCGCCTGGAGCCCCGTTGCTACCTCTCGATCGGTCGCGACAAGTGCGTAGACATCCTCACCGCCGAGGCATTCGAAGACGTTGCTCGGGATGCCGTCGAAAAAGTGCGTCGTGGCGAAATGGATCGCAATCAACAGCGCGCGCTGGCGAGCAACACCTTCGAGGTCGTGGTCGATGCACAAGGTCGAATCAACATCGACGAGAAGCTCCGCGAATACGCAGGACTCACGCTCAATTCCAAGGTCGTAGTGAGTGGCTCCTTCGATCGCGTCGAGATCTGGGATCCGAGCCGTCACGAACGAATCAACGAACAAGGGCTGGCGGAAATCGCCGGACCTGCAATCTGAGGAGAGGGGGCGAGCACGACGTGATCCGGCGCTGGACCATCTAGGTGGTCCGCTCCGTGGCGATGCAGTTTCCCGATTGACAAGATGGACAGCCCCAACTCCGCCCGCTCCCATCTCGTTGATCCGGGGAGACATCCCGGCAACACCGTTGGTCGGGAAACTGCAGCGTTACGGAAAGCGTCGAAGTGCGACTTCATCATGAGCACTCTCCGCGAATCATTCGGTCACGATCCCGTGATGGTCGACGAAATCGTCGAGGCCTTCGCGCCTGTGCCTCATGGTGTGGTGGTCGATGCAACCCTCGGGGGAGCGGGGCATACCGCGAAACTGCTCGAGCGTTACGAGTGGATGACCGTGCTCGGAATTGATCGTGACGCCATGGCGATCGAACATGCAAAGTCGCTCGCTTCACGATTCGGTGAGCGCTTGATGGTGCAGCAAGGTGCATTCGATCGCATACCCGACTATCTCGCTGCGCATGGGATCGAACGAATTTCGGGAGCACTCTTCGATCTGGGGATTTCGTCGCCACAAGTGGACTTGGCCGAGCGGGGCTTCTCCTACCGCTCGGCCGGTCCACTTGACATGCGGATGGACACCACTCAACGTCTGAGCGCAGACGACGTGGTGAATGGATACGACGTGGATCGTCTGACTGACGTGATTCGACAGCATTCTGACGAGCGATTTGCACGAAGGATTGCTCAAGCAATCGTGGCAGTCCGACCCATTCGAGACACTGCCGAATTGGCCGCGGTCATTGCTGGAGCGATTCCGGCACCAGCGCGCCGCACAGGAGGCAACCCCGCCAAGCGCACGTTCCAAGCGATTCGAATCGAAGTGAACAACGAGTTGGCCATGTTGCCTGGCGCGTTGGAAGATGCGATCAACGCGACCGCGGTTGGCGGTCGTGTGGCGGTGCTTTCGTATCACTCTGGCGAGGACCGCATCGTCAAGTCGGTGTTTGCGGCGGCCGAGTCACGTCGTCAGAACAGTGAGGCATCACCGTTCTTGCATCCGTCAACGGAGCGAACATTTGCGCGGCGAGTTCGCGCAGCCAAGCGACCTTCGAGCGTCGAAGTGGATCGCAATCCGCGGGCAGCTTCAGCTCGTCTGCGAGTACTCGAGAGAGTGGGGGCGTGACATGGCACTCGTGATGCCGGTTCAGTCGCCCACACGTCAAGTTTCCCGTCCGTCGAATGCATCCTCCACGGCGGCACACGAACGCCGCCTGTCGGTGGTTCCAGGAATCGCCAATCGATCGGTTTCGCGATTCGCCGTGGCACTCATCGGCATGTTCGTGTTGATCAGTGTGATCATCGGCTTCCAGGCCTTCATCGCGCAGCAGCAGTTGACACTCGATCATGTATCTAGTGAGCTGAGATTGGCCAAGCGTTATCACGACGAACTGCGGCAAGTGCGCGCCGAGTTGCTTGCACCGGACTATCTCCGTGAGCAGGCGATGGTGCAAGGCATGACCCAAGGTCTCGGCTCGCGCTTCGTGGAGATCCCCGAGGACGTCGTCGCCCAAGTGGTGATCGCGACGGGGAAAATGGATCCAACTCTTGCCGAGCCGTCTGCAACCTTGAGTCCTCTCGCGCCTCTCGCGCCAACCATGGGAGGCAACGGTTGAGTTCGATCGCACCACGTCCGCTCGCGGGGGATCGGATTCGCCGTGCGACGCGGAACGAAGTCCGCGCGTTCCATAGAGCAGGGAAGGCATCGCGCAAGGACATCTCGGACCGTGCGAGGGATGCCGCCGCAAAACTGACCACCGATTTGAAGGGTGGTCAGATCAAGCACCGACTGGTGGCCACGTATCTCCTCATTTCTGCAGTGTTACTCGCCTTGTTGCTGCGTGTGGGATACCTACAAACGGTTGGTTCGACCAATTATCGCGAGGCGAGTGTCGAGCAGCGCGTGCGGGTGAACACGGTGAACGCAGAGCGAGGATCGATCCTTGATCGCAACGGTTTCGAGTTGGCGATTCCAGTGCCGACAAAGACGGTGTTCGCGGATCCGCGTGAAGTCGTCGACCCGCTCGGCACTGCACGCGCGATCGCCGGGATTCTCCAACTCACCCCAGAGGCAGAGGCCGAACTTGCACTACGCCTGCAGGATCCCACATCGAGCTTCACCTTCATTGCACGTCAGGCGAGTCGCGAGATCTCCCAAACGATCCTCGCGCTCGACCTTCCCGGCATTGCGGCGTACACCGAGGAGAGTCGTTCGCTCACGAGCGACAACCTGCGCGCACTCGTGGGACGTACCGACCCTGACGGAGTGGGTATCGCAGGGTTGGAGAAGCAGTTCGACGAACTGTTGCAAGGTGTGGATGGCAAGAGCGTGCGCGAAGTGAACGCCAAGGGTCAATCGATTGCGACTGCATCGGATCGCAGTGAGGCTGCGATTCCCGGGGCGGACGTCATCACCACCATCGATCGCAACATTCAGTTCCAAGTCGACGGCATCCTCACGCAGCAGGTGGCACGCGTCAATGCGTTGAGCGGTACCGCGATCGTGATGGACTCTAAGACGGGTGAGATCTTCGCTATGTCGACCATCCGACGCAACGAAGACGGCACGTACTCCGCCGACTCGGGCAACTTTGCCGCAGTGGAGGCCTATGAGCCGGGATCGGTCGCCAAAGTGTTCAGTGTTTCTGCCGCACTCAACGAGAAGCGCGTGGAGACGAACTCGCAATTCGCCGTTCCCGGTGCAATGACCTTCGACGCGGGTACACCTTGGGCCTTCACGATCAAGGACGCATATCCACATGGTCTTGAAGACATGACGGTGCGCAAGATTCTCGTCGACTCGTCCAACTTGGGGACCATTCAGATCGCCCAAACCATGACACCCGAGAAGCGCTACGAGTATCTGCGAGCCTTCGGCTTCGGAAAGCGAACGGCAGTGGCATTTCCTGGAGAGTCGCGCGGCATTCTCGCGACTCCAGATCGTTGGCGCGGCACGGAGAAGTTCACCAACTCGTATGGCTACGGCTACGCGACCACTGCACTGCAGTTGATCGCCGGCGTCAACGTCGTCGCCAATGGCGGCACGTACGTTGCACCACGCCTGGTGGCTGGACACATCGATGCGAACGGAATCAACGTTCCCGCTGATCCGTCCGACACGCATGACGTGATCAGTCCGGAAACTGCGGCGACGATGCGTTCACTGATGAGTGACGTGGTGTGCTTCGGTACGGCCAAGTTGGCGAAGGTTCCGGGAATGACCGTGGCAGGAAAAACGGGTACCGGATACAAGCGTCAAGAGAACGGCACCTATGTTAAGGACGACGGGAGTCGTGCTTACTTCGCCTCGTTCGTCGGATTTCTGCCGGCCCAGGAGCCGCGTTTCACCGTTCTCGTCTCTGTCGATGAACCCGATCCTTCGTCGCGCGATCGCTTCGGTGGAACCGCAGCTGCCCCGGTCTTTTCGAACATCGCCCAGGTATTGATCAGCGAGCTCGACATCCGTCCCGTCAACGGTGACACCGGCTGTCCTGCCAAGCGACCGATCGAACTGGGACCGGAGCACTGATGTCCGTAACGCTCTCCGCATTAGTAGCCGAGGTGACGCGGAGAAGTGGAACGAGCGTCGACGTACATGGTGACGCCAACGTGTTGCTCGAAGATGTGACACACGATTCCCGACAGGTACGCAAGTCGTCAATGTTTTGCTGTGTGGTGGGCGAGCGTCAGGATGGTCATGACTTTGCTGCCGAGGCAATTCAGCAGGGAGCGGCAGTACTACTCGTCGATCGGTTGTTGCCGCACGACGTCCCCCAAGTCATCGTGGGTGATGTTCGACATGCGATGGGATTCTTTGCAGCCGGGGTGCATGGTTGGCCGGCAGACGAGCTGACGATGGTCGGGATCACGGGTACGAACGGCAAGACGACCACTGCTCATCTGATCGCTGCGCTGCTCCGCGGCGACGGAGTGGAGACCGAAGTGCTTGGCACCATCCAGGGCCCGCGCACCACTCCCGAGTCGACCGACCTGCAACGGCAACTCGCAGGATTCCGCAAAGCCGGTAGTCGGGCCGTGGTGATGGAGGTGACTTCGCACGCATTGGCGCTCGATCGAGTCGTCGGAGCGAAGTTCGACGTTTCGGTGTTCACCAACTTGTCCCGAGATCATCTCGACTTTCACGGAACTGAAGAGAAGTATTTTGCGGCCAAAGCCAAATTGTTCACTCCGCAGCTTTCCAAGCGCGCAGTGATCAACCGGGACGACGTACATGGCCGTTTGTTGATCGATTCGGCGGCGATCGAGTGCACCTCGTTTGGTGCGTCTGACGCGAGCGACGTGGTGGTGACCCCCCGCCATCACGAGTTCACGTGGCGAGGTAAGCGCGTGAGCGTGCCCCTCGGCGGACGCTTCAACTTGATGAACTCGATTGCCGCCGCGACTACCGCAGTGGCGCTCGGAGTCGAACCCGATTCGGTGGTCGGTTCTCTGTCGACCGTCGCGCCGATTCGTGGTCGTTATCAAGTTGTCGACCATCGCAGTGAACCGATCGTCGTGGTGGACTATGCGCACGATGCTCACTCCTTAGAGATGGTGATCGCCACCACCAAGGAAATGATCGGACCATCGAGTCGCGTGATCGTCGTATTCGGATGCGGAGGCGATCGAGACAAGGGCAAGCGATCGGAGATGGGTCGTGTTGCCAGTGAGCGTGCAGATGTCGTATTCGTGACGAGTGACAACCCGCGTTCGGAGTCGCCGGCGGCCATTGCGGAGGAGATCCTGGGTGGTGTTTCTTCGGAGAATGCTTCTCGGGTGAGCGTCGAACTGGATAGGCGCGCAGCCATCGCGGCAGCGATCGCAGCGGCAGCATCTGGTGACGTGGTGATCGTTGCCGGCAAGGGTCACGAGAACACCCAGACCATCGGAGCGAACGTGGTTCCGTTCGACGACATCGAGGTTTCGCGCGAGCTGTTAGGAGCCAACGCGTGATCGCGGTGTTGATCGCTGGTTCCGTGGGCATGTTCGCGTCCCTCGCGGGAACACGCGCGCTGATCGGCTTCTTCAAGCGCTTGGGGAAGGGGCAACCAATCCTCGGCGCCGAAGATCACGGTCCGGTGCATCACATGGCCAAGCAAGGAACGCCGACCATGGGTGGCATTGCGATCTTGCTTGCTGGCTTCCTCGGTTGGGCGGTTGCACACGTACGCGAGGGGCTGCCGTTTTCCGATCAGGCAATCATCATTTGGCTGACGATCGTCGTCCTCGCCACGATTGGTTTCCTCGATGACTTTCTGAAGGTTCGACGTCAACACAATCGCGGCATCTTCTGGAAGAAGAAGGGTTGGATCACCTTCGGCATCACCGTGGCTCTGCTCACGCTGCTCGTCACGACGACCGGTGTTGCGGAAACGATCTCGTTCACGCGCGCCGCGAGTCCTGGTTGGGAGATTCCCTCGTGGGCCTTCATTCTGTGGACGTCACTCATGGTGTGGAGCACGACCAATGCGGTGAACGTCACCGACGGGCTCGACGGACTGGCTGCAGGCTCGGCGTTGTTCGGCTTCCTCGCGTTCACGATCTTCGCCTACTGGGCATTTCGTAATCCGCGTATCTACGACATCTTGAATCCGTTGGACCTTGCCGTGCTCTCTGCGGCGATGGCTGGGGCGTGTGGTGGCTTTCTCTGGTGGAATGCTGCGCCAGCCAAGATCATCATGGGCGACGTCGGAGCTCTCGGCATTGGTGCGGCTCTCGGCATGTTGGCGGTGACGACCAATACGCACTTGATGCTCGTCATCATCTGTGGAATCAACGTTTTCGAAGCGGGATCAGTAGCGGTCCAAATGGGCGTCTTCAAAGCGTCTGGACGTAAGCGCCGTCTTCTCAAGATGTCGCCGATCCATCACCACTTCGAACTGAGTGGCTGGCCGGAAACGACGGTGATCATCCGTTTCTGGATCATTTCCGGCATTTGCGTCGCCACCGCGGTTGCGATCTTCATTGCCGACTTCACTCAGCAAGTGCGGTTGCGGTGACGGCACTCGTCTTTGGGCTGGGTATCGCGGGCAAGGCGGTGACTCGGGCACTGATTCAGCGCGGACAAAACCCTCGAATCGCCGACGATCGAATCTCCAACGACCACCGCGCATTCGCTGATGAACTTGGGTTGTCCCTCGAAGGAACCGGGACTGGTGACGGTCGATCCTCCGAGGATCGAGTTTCGGCAATCTTGCGGGACATCGACATGTTGTTGCCGGCCCCGGGCGTGCCCGAGTCGCACGAGGTGATCGTCGAGGCACGACGTCGCGGAATCGAAGTGCTCTCAGAAATCGAATTGGCCTATCGCTGGGAATCGCAACGCGAGCGAGGCCCGCGCCCGATGGTGGGAATCACGGGAACCGATGGAAAGACGACGACGACCTTGATGGCGAGCGCGATCCTTGGTCGCGCGGGTCTCCGCTGTGCCGCCGTGGGCAACACCGAGACGCCACTCATTTCGGTGCTGGATGACGACTACGACTGTTTCGCCGTCGAGTGTTCGAGCTTTCGCTTGAGCTTCACGGATACGTTCCGCTGTGTCGGCTCGGCGTGGTTGAACTTTGCTCCCGATCACCTTGATTGGCATGACGACATTGACTCATATCGTCGAGCGAAAGCAAGATTGTGGTCACATTTGCGAGCCGGAGATGTTGCGGTAGCGCCAGCTAGTGATGCAGGAATTCTGGCTGCTGCGATGGCCAGCGCGGGTCGCACGGTGACCTTCGGGCTCGAGCGAGGCGACTACCACGCCATGGAAGGGATCCTGCAGTCGCCGCACGGCTCCCTACTGCCGCGTACTGCGATGTCGCGAGGTCTTCCACATGATGTGACGAACGCGCTCGCTGCGACTGCGGTGTGCGTGGAGACCGGATTGGCTCGTGTCGTAAATGCGGCCGATGCACTACGTGATTTTCGGCATGCTCACCATCGCATCGAGCTGGTGGCAGAGCACGACGGCATCAAGTGGTTCGACGATTCGAAGGCAACTTCGCCCCACGCTGCAGGTGTCGCAATCCGATCATTCGACGACGTGGTACTGATCGCAGGAGGCCGGAACAAGGATCTCGATTTGTCGGCGATGGTCGATGACGTCGAACGCATTCGCGCCGTAGTCGTCATCGGAGAGTCGTCGGAGGAATTGGCTGTCGTCTTCGACGGAAAAGTTCCGGTTCGTCGCGCTTCTTCGATGGCCGAAGCCGTGGAACAGGCGGCATCGCTCGCAAAGTCTGGTGATGTCGTGCTGTTGTCACCGGGCTGTACGAGTTACGACTGGTACTCGAACTATGGCGAGCGGGGCGACGACTTTCAGCGCAATGTGAAGAAATTAGTTGGGGGAAGACGACCACTTTCGTGGCTCGTCAGGAAAGGGAGGAAGTAATGGCAACCACGATGACAACGAGTGGGGGATCGCTCACACCGGCACAACGCCGTCGTGCAGTGCTCGATCGCAAGGGGTTGAGTGAGAAGCGCCGTTTGGCGACGAGTGCTCCGACCAAGACGTTCTACGTCTTGATGGGAGTCACATCCATGCTGATCGTGTTCGGACTGATGATGGTCCTCTCTTCGTCTTCGATCGTCGCGATCAACAACGGCGGATCGCCATGGCACATGTTCGGCAAACAATTCATGTGGGCGAACTTCGGTCTGTTGGTCTTGCTCGCTACGTACCGAATGCCGTATCACCAGTGGCACAAACACGCCAAGTACATCCTCTGGTTTGCGTACGGACTCATGGCGTTGCCGTTCACGCCGATCGGGATCACCATCAACGGCGCACGTGCTTGGGCCGAAATTGGCCCGATTCGTTTCCAGCCTTCGGAGTTCTTGAAGATTGCGGTCATCATCTACTCGGCGTCACTGCTCGGTCGACGTCGAGGTGAGGTGGCCGACCATCGGCGCACGTTCAAACCGATCTTCCTGGTTTGGCTTCCTGCCGCTGTCGCCTGCATGGCGCAAAAGGACTTCGGTGCTGCAGTCGTGATCACGGTGATCATCGTCGCCGTGATGTTCATCGCCGGTATTCCGCTCCGATTGATCGGTGGCATGACCGGCATCGGACTCGCGGGAGCCGTGTTTGCCATCGCCACCAGTTCACGCATGCAAGAGCGGCTCATGGCGTTCATCGATCTGGAGGGGACACGGGAGAAGGCCGGCTACCAGGTGTGGCAGGCGGTGTTGAGCATCGCCAACGGTGGTGTAGCCGGCGTTGGAGCGGGTGAAGGTACTGGCAAGTGGGGTTACGTGCCGTTGGCGCACTCCGACTTCATTTTTGCGATCATCGCCGAGGAGTTTGGGTTGATCGGCAGTCTTGGAGTGATTGGCGGATTCCTGTTGCTCGCTCACTACGGAATCAGAACAGCGCTCGGTGCACGTGATCCATTCGGTGCAGTGCTCGCGGGTGGCATCACCACGTGGCTGTGCGCGCAAGCAATCATCAACATCGGCGGAGTGGTCGGCGCGATGCCTGTCACCGGTCTGACCTTGCCACTCATTTCATATGGCGGTTCGTCGTTGCTCTTCACCATGGGTGCCGTCGGACTGCTGTTGAACGTTGCTCGAAATATGAAGTAGGCCCATCCCGCTCGTGCCGTACTATTGCGGCACGATGTCGAGCGGTGCAGTCCGGCAAAACCGGCCCCAGACCTATGCGGTGATCACAGGCGGGGGTACCGCCGGGCACGTGTTCCCTGCATTGGCGATAGCCGAATTGTTGATCGAGGCGGGTCAAGATCGCGACTCGTTGCTGTATGTCGGCTCGCGCCGAGGACCAGAAACTGAGTTGGTGCCCGAAGCAGGGTTGCGAGGGCATTGGTTCGACGTTCGAGGTGTGCGTCGATCGCTTTCGCCTCAGGCCATCGGGGCGTCCGTGATGGCGGTGGTGCTGCTCCTCGGTGCGACGATTTCGTGCTGGAGATTGTTGCGTAGGGAACGGCCGCGGGTGGTCGTCAGTGTGGGTGGCTATGCCAGCATGCCCGCCACGATCGCGGCACGTTTGACGAGAACTCCTCTCGTCACGTGTTCCTACGATCTGCGTCCTGGTTTGGCGACGAAATTGCAGGCCCGTTGGGCTCGTTGTGCAGCCGTCGCATATTTGCCGTCCACATTGCCGCGAGCAGAGTTGGCGGGCGCACCTGTTCGACGTTCCATCAGGCTCGTTGCCGAGCGCACCGACAAGTCGTCGATGAAGTCGGCCCTCGGATTTTCGGAATCGAAAATGCTGGTGGTGGTGATGGGAGGTTCGCTGGGAAGTGCCCTCTTGAACGGCATCGCAGAGAAACTGCAGGTTGGCCTGGATGACTCGATCTCGATCCTTCATCTGTGTGGTGATCGCTACTTTGATCCCTCTGCAGTGAACGAAGTGCGGTCAGCGGACGGTTCCGTCCGATATCGGAGGTTGGCTCGAGCAACGGACATGGCTCTCGTTTACGGGGCATCTGATCTCATGGTCATGCGAGGTGGGGCGAGTTCGATCGCCGAAGTGGCAGTTGCCGGGGTAGCGAGCGTGATCGTGCCGTGGAAGGACGCGGCAGAGGATCATCAAACGATGAACGCGCGCTTGCTTGCAGATCACGGAGCCGCCGTGATGATCAGTGAAAATGAAGTCACGGTGGAGCAAGTGGTGAGCGAGGTTCGTCGATTGCTAGCTGATCATCCTGCGCGAGCCACGATCGCGCGGATCGCCCACGATCTTGGTGAAGTGCATCGACACCCGCGCCTGGCCGATCTCATCCGAATGGCAGCAGCGTGAACGATCGTTTGGGAATCCATGTGGTCGGTGCCGGGGGTCCCGGGATGAGTGCACTTGCTCGACTGCTGCACGAAATGGGTCATCGAGTGACGGCGTGCGACATGAAGGTGAGCGAGGTCACTTCTCGGCTCGAACGGGACGGTGTATCAGTGGCACGTGGCAACGACGAGTCCCACCTGGATGGGATCGACATCGTGACCTATTCCTCGGCGATGAGACCTGATCATCACGAATTGCGCGCAGCCAAGGGGCATGGCGTGCTTTTGCACTCTCGTGCCGAAGCATTGGCGATGGCATGTCGCGCTCGACCGACGATCGGGGTGGCGGGAACGCACGGCAAGACGACTACCACAGCGATGTTGTCGACGATCTTGATCGAATGTGGGAAGGATCCGTCCTATGTGATCGGCGGTGAGACCTCATTGCCTGGTTCGAACGCCCATTGGGGCGGTGGTGACGTGCTGGTGGTTGAAGCGGACGAGAGCGACTCGACTCATCTGCAATTGCCGTTGCGCGCAGCGGTGGTCACCAACGTCGATGTCGACCACCTCGACAACTTTGGTTCGTTCGACGAGATCGTTCGCAGTTTCCAACGTTTCGTCACCGTGGTGGATGGTCCGGTAGTGGTGGGTTTCGACGATCTTCGTTCGCGTGAACTCGGAAGCAGCAGAGACGTAACGAGCTTCGGAATAGAAGGTGGCGAGTACCGGGCAGTGGATGTCGAATTGCACCCGGGACGAGTCAATTTCACTCTCGTGCACGGATCGACTCGCTATCGGGTCGATGTCGAGCAGCGGGGTATCCACAATGTGCGAAATGCACTGGGTGCAATTGCCGCTGCCCATGTCTGGGGTGTCGATCTTGGCGATGCTTGCTCGGCGATCCATCGATTTCACGGTGTGGCGCGTCGCTTCGACGTTCGCGGTTCGGCGCGTGGCACGACATTCGTGGACGACTATGCCCATCTGCCCGCAGAGATCATCTCGACGCTGGCGGCGGCGCGCTCCGAAGCGGGCAATCGTCGAATCATCGCTGTCTTCCAGCCGAATCGTTTCAATCGGATGGACAAGATGAGCGCGGAGTATCGCGATGCTTTCGTCGACGCGGATGTCACGGTGATCACGGAAATCTATGCATCCGGCACCACACCAATTGAAGGTGTCTCGGGAACTCTGGTGGTCGACGCAGTCCGGTCGGCACATCCAGGCAGTGACGTGCGATGGTGCCCCGATCGCTCGGTGTTGATCGACGAGGTGGCCAACCTCGTTCGTGATGGTGACATGTGTGTTTCCATGGGCTGTGGCGACATCGAGCTTCTCCCTGGTGAAGTCATGAAGAAGATTGGTTCATCGTGAACGGTCACCCCGACGAACTCTCGATTGCGGCACAACTTCTCGGCCCGCGGGTACGAGCGAACGTACCCATCGCCAACCTGACCACCTATCGGGTGGGTGGTAACGCAGCCCTGCAGTTTCACGTCGAGTCGCTCGCAGATCTGAGGCACGTATCGATGGTGTTGACGCAATGTGAGATCCCCGTCACCGTGATCGGTCGTGGCAGCAACGTTCTCGTCAGTGACGAAGGTTTCGCAGGGTTGGTCCTCACCTTGGGGGACTTCGCCAACGAAGTGATGATGCCCACCGAAAAGGGGGAGCCTGGAACTGCTGCGTCGGTGCGATTCGGTGGCGGCGTGGCGTTGCCCGTGGCGAGTAGACAAAGCGTTGTTCACCATCTCAGTGGATTCGAATGGGCGGTCGGCGTGCCTGGTTCGATCGGAGGCGCCGTGCGAATGAATGCAGGCGGACACGGGTCGGACATGGCGAGCAACCTGACTTCGGTGCGCCTGTTTCACTTGCGTAAAGGCATCGACTGCCAGGTTTCGGCGCTCGACCTCGGTCTTCGGTTCCGTGGTTCGGCCTTGACCGACGACCACATCGTGCTGTCTGCAGATCTACATCTCGCATGGGCTGATTCCACCGAGGAAGGCGAATCGCGAATCGCTGAGATCGTTCGCTGGCGGCGGGAGAACCAACCAGGGGGCCAGAACGCAGGTTCGGTGTTCGTGAACCCGGATCCAGGCAAGGTTTCGGCAGGTGCGCTGATCGATCAGTTGGGACTGCGTGGACTACGCATCGGCTCGGCGAGCATCTCGGAGAAACACGCCAACTTCATCCAGGCGGATGAGGGGGGCAAGGCGATCGACGTGGTGCGGTTGATGGCGGAAGTCAAGGCGAGGGTGCACGAAGCGCATGGCTACGAGTTGCGCAGTGAAATTCGTCTCCTCGGTTTTCCGCTCACGGGCGACGACCGTCTGGATGCACTGCTGACGAGCGAAGCCGACACGGATGTCGCGACGATTCGATTGGAGCAGGCGATTGACCGCGAGTCAGCGGGAACCCGCGATCAATCGATTCCCGTGGAGGCACTCGAGAGTCGACTTGCGGGATCGATCGCTCAAAGCGGAGTTGACCCCCTTGCACTCGCCGAGTTGCAAGAGGTATTCCTCGGCGACCAAACCGGCGAGGTATCGATGCCCGATGACGACGTGTCAGCGGTCGAGCCGAGCAGTCCGCTCACCGATTCGGGGCACGTCATCGATGATCCGGAAACTGACATGGCGAGCCAAATCCCTGACGAGTCGCCGACAACTTTGAGCACGTCTCCCGAAAGTGGCTCGAACTCGCGCGTCGTGATCGTCGACGACGACCTGCGCCAGTCCTCGGAGATCGACTTTCCGCAGGACTTGCAGTCGCAGTCAGTGAACGTCGCACCAACCTCGCAACGAGTGATCATCACCGACGACTCGTTGAGCGAGGAAGGCGAGCTGGTGTCGACTTTGGTCGATCGAAGCACGCCGAGCACCTGGCGCGTGTTCTTTCGTCGGTTGGTGAAACGACGATCAGAACGCAATCGACGTAAGACGATTCTGTATTCGTTGCTTGGGTTGGCGGGGAGTCTCGTCTTCGTGCTGATCGTCCTGGCATCGCCACTCGTCGCGGTGAGCAGAGTGGAGATTGAAGGTGTCACCTATGCCGACAAGGCATTGATTGACTCCGTTGCCGAATCGATGAAAGGAACGTCGGTGTTGACGGTGGATACGGATGCCGCTCGACGACGACTCGAATCGGATCCATGGATCGGGGCGGTGCGTATCCGCACGTACCTGCCGAACCGCGTGGTGATCGAGATCCGCGAACGTCAACCCGCGGCGTGGTTCGTGGGAGTGGACAATCGGGCACGGGTGATCGACGTCGAGGGGCGTGTGCTCGCAGTGGTCGATGGACGACCGACCGAGTACCTGTGGGTGGAGGGAACGGGACCCAATTTGGTCGCGGGCTCGATCGCCGACCCTTCGTACCGAGCCGCCGCTCAATTGGCGTTGTCGTTGCCGGCCGAGCTCGAGCCAATCGTGGAGAAGCTCGGGGTGTCGGGCGCCGGCGACGTGACCATGACGCTGACCACGGGGACGCTCGTCAATTTCGGGCAACCCGTGGACATGCGCAACAAGCTGGTCAATGTGGTGGTCCTGGTGCGCCGCCAAGATCCCAACAAGATCCTGTCCATAGATGTCTCGGCGGGCACCCCCGTCGTTGAGTCGAATTGAAGGCTCAATTCCGTGATGTACGGTGCATCCGAACAAATGTGCAAGGCTTAAGGCTCAACGAGACAGCCAATCGGGGGTCAACCTCAGTCGGTGGTCGAGGTTGATTCCCAAGGAGAGTGGACGATGACAGGTGGACCGCAGAACTTCCTCGCAGTGATCAAGGTGATCGGTGTGGGCGGCGCGGGTGTGAATGCCGTGAACAGGATGATCGACGCCGGCCTGAAGGGTGTGGAGTTCGTGGCCGTGAACACCGATGCGCAGGCGCTCTTGATGAGCGATGCCGACTTCAAGATCGACATCGGTCGCGAAGTCACCCGAGGCCTCGGAGCAGGTAGCGACCCCGAGGTCGGTCGTGAGGCAGCCGAAGCGAGCCGTGACGACATCGAAGAGATGATCGGTCAGTCGGACATGGTGTTCATCACGGCGGGAGAGGGCGGCGGTACTGGTACCGGTGCAGCCCCGGTCATCGCCGAGATTGCGCGTCAAGCGGGCGCGCTCACAGTGGGCATCGTCACGCGCCCGTTCAACTTCGAAGGTCGCAAGCGCGCTCTGCAAGCAGAGAGTGGCATCGCCAAGTTGAAGGAAAAGGTCGACACGTTGATCGTCATCCCGAACGAGCGTCTGTTGAGCATCGCCACCGACAAGACCAGCTTGTTGGACGCATTCAAGAAGGCCGACGAGGTCTTGTTGCAGGGCGTGTCGGGTATCACGGGTTTGATCACCACACCCGGATTGATCAACACCGACTTTGCCGACGTGAAGACCGTATTGAAGAGCGCTGGAACTGCATTGATGGGTATTGGTCGTGGTAACGGCGACAACAGGGCTCTCAGTGCTGCCAACGCCGCAATCAACTCGCCATTGCTCGAATCGTCGATCGAAGGTGCTCGCGGCATTCTGTTGAACATCGCTGGTCCTTCCGACATGGGTCTGTTCGAAGTCAATGCCGCCGCAGAAATCGTTCACGGCGTAGCACACCCCGATGCCAACATCATCTTCGGTACCTCGATCGACGACGATCTCGAGGACGAGATGCGCGTGACGGTGATTGCCGCCGGTTTCGACAGGGTGGAGCACGTGCCCGTGCGTCGCGCTGATGGACGCGGTGACGGTCGTGGCGAGCAGAAGCCGAGTCGGTTGAAGGAGTTGTTCGGTGGACCGGACGATCTCGGCGACGACGACCTCGATGTTCCGTCCTTCCTGAAGTAATTCGACGCTCCAGAGCCGCTCGTGATCGACGAGTCGGTAGTTCGTGAAAACCTGCGACGCATTCGTGATCGGATCGCGCGCGCAGGTGGAACGAACGTCAAGGTCGTTGCGGTAACCAAAGCACTGCCTTCTGACGCGTGGACTGTGGCGAGTGCCGTGGGCTGCGATGCGCTCGGCGAGAACTACGCACAGGAAGTCGTGGCCAAGGCTGGCGAGGTGGACAACCACCTGCCGGTGCACTTCATCGGTCAACTGCAGTCGAACAAGGTGCGCAGCCTGACCGGGTTGGTCGACGTTTGGCAATCGGTGGATCGGGAGTCGCTTCTCCGTGAGATCGTCAAGCGTGCCGAGGGGTTGAATCCGCCGCGGATCTATGTACAGGTGAACACGACAGGAGAGCCGAACAAGGGAGGCTGTGAGCCGCAGGAGTTGGCCCGGCTCGTCGAACTTGCCCGCGCCTTGGGGTGCCGAGTGGAGGGGGCGATGACGGTGGGACCGACGAGTACCGACGCGCAGGAAACTCGCAAGGCATTTGCACTGTTGCGTGTCATGGCCGACGATCTCGGTCTTGTCGAGCGATCCATGGGGATGACCGGTGATCTAGAAATCGCCGTGGAGGAGGGCTCGACGATGGTGCGTATTGGCACGGCCTTGTTTGGTCAACGCCCGTAGCGGATCGGTGGACTAGGGTAAAAGAGATGTCGATGTTCAGGCGAGCCATGGATTACTTGGGCTTGGGTCCGGATGATGCCTATGACGATTACGACGCCTCAGTGGCCGTCGAGCGCCCGCGTCGGGAGCCGATCCGTCGCACTCGACCAGAGCCCGAACCGGTCTACGACGATCAAGATGAGTACGCCGAGTACGCCGAATACGAAGACCCGTCAATCCCGGTGCGTCGTCCGGCACGCCGTGATGATTCGAGTGTTTCTGTTCGACCAAGTGGACGTCAGAGCACCACGGTGAAGCCGTTGGCAGCCACGTCGGTCGAACCTGTCACGGTTCGTCCCATCAAGTACGACGAGGCGCGCGACATTGCTGATCTCGTCAAGTCTGGTCGTCCGGTGTTGATGGACATCGGAACTGCCGAAGAACCCACTGCTCGTCGATTGATCGACTTCGTCAGTGGTCTCGTCTACGGGCTCGAGGGAACGTTGGAGAAGGTCTCTCCGGGAGTGTTCCTCATCAAGCCTCGAGGCGTACGCGTCGCACGCGGTTGACCGTGGCTCTCATCTGCACTCTGATCAACATGTACGTCTTCGTGTTGTTCGTGCGCGTGGTCTTGTCGTGGTTTCCCATCAATCCGAGTGGTCCGGTCGGTCAAGTTTCACGTCTTGTCCAAGCGGCCACTGATCCGGTGCTCGTGCCAGTGCGTCGGATCCTTCCGAACATGGGGCCGCTCGATCTTTCGCCGATCGTGGTGTGGATCGTCCTGGGCATCATCGTGCCCACGCTGATCGGCTGCTGAGCACACTCGTACACTGACGCCGTGAAATACCCCGCGGTCGACCCTCAACCCGACGTTCCGTCGATCGAGCAAGAGATTCTCGAGTTCTGGGATCGTGACGGCACGTTTGCCGCATCGGTTGCCCAACGTTCGTCTGCTGGCGCCGCCGATTTCGTGTTCTACGACGGACCACCCTTCGCCAACGGTCTGCCGCATTACGGCCACTTGCTGACTGGTTTCGTGAAGGATGCGGTTCCGCGATACCAGACCATGCGTGGCAAACGCGTCGAGCGACGGTTCGGATGGGATTGTCACGGGCTTCCAGCGGAGGCCGAAGCAGAACGTCAAATTGGCATCTCTGGTACCCAAGCGATCACCGACTTCGGAATCGAGAAGTTCAACGACCATTGTCGGTCTTCCGTTTTGCAATACACGAGTGAGTGGGAGCGCTACGTCACCCGACAGGCGCGATGGGTCGACTTCGCCAACGATTACAAGACGCTCGATTTGCCCTACATGGAGAGTGTCATGTGGGCCTTCAAGACGCTCTGGGACAAGGGTCTGATCTACGAGGGTTTCCGCGTCTTGCCATATTCGTGGGCACTCGAGACACCGTTGTCGAACACCGAGACGCGAATGGACGACGCCTACAAACAGGTGCAAGATCCTGCTCTCACCGTTGCTTTCACTCTCGAAACAGGAGAGTCGATTCTCGCGTGGACGACCACTCCGTGGACGTTGCCAAGCAATCTGGCTCTCGCCGTAGGGCCCGATGTCGAGTACGTGCGGGTGTCATCCGGCGAGAAGGTGTACATCCTCGCCGCTGCTCGTGTGGCCGCGTATGCCAAGGAACTCGGCGAACATGAAGTGATCGGTTCGGTGATGGGAACCGATCTCGTTGGTCGCCGATACGAACCGTTGTTCCCGTACTTCGCGGAGCATCAAGGTGCCTTCCGCGTGCTCGCAGGTGACTTCATCTCCACGGAGGACGGCACTGGTGTGGTGCACATGGCACCCGGATTCGGTGAGGACGACCAGCGCGTGTGCGCGGCAAACGGCATCGATCTCGTCGTGCCGGTCGATTCGCGAGGACGTTTCACGAGCGAGATACCGGACTACGAAGGTCAACTCGTGTTCGACGCGAACGCGCCGATCATCAAGGCGTTGAAAGAGCGAGGTGTGGTGCTCAGACATGAGACCTACGACCACGCTTATCCGCACTGCTGGCGTACGGGAAAACCACTCATCTATCGCGCCGTGAGTTCATGGTTCGTCAACGTGACCAAAGTGAAGGAGCGAATGCTCGCTCTCAACGAGGAGATTCGCTGGGTCCCCGAACACCTTCAGCACGGCAGTTTCGGAAAGTGGTTGGAGAATGCTCGCGACTGGACGATCAGTCGTAATCGTTTCTGGGGTTCGCCAATACCCGTATGGAAGAGCGATGATCCGAGCTATCCACGGATCGACGTGTACGGAAGCATCGCGGATCTAGAGCGCGATTTCGGCACACAGGTGCACGACCTGCACCGGCCCGAAGTCGACGATCTCGTTCGCCCCAACCCTGACGACCCGACCGGCAAGTCGATGATGCGTCGCGTTCCCGAAGTTCTGGACTGTTGGTTCGAGAGCGGTTCGATGCCATTCGCTCAGGTGCACTATCCGTTCGAGAATCAGGAATGGTTCGACGGTCACTACCCGGGCGACTTCATCGTCGAATACATCGGGCAAACGCGTGGTTGGTTCTACACGTTGCACGTATTGGCGACGGCTCTCTTCGATCGGCCGTCGTTCGCCACCTGCATGAGTCACGGAATCGTGCTCGGTGATGACGGGCAGAAGATGTCCAAGAGTTTGCGCAACTACCCGGATCCGATGCGCGTCTTCGACACGTACGGCGCCGATGCCATGCGCTGGTACCTCTTGTCGTCCGCCATCCTCCGCGGCGCGGACTTCTCGGTGACGGAGGAGGGCATTCGCGACACGGTCCGCCAGGTCATCCTGCCTCTGTGGAACTCGTGGTATTTCCTCTCGTTGTACGCGAATGCCGAGTCGAAGGTGGGCAGCAGTCGTTTCGACTCCACCAACGTCCTCGACCGATACGCCTTTGCCAAACTGCACGATCTGGTCGATGAATTGACCACCTCGATGGACGCCTACGACCTGTTCGGGGCATCGCAGCAGATCCGAACCTTCCTCGACGTCCTGACCAACTGGTACATCCGTCGAAGCAGGGATCGCTTTTGGTCGGGTGATCAGGAGGCCATCGACTCCTTGCATTCGATCCTCGAAGTATTGACCCGAGTTGCAGCGCCACTTCTCCCGCTCGTGACGGAGAAGATCTATCAGGGTTTGACGGGTAGTCGAAGTGTGCATCTGGAGGACTGGCCATCCTCTGCATCGATTCCCGCCGATCCACACTTGGTGCGCGCGATGGACGAAGTTCGTGCAGTTTGTTCTGCAACGCTCGGACTGCGCAAGTCGGCCGGACGTCGTGTGCGCTTGCCTTTGTCGCGGGTGACAGTTGCATCCGAATTGGCGAATGATCTCGCCGACTACGTGGAGCTCGTTCGTGACGAGGTGAACGTTCGCGAAGTGGTGCTGACCGCCGATGTGGAAGGGCTCGCGACTCGGGAGCTACACGTCGTGCCTGCGGCATTGGGCCCACGTTTGGGCAAGGACACTCAGCAGGTGATCGGTGCCGTGAAGCGCGGCGACTGGTCCGTCACGGGGAACACGGTTCGAGCAGGAAGTTTCGAATTGATCGAGGGCGAATTCGAACTACGTCTCTCCGCAAAGAATCTCGCTTCTGACTCAGTGGTCACCTCGACGCTTCCTGGAGGTGCGGGAATCGTGCTCTTGGACATCGAGTTGACTCCTGAACTCATCGCAGAAGGTGTGGCGAGAGACGTGGTGCGTGCGGTGCAGCAGGCGCGCAGGGAGGCGGGCTTCGCCGTTTCCGACCGGATTTCACTCAAACTCGGCCTTTCTGAGGTCATGGCCGATCAGGTACGTCCATTCATTTCTTACGTGGCGGCTGAAACCCTGGCTGAAAACGTGTCGGAAGTTGGCTTGGACGGCGTCGCGGCAAATGCGGAAGTGGACGGGATGCCCATCCATGTCTCAGTCGAGCGACTACGGTAAGGCGCCAAGTTTCGGGAGGTCGTAATGGCAGGGTCGAACAGCGCCGCGGCGAAGAAGAAAATCGCCCAAAAGAAGGTTCTGGCCAAGAAGAAAGCCGAGGCTCAGAAGAAGGTTCTCGCGAAGAAGAAGCTCGAGGCTCAGAAGAAGGTTCTCGCGAAGAAGAAGGCTGACGCCC